>DASSFZ010000296.1:0-8815 GCA_035693785.1 Anaerolineae bacterium | reverse complement strand
TTTCCCGCCCGATCCGGTAGAGCCCGAAGACACCAAGGCACTAAGATTCTCTGTGCCTCCGTGCCTCGGTGGCTACTTCAATTTCTCCGGCGCGCCGAGCAGGTGCGAGATGCGGCGCGTCGTCTGAAGCAAGGCGCGAATCGCCGTCTTCTTTCGGGCCGCGCTGATGCGGCCGGTGAAGCCGACGACGGTCATCGCCGCGACGACGCGAGTGGCGTCGCGGATTGGCGCCGAGGCGGCCCACGCGCCTTCCAGGTATTCCTCCGTGTCGTCGACGGCGTAACCCTGCCGCCGGACCGAGGCCAGGCTGGCTTTATAAGCAGCCGGATCGGTGATCGACGTGGCGGTGAACTTACGCAGGCCCGGCGATACCAGCAGGCGGTCCACGCTGGCCTCGTCTATCCAGGCCAGAAATGCGCGGCCGAAGGAGCCTGCACAAAACGGCATGCGCTGGCCGACCGACGCCGCGATCCTCATCTCGTCCGGTGGCTCGACCTTGTCGACGATCGTGATCGAGTCCGCCTCGAAGACCCCCAGCAGGGCAGTTAGGGTCGTCGCCTCCATGAGCGGGCGCAGGAACGGGTGCGCCACTTCGTGGACGTCACGGCGCTGGCGGGCCAGGTCGCCGAATTCCATCAGTCCGGGGCCGAGGCGGTACTTCTGCGTGGCCGGGTTGCGTTCGAGCAGGTTGTAATGTGCAAGAGTGTGGAGAATATCGTGGACGGTGCTTTTGTTGATGCCCAGCAGGCGGCTGAGATCGGTCACACCGTATTCGGCGTGGCCGTCCTTGAAGGCGTTCAGAATGCGCAGCGCGCGATCGACGGCGGGGACGCGGTCAGCCACGGGTCATAGCCTGTTCTATATGCCGAACGACGTTCGCTATAGACAACAACAGTATATTTGAAATCGGCGCGCTTGTCAAGCGGGAGTTGCGGAGGGCCGGTAGCGGATAGCTGATGGCGGATAGCGACCGGCGTCTGGAGCGACACCGCCAACCAGACGGTGACGTTAACCTTCACCGGCACGTGGGCTGGCTTCGGCTACCTGGCTGCGCCGCTGGTGCAGGTGCTGGTGCAGGAGGAGGCAGGAGGCAAGACGGCATATCTGTACGGTGTGACGCGGGTCGGCGAGCAGCAGCCGGCGGGATGGGTGTATCATTTGCCCGACGCGCTGGGCAGCGTGCGGCAGTTGGTGGATAATAGCGTACAGGTCGTGCTGGCGCGCGGCAACGAACCCCGCCGTCAACGCATATGACGTCACATTCAACACGGCTGGACCGATATGGTTGTCTGTGGTTTTACAAGGGACGGTATCAATCTCGGGTCCTTCACTTGGGACAATCATGCAAATGGTAGCAAGCCACGTACCGCTTGAAGAAGAACATGATGCTACAGTGGATGAACTTAATAATGCAGTAACCTACATAATGCAGCATGGTCCGAAATGAGAAGGGGTGACTGTGTATGGAGAATTACGGAATTGGGGTGAAGAGCATCGAAGTTAACAGGCACATAGCGCGTATCCTTATCCTCTGCATCAGCCTAATCAGTTGTACAAGTCTCGATTACTCGCCCGAGATTCCACCTACGAGTACATCGATGAGCAATTCCGAATTTGCTGGATTATCCTTGACGCCAGCTGGGGATGCTCCGGGCACGTCGAGTCGAGAGTGCAGCGGGGATACGGCAGTCCCCTCGTTATCTCCTGGCTGGAGCATGGTCTGGCAGCAGGTTTTTGAGCACCCCATTGCGTTGCCGCCTGAAGTCACTGACACGCAACTCATTCTTCTGGAACGAGCAGACCCTTTTCCGGGTGAGTTCAGGGACACCGTATGGGTACTAAATCCGCAGACGGGTGCTGTTTTATGGCGATTCGATGGCGCCGATAATGCTGCGCTGCCTGTGCGTTGGATCAAAAACATGGCTTGGAGTCAGAAGTATATTGCAGTGAATGTTCACTATCAAAAAGGGCTCAGGTTCGAAATTCCGGAAGAGTATTTGGTGGTGCTGGATAGATCGTCTGGGGAAGTTGTCTACACTGAGCAGGTGCACGTCCTAGGAATGACTGTGTCGGACGGTGCAGTGTATTATCGTGGTGAATGGCGAGAGCTAAATCGAGTTGACTTGCCCGCAGGTGAGCACCGATGGCGCATGCCATGGAAAGGAAGTTTCCCTAGGGGTGATTTTGTTATCGGCTCCTGGTTATATTCATTCAATCTTGATCGAAACGTTTATAAACTCAACGCAGCGGATGGTGCATTGGTCGCAACCGCGACACTGGGGATACCGCCCATTCTCGGTGATGTGCTCATTGAGGATCAACGTGCTGTTATCCGATCAGAACGCGACGGCGTCGTTTTGTTCGATCTGCAAGCCCTGCGACCCAGATGGGCGACCCATGTCGACTATTTGATAGCAAAGGACTCCAACGCATTTTGGGGTGATATCCCCTCGATGACTCTAACCCCCAACGCGTTGCATCTCTTTGATGCCATGGACAACTTGCTGCAAGTCGAATTGGCAAGCGGTCACATTGTCTGGCGCATTCCATCGCCCGGAGCGCAGGCAATATCCAGACCCATTGTATTTCACGATCTGGTGTATGGTTTATACGCTGACGGAACACTCCGTGCTTACTCAGCAGCAGATGGGTCACCTGTAGGTACGGTCATGAAGGTACCGCTATGGTATCGGATAAGGTCAGATGCGTGGGCGTGGCGTAGTTTGGTTGGTGGATTGGATGCCACAAGTGATACACTGATTGCTACGACTGGCTGCCGTAGCGTTTATGCTATCCAACGCGGAAACTAGCGGCGTCGTCATCACGCAGAACGTCGCTGGCCTTCCGCCGACACCGTCTACCACTGGCATGTGCGGATAGTCGCTAGACGCGCACACACCCGTTAAGAGTTGGCCAGCAGGTATCCGCCCCGCCGCGTGAGGACCAGCTCGGGCTTGTGGGGATCGCTCTCGATCGATTGGCGCAGCTTCCAGATGTGCCACTTGACGCGCCTCGGGCGCGCGCCCGGATCGGTGATGCCCATCAGCTCGCCGATCTGCTCGGCGCTGACCACCTGCCCGGCGCGCTCGGCCAGGATCAAGAGCAGGTTGTACTCGGCGGGGCGCAGCGACACCGACTGATTGCGCACGACGACCTGGCGCGTGCCGCGATCGATGACCAGGCGCCCGCCGACCCGGAGAACCGCGTCCCGCTCGGCGAGCGGGCGGTGCGAGCGCCGCAGCACGGCTTCCACGCGCGCGATCAACTCGCCCGGGCTGAAAGGCTTGACCAGGTAATCGTCGCCGCCGAGCTGCAAGCCGGCTACTTTATCGTCGATGCTCTGCTTCGCGGTGAGGAAGATGACGGGCACCGTGGAGACCTGGCGGATGCGAGCGCACGTCTCCAGGCCGTCCATGCCCGGCATGATCACGTCGAGGATGACCAGGTCCGGGCGATACGCGAGCAGCTTGCGCAGGCCTTCTTCGCCGCTCGTCGCAGTGACCGGCTGGAAGCGGGCGTCGAGCAGCGCCAGCTCAATCATGCGCACGTGCGCCGGATCGTCGTCGATGACGAGGACTCGTTCAGGCATTCCCAGGCGCTCTGAGAATCTCAGTCGCCGAGGTCAGGTGGACGGACGGGCAGGTAGATAGTCTTCCTCGGCGCACTACCTATTATATCAGGAATCGCAGTTCCGCCAGTGTCGACGAGGAGAATCAGGGAGGGGTCGGGCGGGTCGATGTTCAGCGCGTTGATGATGGCGAGGTTGACGATCTGCGTGGCCTGCGGCGTCTGGTTGACGATCACGGTGAAGGTGAGCGTGAAGACCTGACCCGGGGTCAACGGATCCATCACTGACACCAATGGATTGCCGATCGTCAGGCTGCCGTTACTGGATGCGCTGCCAGGCAGATAGGTCGTGTCATTCGGGATCACATCGCTGATGCGAGCCTGGAGAATATCGACCGCTCCGGTATTTGTGAACCACACCGTGTACACGATGCGGTCGCCCGGCTGCACCACGCCTGGCTCCGGCGTGGTCGGCCCGTCGCGGTAGACGACAGCGCTTTTGCTCGTGATGGCCTGAGGCGTGGTCGTGTTCGTGGGCGTCGGCGTCGCCGTGTCCGTCGGCGTGGAGGTCGCGGTCTCGGTCGGCGTCGGCGTCGCCGTATCTGTCGGCGTGCTCGTGTCGGTCGGCGTCGGTGTAACCGTGTCCGTCGGCGTCAGGGTCGCGGTGTCGGTTGCTGTCGGTGTAGCCGTGTCAGTGGGCGTCGGGGTCGCGGTATCGGTCGGCGTTGGTGTGGGCGTCGCGGTAAGTAATGGCTGTGGATGGCAGTAAGGGCGGGGGATGAGGAAGGGCTTCACTCGAAGCAGGCGATCGCCGTAATCGATCGGCGCGTTTACAATTGCGGGACCGAGGAACAAGTAGGCGTCACCGCGACAGGGCACGTCCACTTGCAGCGAGCGAGATTGCCCGGGCGGCACGGCTGACGCCGCGTTGGAGAAATACATCGGCGCACTCGAGGGGCTTTGCCGCTCGTAGGCTGCGAGGCCGACGTTGTAACAGTTGGACTCGGAGCGATTAACCACCACAACCTGGGCGACTTGTTCGCGCGGGAGGACCCGGAGGAACACAACGAGATCGGGCGGGCGATCATCGGTCCCCTTGGTCAGGCACTCGCCATTTTCGGTAATGCTGTGGGGCGCGGAATCGAAATAAGCAGCGGCGGCGCTGCCGGCGTACAGCGACAGCAGCAGGCCCAGGAATAGGAGGATAAGTGTAACACGGCGAGTTGGAATCAAAAACCTGTGCACCGGCGTTCTTGCCTCCGGAGCCGATAATGCATACATTCTACCAAATACATAGGACTCCTTTGGTAAGAGACCGGTTTGAGTTAGCAAGCGTCAATGGTTAGAAAATAGACGACCAAGCATGCAGAACCCTACCATATACACCACATCCCAATTTCCAACCTCTGTTGCGGCTAGACTGCCGTGAATCGATATCCCACGCCGCGCTCGGTGAAGATAAAACGGGTCTGCTCCGCGTCGCCCTCGAGCTTCTGGCGCAGCCGCCAGATGTACCATTTCACGTTGTTGAGATTCACCTCCGTTTCGAATCCCCACACGGCGGTGAAGATGTCGTCTACGGAGACGACGCGGCCGGGGTGCTCGACCAGGTACATCAGGATACGATGCTCGGTGGGCGTCAGCTCGATCGGCTTGCCGTCGCGAATGACGGTGGGCGATTTCGGGTCGACGATTAAGTCGCCGCCCGCGAAGCGCATGATGTTGCTCTTGGCCGGCGGCGGCAGCCGCGTGCGGCGCAGCACGGCGTTCACTCGCGCGCCAAGCTCCTTCGGGTTGAAAGGCTTGACGATGTAATCATCCGCGCCCAGCCGCAGGCCCTTGACCTTCTCTTCGTCGCTGGTGCGCGAGGTCATGATGATCACCGGCACGGTAGACAGCTCGCGGATGCGGCGGCACACTTCCCACCCGTCCATCGTCGGCAGCATGACGTCCAGGATCACCAGGTCGGGCTGCGTTTCGTACAGCTTGCGCAGCCCCTCCGGGCCGTCCATCGCCGCGACGCTCGTGTAGCCTTCGAGCTGCAGCAGGTCCTGCACGACGTCGCACTGCATCGGATCGTCTTCGATGATCAGAATCGTCTCAGCCATGGCCGCTCACAGAATCAACCGATCGAAAGCGAGCAGGCATCCGCATCCCAGGACGGTCACGTTCATGAACAGCAGCAGTGCCAGGACAAACCGCTGCTGAGGCTTGAGCACCGAAAAGACAGGCAGCCGCTCGACGAGCGACGGCGACGCCTCTTCGTAGCGCACATTCGGATCGACCTCTGCTCTGCGCAGATCGTCAAACATAAGCCCTCCGGAAAGCTGCGTATCTCTTGTGCGGCCACCTACCAGGATACCTGAGGCACGCGTAAAAGTCAAATGGTTTGAGGGGAGTTGTAACCACCTTCCAACCTCATCTCTGCCACACCTTCAGATAGTCAAACTCGACCTCCAGGCGCTCCTCGGACAGTCGCTGCGCCATCGCGCCGATAAGGCTCCACTCGTGGGCGACCGCGTCGTGCGCCGTCAACTCGTCGTTCACGTAGAATGCGCACGCTGCGGCGTGGCATTCAACACGCAGCGTGTTGACGGCCCCGCCGCGCCGAACGTGCGGCCACTGCCGCCACGGCTGCGCCTCGGACCATCGGCCGTCGATGCGGCGCTGCACACTGAAATAACCGTCGCCGCCGACCAGAAAAGCCGTCATCTCGTCCGCGCTTCCGACCACGATTCCGTAGCCGTTGTCGGGCGATCCGGCGACGACGCCGGCCTGCGTTTCCACGACGAAATCGTCGACCGGCAGGGCGTGCGTCGCCAGGGCGCTCGCTCCGGGCCGGGTTGGATGCAGGTGGAGATGGCCTGCGGCTGCCTCCCCGTCGCCCGGATCGATCGTCCACTCGCGCGATGCGCGATCGAAATCGTCTGACCATATCGGCGCTGCGCGACGAACGTCGGGCCGGATGGCGATGGCTATCGCCGCCAGGCCGGTCACGCCGATGATCATGCCCAGCACGGCGACGGCGATTCGCCAGGCGCGCCTTGACACACCGCCATCGCCGGGGTATCCTTCGCCCGTGTCGTCCACTGGAGCCTCCAACAACGGCGCGGTCACAGCGCTCCTCAGCGCGATGCTGATCCTCGCCGTGATCGTGCTCGTGGGAGTCGCCGTCGTGGCGACTCCGACGTTTACGGAGAGCGCCGAGGCTGAACCGGGACCGCCGCTGGTCGACGCGTCCACCGTTGTGCCGACGATCACTCCCCCACCGACCTGGACGCCCACATCCACATCGACGCCGGCCGACACACCTCTGCCGAGCGCAACGCCGGAGCCGAGCCTGACGCCTGCTCCCGCACCGGGATCCCGGCCGCAGCCCGACGGCGTGCAGCGCACGGCGCGCGTGCCCATTCTGATGTACCACTACATCTCGGCGCCGCCCGATCCCGGCGACCGGCTGCGCGTCGACCTTTCCGTCCTGCCCGAAAACTTCGACGCCCAGATGCGGTGGCTGGCCGAGAACAATTATCACACAATCACGCTCGCCGACCTGTACACCCATCTGGCGGTCGGCGCGCCCTTGCCGGAGAACCCGATCATACTCACGTTCGACGACGGCTACGTCGATCACTACGAAAACGCCTTTCCCATTCTCCAGAAGTACGGCTTCACCGGCGCCTTCTTCGTCCTGGCCGGGCCGGCGGACGTCGCGTCGCCGCGCTATCTCACCTGGGAGATGATCGCCGAGATGAGCGCGACCGGACAAGACATGCAGGTGCACGGCCGCGCCCACGTCGACCTGCGCCGCCGATCCGGCGAGTTTCTGTTCTTCCAGATCGTCGGCGCGCGGCAGGCGATCGAAGCGCACACTGGAAAACCTGCGCCGTTTTTCGCCTACCCCGCCGGGCAGTACGACGCCGACGTGCTGCGCTTCCTGGGCGAGCGCGATTTCTGGATGGCGGTCACGACGAATTATGGCCGCGATCACAGTCTCGATAGCGCCCTGGAATTGGGCCGCGTTCGCATCCGGGGTGGAGACTCCCTGGAGAGGTTCATCAGCAAAGTGACGTCTGGCAAGTAATCCTTCCTCTCTTCTTCTTTTCTCATCTTGCTCTCATAATCGAATGATTTCTATAGACCTGGCAGGTCTTGTCAACGGATGGTTGGCGAAGACCTGCCACACGGATTTCCCACGGATTACACGGACTGGCAAGTATTCCGGCACGGTCAAGGCGCAAAATGAACTCGTAATGGCTCAGGTCGATAGCGGGATACTTGCCAAGTTCGGAGCCAAAAAACGTCCCCAGGGAAATCGGTGTGCCAGGTCTGTTCGAAGAATCCAGGTGCGTTTGTACTGAACTCTTGCGCCCCTTCGGTGCGCTTGTGCAGTAATCAGATTGTCTCAAATCCCCTCAAGAATCAGGCCTGATAGTTTTTGAAGGCGGACTAATGCTATATTGTGCACCAGATGGCTCAGCCCGCACGCCATAAGGCCCGGGCTTTTTGTTATGAACATGACAGGTTCGTCGCGTTTGCCAGGTTTCTATAATCTGCCACTCACCAGACGGCTCGAAGTCGTGGCACAGGAGGTCGGCCTGACCCCGGAGGAAGCCGCTGTTATGTCCGGTATGAGCGGCTTGTCCTCTGACGCGGCAGATCACATGGTCGAGAACGCCGTCGGCGTGTTCGGCCTGCCCCTGGGCATTGCCACGAACTTTCTGGTCAACGGGCGCGAGGTGCTCGTGCCGATGGCGATCGAGGAGCCATCCGTCATCGCCGGTGCGTCGTTTGCCGCGCGCCTGATTCGCGAAGGCGGCGGGTTCACGGCCACGAGCGACGAGCCGGTCATGATCGCGCAGGTGCAGATTCTCGACCTGGTGAATCCGCACGCGGCTCGACTCGCCCTGCTGGCGAACAAGCAGCGCCTGCTCGACTTCGCCAACACGACCGACCCGGTGATTACCGGCCTGGGCGGCGGCGCGCGCGACATCGAGGCGCGCGTCGTCGAGCAGGCGCCGGTCGGTCCGATGCTGGTGATGCACCTGCTGTACGACTGCCGCGACGCGATGGGCGCGAACACCGTCAATACCGCCGCCGAAGCGCTCAGGCCGATGATCGAAGAGATCACCGGCGGGCGCGTCGGCCTGCGCATCTTAAGCAACTTGGCCGATCGCCGCCTGGCGCGCGCCATGGCGAAGGTTCCGCCTGCAGCCCTGGCCTTTGACGAGTACGACGGCGAAGTCGTGCG
>DASSFZ010000295.1:0-10047 GCA_035693785.1 Anaerolineae bacterium | reverse complement strand
GGCAGGAGCGCGCGCTGGTCCTGCACGACGACGGTGAGCTGCGTGTGGCCATTCACGGCAGCTCTCGCCGCGCGCACCACGCCCGGCAGTTCCTCCACGGCCAGGCTCGCCTGCGACGAAATCACGCCTTCGAAGTGAATGATCTCTTCGCGCTTCAGCGAGGCTTTCAGCTCGAGCGCCGTCCCCAGCGCCAGCACTTCGCCCCGGTCGATGATCGCTACGCGATCGCACATCGTCTCGGCCTCGGCCATGATGTGCGTCGTGTAGATCACCGTCTTGCCCGCCGTGTTCAGGTCGCGCACGATGGCGCGCAGCTCGCGCGCCGAGGGCAGGTCGAGTGTGTTGGTCGGCTCGTCGAGTATCAGAAGCGGGGCGTCGTTGATCAGGGCCTTGCCGAAGGCCAGTTTCATCTTCTGACCGGAGGAGTAGGTCTCGACCGTGCGGTCGGCGATCTCGCCCAGATTAAGCAGGTCGATGATCTCGTCCGCGCGGCGGCGGCGCGCATCCGGATTGAGGTGGTACAGCGCGCCGAAGAAGACGAGATTCTCGCGGCCGGTGAGCTTCCAGTACAGCCCGCGGTCGCCCATCAACATGCAGCCGACGCTGGCGCGGATCGCGTTGTCGTCTTTCGTCAGCCGGTAGCCGTTGATCCAGGCGCCACCGCTCGTCGGCAGCAGCAATGTGGTTAGGCACTTGATGAGGGTCGTCTTGCCGGCGCCGTTCGGGCCGAGCAGGCCGAAGATCTCCCCCGGCCGGATGTCGAACGACACGCCCTTGAGCGCCTCGACGGTCCTCGCGCTGGACTTGAACAGGCCCTTGCGCTGCTTCGTGTGATACACCTTCCAGAGGTTGTCGATGCGTACTTGACCTTCCATGCCATCTCCTCCCCGGTGTGACGCAGTCCGATGGCGAACACGGCTCAACGTAAAGCGTAAAACGTCAAACGTAAAACGTGAGGATCTCCTGCTCGGTGTGACGCAATCTGATGGCGAGCCCCTCAGCTTCGCTACGAGGGCAGGCGGCGAATGCCGTGTTATTGTTGGTCGGAAATCACGAGATTCGCGAGCAAGCCCGTCAGGCTGATGATGATCCCTCCCAGGAAAGCCGCGCCGAAGTCGACGACGACGAATGGAATGTCGATCGTCTGCGCCAGCGAGCTGGTTATCTGCAGGAGAAAGGCGTTGATCACTAACAGGAACAACCCCAACGTAAGCAGCACGAGCGGACAGGAGAGCAGGCTCAAGATGGGCTTGAGCACGGCGCTGACCAGGCCGAAAAGCAGCGACAGGAGGACAAACTCGAATGGGCCGCCCGCGTAGCGAATGCCCCCAACCAGTTGGATCGCCAGTGCCAGCCCCAAGCCGCCGATCACGCAGCGAAGGAAGAAGGTTCGACGCATGGTTTTCGCCGCTACTCGACGAAAATCTCGACGCGCTCGCCGTCTTCTTCGTCGACGACGTCGACGATCTTGCCCTGCGCGCCCGACTTGATGGCCTCGGTGATCTGCTCGTAGTCCAGGCCCTCGACGTTCGGCGCGAAGCGCGCGCCCATCTTGAGGCCGACGGCGACCAGGCTCATCGGTATGTTGACGTTCACCGTGTTCCGGCCGGTGTCCAGGTCGGTGACGCGCACGCGCAGCCAGCGCGCCTCGTCGCCGGCGAGCGCGCCGCTCGTCCGGCGCTTGTCGCTCTTGCCGGCGAGCGCCTGCAGGAGCTTCGCGCCTTCCTCTGCGCTAATCTTGCCTTCCTCGATCATCTTCAGAATCTGCATGCGTTCTTCGACTGTCGTCATGTTGACCCTCACGCATCATGCGTAAAACGTTTGCCAGGCCACGCTGAACTTCCGAGCGCCGGAGTCGAGCCTTTAGGCGGGTCCGGCTAAAGCCTCGACTCCAATCGGAAGTCCAAGTGCGGGCAGTGTGAGCCGCTGCACGTGGCACATGGCACTACCCAATATACACCTGTACGCGCTCGCCGTCGTCGTCGTCCTGCACGTCGACGATCAGTGGCTGGTCGCTCTTGAGACCCTCGTTCAGCGCGACGATGATCTCGTCGACGCCGGTTTCTTTCAGCTTGCCCGAGAAACGCGACGCGACCTTCAGCACCCAGGCGGTCAGGCGCAGCGGCAATGGAAAACTGAGCTTGATGTTGCGCCGGGAGCCGTCGACGTTCGTGATGCGGATGTGGACCCAGCGCGACTTCCGCGCGAACCATCCGGCGAATATCGTCAGCAGGCCGATAAGGAAAACGGGCCATCCGCACACGAGCCACAGCCACGACCCGCTCGCGGCGTAGAACGGGAAGACCGCCAGCGCGCCGCATACGAACAGAGCCAGCCCCACGTACATCGGGATGAGCCACAGGCTCCCGAAGTGCGGCATCGGCGGCGGGGGCGATGGCTCAGGCCCCCCTCTCCCTCCCCCCGTCAGAACGGGGGGAGGGAGAGGGGGGTTGCCCAGCGCCGCCAGCAACTGCGACGCCTGCTCGGCGCTAATTTTGCCGTCGGCGACCATTTGCAAGATCTTGATTCGCTCTTCGGACATGTGCCTTGATCCTTATCAAGTCATCTCGACCACGCGCTCATCGACTACCGTCGACGGGGTTGCCGTTTGAACGTGATTATGTTCCACGTTGATGACGGCCGGGATGAAGAAGCCGGCCACACCCATCAACGTGCACGCCACACCGCCGACTATATACCAGACGCGCACGCCCAGCGCATCTGCCACCGGCCCGGCGACGATCAGGCTCAACGGCGTCATCGCCGCCGACAGACTGCCAATCAGCGACATCACGCGGCCCTGCATATCGGGCGCGACCACGGTCTGCAACACGGCAAACAGCGGCCCATTCGTCAGCGATTGCATCGCACCTAAAACGAACATACCTGCGACAGCCAGCCACGCGGCACTGGCCGGGGTGAGGCCGACCACGATCACGCCCACGCCAATGCCTATCAACCCCACCAGCGAGGTCACCACGCGGCGTTTGAAGCCACCCCACACGCTCAACACAATACCGCCGACGATCACGCCCACACCCAGCAGCGCCTCCATTGTCGCAAACAAGCCCGCATCGCCGTTCAGTTCATTCTTCACCAGGAGCGGCATCAGCGAACCTGATGGCACCAACAGGAAATTGATCAGCATGGCCATGATCAGGATCGCCATCAAGCCGGGCCAGCCGCGCACATAACGCAGGCCCGCGCGGAGATCCTGCCCGAAGGAAGCCCTGCCACTCTCCGCCACTGCCGTTGTGGTGCGCGGTGGCTGCGGAATCGCGATAAAGAATAGCGGCAGGATTGCCAGCAGCGCAGTGCCCACGTCCACCGCCAGCGCGATGCGTAGCTCGAAGATCTGCAACAGCAGTGCGCCCAGTGCCGGCGACAGGATGCTGGTGATACCCTGCAGCGCCTGATTGAGCCCCGCCACACGCGACAGGTGTTCCTGCGGAACCATCAACGAAGTCGAGGCCTGCATAGTGGGGAAGTGGAACGCGCCCACCGACCCGCGGATCAGCATCGCCGCGTAGACGTGCCACACCTGCATCGCATCGATCGAGTAGAGGTAGATCAGCCACAGCGTCGCCAGCGCGACGACGCCATCGGCGACGATCAGAATCGCGCGCCGGTTCAGGCGATCGACCAGCGGCCCGGCCAGCGGGCCGACGACCACTTGTGGCAGGATAGCGACGAGTGTAGCGACGGCCAGCACCGTCGCCGAGCCGGTCTCGATCGTCAGCCACCACACCAGCACAAACTGCACTAGCCCGCTGCCCAGCAGCGAGAAAGCCTGCCCGATCCAGATCGTAAAGAAAGACAATTTCCAATTCGATGAAGGTTGTATGTTTTGCATCAGGTATGGGCTCTCTTACGTGCGTCGCACGTGAGTTCAGCGCAGCTTAAGGCGCATGTGCGTCAACCGGCGGTGCGCCTCGAAGCCAGCGGCCTCGAGCGCCGCGCGTGCGGCTGCGTGCGCGGCGGGCACGCTGGCGAAGATCGCCCTGCGCGCCACGCTCTCGATCGAAGAGAGCGCCGCGTGCACAAGATGATCTTCATACCGGCCCTGATGGCTGGGGATGACCCCGATCCACAGTCGCCCCTCATGCGGCGGGGGTGGCATCACGATGTGCGCCGCGCCGAGCATCTCGGCTTCTGACTCGATCACCCACCATGCCTCGCGTCGCCTCGACAGCCAATTGGCGAAGTCGCGATCTAATCCCATCAAGAAATCGTCGCGGCGCAGAGGCTCCGCCCAGCGTAACTCTTCCGGGATAGCCGCCTGTGCCAATCGGTAAATGCGCTCCCCGTCCCGCGCCGTGCCACGCCGCACGCGATCCTCTCCAAGCGATCCGGGCTGCGCGACCGGCGCCCCCCTCCGCTGCCCCTTCCCCTTCCCCTTCGCTCCGCTCAGGGTCTGGGTCAGGGCTTCGGCTACGAGGGCAGGCGGGCGAGTCCGCCGGTAGTGAATGGTCTCACCAAGGACGGCGAACCCCAGCGATTCGTACAGCAATCGTGGTGCCGTGCCGTCCGAGCGCACCTGAAGCGCCACCCAATCGCCGTGATGCCGGCGAGCCAGCTCGATGGCGGCCTGCATGAGCGCCCGGGCGATGCCGCGCCGGCGCCACTCGCGCGCAACGGCCACGTTGCCGATCATCCAGCCGCGCCTGAGCGGACCGCCGCGCCGCACCGAGACGTTCCCCACGATTCGGTCGTCTTCGACCCACACGAAACCGGGCGCCATGCCCTCGCCCGGCGGCGCAAAGCGATCCATCCAGCCGAACCACAAGGCCCAGCGTCCCATCGCGCGTATGTCGCGGATGGCACGCTCGCCGGCCGGATCCATATCGTCCTGAAAGGCTTCGGCGATGAGATCGGCGACGGCTGCCAGGTCGCGGCCAGCGTCCAGAGGCCGGAGGCCGGAGAAGGGTGCCCGCCGCCGCGCGGCGCTGGCGACCACTCAGCCCTCCAGTGCGTCGAGCAGCCGGCCGGCTTCCTCGACGCTGATCTTGCGCTCTTCCAGCATGCGCAGAATCATCAAGCGCTCCGCCTCGGTGACGGGGGCGGCGGGCTTGGAAGGCGCGGACGGTCTGGCGGCTCGTGGCGGGATGTCAACATGGATGTGCGCAGCGTGCCACCGGCTGCTGCGTTCGGCCCGCCGGCGTGCGCGCTCGGCTGCTCGCTCGGCCTGTCGCCGCGCGCGCTCGGCCGCGTGTTCGGCCTGCCGGCGCGCGTGCTCGGCGGCGCGCTCAGCGTGCCGGGTCACGCGCTCGGTGGAGGCGCGGCTCAAGCGCACCTCCAGGTCGGCCGCGCCGACGGTGGCCATTCGGGCGATCTGTTCGTTGAGCTTCGCCATCTTGGCGTCGAGGTCCCGCTCGAACTGCTCCATTTTCGCCCCGATCTGGCTGTCGATCGCGTCGAAGTTGAAGCCGAAGACGTCATCGCCCTTGGAGCGCGCGGGCAGCAGCATCAAATCGCCGCCTGCGACCAATTCGACCTCTGCTTCACCCTTCCCCATGGCGCCCTGGCCGGTATGGGAGTTGCCCTGCCACTCGCTCAGCTCGATCCGCCGCCCGATTTCGCCGCCCGCGCTGAGCTTGAATCGCGCGCTCGCGTCATACGGCACGCGCAGTGTGAGATCGCAGCCCGCTCGGGCCCGATAGGTCTCGCCGGCCTGGATGTCGGCTTCGAGCGACACGTCGCAGACTGCGCTGATGTCGAAACCGCGGCCGAGCGCGCGCGCGCTGAGGTCTCCGCCGACGTTCGCCGCAATGAATTGGCCGGCAACGCGGCGAACTTCGAGGTCGCCTCGAATGGCTTCGATACGCAGATCGCCCGCGATGTCGCGCGCCGACACATCGCCGGCTGCGGATTGGAGGGTGACGACGCCTGCCCCGCGCAGCGATACGTCGCCGCCGGCGGACCGAACGGCGAGCGTACCCTTGACATCCTGCACGCTCAGGTCGCCGCCGACTTGCTCGATCGTGATGCTGGCGCCGGGCGGGCACGTGATCTTGCAGTCGCCGCCGGTTCGGATGCGCAGTGTCTCGCCTTCGCGCTGAATGTCTCCATCGTTACGGCTCAAGTCGACGAGGACTCGCGGCGCGTCGACGGCCGCAAGGGAGAGATCGCCGCCGCACATCTCGACGGAGACATGCGGCGTCGGCGACGTGTCGAAAATTCGCTCAGACATGGCCCACCTCGCTCAATCCACGTAGACTTCGATCCGCTCGCCTTCCTCGTTTTCGACTTCGACGATGCGCCCCTCGGCGCCAGTGCGGATCGCTTCGAGGACCTCGTTCACGTCGATCTGCGCGAGTTCTGGATGGTAGCGCGCGCCGATCTGCAGGCCCAGCATTATCCAGGTGATCGGGAGGTTCACGCTCACCTTCGGCTGCCGCGTCGACAGGTTGGTGACTCGCACGCGCAGCCAGCGCCCAGACCAGTCCGATTGGGCGGGCGGTCGGCTCACCGCGCCGAGCAGGCGCGCTCCCTCGGCAGCGTTGATCTTGCCGGCCTCGATCATTTTCAACACTTGGGTGCGTTCGGATTCGGGCATCATGGTTATTCTCCTTCTCTGGTGTGACTCAGTGCGACCCTAATCGTTTGAGGACTTCTTCGGATGAGATGTGACCCTGGGCCAGCTCGTCGAGGAGCTGGCGGCGCTCTTCATCGCCGATTGCAGACTCTTCTTCAACCTGGTAGCCAAGCGCGGCGATGACCTCTTGCAGCCGGGCGCGGACGGTCGGGTAGGAGATGCCGAGTTCTTCGCCAACCCGGTTGATTTTGCCTTCGTTCTTGAGGAAGATCTCGACGAATGCCAGTTGGTCGGGCGTGAGCTGGCTGAGCTTCCCCGGGTTAAAGTGACCCTCGACGGTGGTATCACACGCTCTGCAATGCAGGCGAGTGACCTCGAGAAGCTCGCCACATACCGGGCATTGTCCAAGGATTGCGTTCATAGTGAAGATTATTGATTCGACCCTTGAGAAAATGAATCATGCAGTGAATTTTCGCAACATATTATACATGACAAATCAATTTTGTCAAGATGCAAATAAACTTTCTCGATAATGGACCTCTTGATCCGATTGAAACCACGATGGTCAAATGCGAAGAACGCCTTGCGCTCGACATAACATGAAGACCAATGGCTCCTTACTCAATCATTCTGATCTCAAGCCTTGCCGGTGGTCGCACAAGAAAGGCCGTGCGCATGGTTCCGAAACTGTATTGCCAAAAGCAATATGCTGATGTAGAATCAGGCCGCTTTGGAAATCGGTTTGGGGACGCGATCGGCTGACGGAATGAGAGTGTCCAGGTATCGTATTGCCCCGCTGCTATTGTTAGCCCTGCTTACCGTGCTCGTCCTGGCCGGCGGGTTGTGGCTGATCTCTGGGCGCCGGCACGCGGGCGACGATTACGAGTATTTTCCCCAGATCCAGCACAGCGTGCGCGGCGAGTTCCTCAGGTTCTTTCGGGAGAACGGCGAGCTGGAGATCTTCGGGTTCCCGATGACCGAGGAGTTTCTGTTCGACGGCCGCATCATTCAGTACTTCCAGCGCGCCAGAATGGAGCTTCACCCGGAGAACGAGGAGCCTAATCGCGTCCGTCTAAGCCCGTTGGCCGAAGAATTGGCCGGGAAATTGAACCTGGACACCGGACCGATGAATGAGCCATTGAGCGTTTCGCCTGGCGACCCTTCCCAACGTTACTTTCCGGAGACCGGACATGCCGTCGGCGAACCATTTCTGGGGTACTTTGACGCGCACGGCGGCGCCCGCATTTTCGGCAACCCGATCACCGAAGCTGTTCAGCAAGAGGGACGCCTGGCGCAGTATTTCCAGAACATGCGCCTGGACTATTACCCGGAGCGACCGAGCGGACAGCAAGTGCAGCCAGCGGACCTGGGCGACGTCCACTTTCTCCTCACCGGGATGGATCCAAGCCTGAGAAAGGGCGTCAAAGCGATCGCAGCGGCAACACCCGGCTTGTCTGCGGGACCTGTAGAGCTGCGGCTGGATGCGCACGTCGCCAGGCCGTATGCGGCGTCTCCCGAACAGCAGGTCTTGCACGTGTACGTGACCGATCAGGACGGTCACTCGGTTGAAAACGCCGCGGTCGAATTTACCGTGCAGTACCCAGGCTCTCCCCGTCTGTACAAGATGCCTCTGACAAACGAGGAAGGCCATACGTCGATGAGCTTCCCGCTCGAGCCTATACCGGCCGGGCAGAAGCTGATGATTCTCGTCACCGCTTCAGCCGGCACCGCCGCCGAGACCATGCTCGTCTCGTCGCTGCCGTGGCAATGATCGGGCCGAATAACAGCAGCGCCCGCGAGGCTTGATCCCGCGGGCGCTTTGTATTGGAGCCTGTATCGCGTGGACGGTTCAGTCTTCCCAGCCGATGATCCACACGCACAGACCGGCTAAGCCGATTGTCGCGGCGACGAGCGCGAGCATTTGCGTCGGCAGCAAGCCGACGTCCTTTGCGGAGAGCACGACGATAATCACCATGCCGACCGCCAGCACGAGCCAGGCCGTCAACCTGGGGTGTTGATCGATCCACTTGCGGAGCGTTGCCATCTGGGCACCTCGGCATCAAATCGGCTGGCGCACCAGCTCGGCGCGCAACTGCTTGACCATGACGAAACGGTCATCCGACACGACCTCCTCGGCCGACTCGCGCCATGCCTCCGGCATCTCGGCAAGAGGCCTGAAGGAATAACCGCATGACTCGTAAAACGTCACGGCGTCGATCGACGCGCCGCGTGCGACGAGCAGGAGCGCCGCTTCGCACTCAAGCTCGCGCGCGGCATCTTCGACCTCCACCAGCAATTCGCGCCCGGCAACCGGCCGCATGCTGGTGGGATGCACGATGTAGTCTTCGACGCGTGCGACGAGATTCTCGGCAGTCCAGCCCACGATGCCAACCGGGTTTCCCTCCGCAGTCGCTATGAAGAATCCGCGCAGTCCCATCCGATCGATCACGTCGTCCTCGGTGGGACGGATGCGGCCGCCGGTGGCCTCGGCGACCAGTTTGGCGATGGCTTCCGCGTAGACGGGGCGGGCGCGCTTCACCAAGAGCCGCGTTCCGGGAAGGGGTCGTGTGGGCATAGGCTATCTCCTCTGCGGGCAACGGACGATACTATACCACAACTCGATCAGCGCTTCAAACCGATGGCCGCGTAAGCTTTCGCGACCTGCTCTCGCGTATCGTCGAGCGAGCCGCCGTTGTCGATGACGACGGTGGCGTGCTTGAGTTTCTCTTCGGGCGGCGGCTGCGCGTCGACGCGCTGGCGCGCTTCTGCCTCGCTCAGGTCGCGGTCACGCATCAGACGGGCGATCTGCGCGTCGCGCGGCGCAGTGACGACCCAGATCGCATCGCACATCGTGTGGCGGCCGGCTTCGATGAGCTTGATCGCTTCGTAGACCACGACGTCTGCCTTCGCCTCTGACATGCGGCGCCGGCTCTCGATCGAGACAGCGGGGTGCACGATCGCCTCTAGCGCGCGCAGCCGCGCCGGATCGCTGAAGACGATCGCGCCCAGCGCCTTGCGATCGATCTCGCCATCCTCCCGCAGGATGCCGGGGCCGAATTCGGCGACGATCTTCTGGTAGGTGGATGTGCCTTTGCGCTGCAGGTCGTGGACGAGCGCGTCGGCGTCGATCCGCTCGGCGCCGAGGTCGACCAGCATGCGCGCGACGGTCGATTTTCCGGTCGCGATGTTGCCGGTTAGCCCGATGAGGTATTTCATGATCGCGTAGCGAGCAGTGATCGGTTGCCAGTTACCAGTGACCGGTTATCAGTAATTGGTTATTAGTGAGTGGTGGACCTGATGAACACTGACCACTAGCCACTGGCTACTGGTGACTGATGACTGATGACTGGTCACTGATTACTGCCCACTCGTCCAGCCGCCGGTGCAGGTCTCGCTCGACGCGCGCGTATTCTTCCCCCAGAGAGCCGACCTTGTCCGGCGGGGCCTTTTCGATCTGGTGCGATAGCTCGGCGATGCGCGTTTCGAGCACCGTAATCTCGGTCTCCAGCTCG
>DASSFZ010000294.1:0-6786 GCA_035693785.1 Anaerolineae bacterium | reverse complement strand
TGACCCGGGGCCAGCGCTCCGAGGCCGGGGAGCAGAGGGCTCAGCGCCCACGGTCGACGTCTGCGCTCGACGTCTGTTTGGACGGACGGATTGCCTTCCGCCTCAGAAGGGCGTAGAGTTGTGGATAGGACGCGCGTTATTGTCCTTGCCTGGCGCCAGAAGACGGTCAGGGGTCCGGGCGCGCCGGGCACGTTTGAAAGCCGAGACCCTTAACCGGAATCCGGCGAAAGGCGTATAAGGATCCAATTCGCCAAGGTCAGGTTCTGCAAAACCCCGATGCGTGGGTTCAAATCCCACCGTCGCCTCTAGGCAACAGCAGGCAACAGCCTGGCTCCCAGGGGGAAGCTCCCCGACCTCGATTGGCTTTCTCTTCCGCGACAAACCACAGGGCTGCTCCGGCGCGAGGCCGGCTGGTGCGAGAAGGCCGATCCCCGGCGTCATCTGAGATCGCGTCGCGCCAGTCTTCCCTTCCTTTCTCGTGAGTGTTGCGTCCCAGGCGCTAACGACAATGCGTTGTCAGCGGGTAGCCGGAACGTGGCGCGTGGACTCCGGCACGTCCGTCTAGTGGTCCAAGGAAACACCCGACACAGTTGAGCCGCCCTACCGCCAGTTCAAGTAGCCGCAGCATTGGCGACGCATGCGGAAGGGGGCGCGAGGCCGAACCTTCCCCGATCATAGCGACGCATACAGCGCGTCGATCATGCGCAATGCACGCGGGTCCGGCGGCATCCCGGCCTGTATCTGGTTCATGACGTATCCGAAGCCGACGCGTGCCTCGGGATCCGCGAATCCGATTGAGCCTCCGCCTCCCGGATGTCCGAACGCAGCGGGGCTCGACGACCCAATGCCGACGCCCTCGGGCGGCAGCTGGAAGCCGAGCCCGAACCGCGTCGGCAGGCCGAAGAGCACGGCGTCCGGACCGTTGGCTTGCTCGGTCCGTGCCCGCTCAATGCTCTCCTGGCTCAACACCCGGACGCCGTCCACTTCCCCACCGCAGGCGAGAGCACCGTACACGAGGGCCAAAGCCCGCGCGTTGGTGTGCGCGTTCCCGGCCGGGATCTCCGCTCTCCGCCAGGCGCGCGTGTTCCTGTCGGCGACCGTCCACGGCGGGTTGTGGTTCGCCTTCTCGACCATCGGCCCCGCCTTCTTCACGAGTTCTTCATAGACCTCAGGCTGGCCCGGCGGCGGAGGTGAGATCGCGATGAACTCGGCCACGCGGGCGTCGTGTTCGGCAGCGAGGCCGATATGGCAGTCGAGGCCCAGTGGTTCCGCCACTTCTTCCCGCCAGTACCTGCCAAGACTCTTCCCCGTGATCCGCCGCACCACCTCCCCCACGAGCCAGCCGAACGTGATGATGTGATACCCATGCTGCGTGCCGGGCTCCCACCACGGCTTCTGCGCGGCGAGGGCACGCGTCATGGTGTCCCAGTCATAGAGCGCTTCGGTCGGCAAGGGGATTTCGATGGCGGGCAGGCCGGCTCGATGGCTGAGGAGGAAGTGCACGGGAATGGTGGCCTTCCCCGCCTGCGCGAATTCCGGCCAGTACGTGGCGACCGGTGCCTCAAGGTCGAGCAACCCTCGGTCGACCAGACGATGCGCGCAGATCGTCGTCATGCCCTTCGTCGATGACGCGATGTCGACGATCGTGTCGCGCGTCCACGGACGCGTCCGTGCGGCGTCGGCGTACCCCGCCCACAGGTCGACGACCAGCTTCCCGTCGACAGTGGCCGCCACTGTCGCTCCCACCTCGCCGTGTTGCGCGAAGTTGTCGGCAAAGGCTTCGCGCACGCGTTGGAAACGCGACTCGCAGGTGCCCTCGATCTTAGGATGGACCATACGCTATCCTCCTGCGCGGCCGCCGGCACCTATTCGTCATCGCCGATGGCGACAGTCCCTCAGACGGTTTGACAGCGGCGATCCCCTCAAAGCATGCCTGCTTCAAGAGGTACTCTTCGGCCGAGTCGGTGACGATGTGGCCGTTGCAGCGCGACGAACCATCCCGGTCAATTCCTAGATTCTAGGCGTGTGCAAGGAACCTGTCTCCTGCTGGCAGTTCATTCCGCGCCTTGATGCGGTGGGCGAGCTCATCGTTTCACCCTCCCTGCGCGCGGGGTTGAAGGCTGATCGGGGTCGATACGCGTCACCGAAATCAGGGTGAGGTTGAGATCGCGTATCCTAGCCAACAGCCCGTGGAGGGCGGCTTGATCCGCCAATGGACCGGTGATGAGGGTTTCGCCGCGCCGCGTTGGCTTCAACTGCATTCCTTCAAATGCCTCCGACCAGGAAGGCGCGAGATGACCTTTGACGCGAATTGAATAGTGCTCCTGGACGCTTTGCCTTTGATCTCGCGGAGTAGTCACGCCACACACCTCTTCCCACCTATTGTCAAGAACAGGGCCACCAACTTTGAAGCCAGTTGCCGTGCCGTAGAACGGCTACTGTCCTCGTGCGGTGGGCTGGGAGACCAGATCTTGACATGGCTCAGTCAGCCATCAACGCCTGCGCGATCTCGTCCAGATGGTTGACTGGCGTGGACCAGTGCCCTTCATTCTTGTAGGCCACCAATTGAGCGCCGGGTAGCGCACCCATGACCTTCCGGACCAACGCGATGGGGACGTTGTTGTCCTGCTCTCCATGGAACAGCTTGAGGGGCATGCGAACGTCGTCCAAGTGGAAATCCCAATCGCGTACGCTGAGACGCATATCCCAGACCGCGCCCCTTGTGCCCTGGTGCATGGCCTCACCCATATCCTTCAGTGCCCGTTCCAGCCGGCCCGGCTGCTCCAAGACAGCCCGGTCTGGCGCAGGCATGCCCGCAGTGAACTTCGCCAGGGTCTTGTCGCCCGAATCCTTGAAGGTCCCCCAAGACAGCTTCTGCAGCAAACCCAGCAGGAAAGGTCCCTTGCTAGCGAGAATCCGAGTTCGTCGGACGGAAGGGGCCAGGTTCTCCCATGCCTCCGGTACGTTCATCGGCCAACCCCCGGAAACGATCACAACAGCGCTGAGCCGCTCAGGCATTCTGACCGCACAGGCTACTGCATAGGGGCCGCCGCCCGAGCCTCCCAGAACAGCGAAACGGTCCACCCCCAGGGCATTTGCCAGAGCGACCACATCGGCGGGATAGTCGGAGAAGCCGCGCTTTGGCTGGAAGTCGGACCGTCCCAGGCCTGGTCGGTCAGGGGCGATGAGTCGTAACCCCAACCGGGCAAGCGTACTGTCCTCCGCAAACACCAGCGGCTGGAGGCGCGAGCCAGGAGTGCCATGAAAAAAGAGCACCGGATACCCTTCCGGCCTGCCAAACTCGGCATAAGACAACGTGCGACCGTCAGGCAACCTAAGGCTGTTGTCGCTCTTCATGAAGACCTCCTCTCATTGACAATCGACCCCGCGCGCCAGGCCGCCGCGGCATCAGCCGTGAGCCGAGAACGCTTCGGCTGAAGCCGCGTAGATCTCCTTTCGTGCCGAAGATGCTCTCCCATCGTTCGTCTCCCCCACGGGTGTAGCCAGCACCCCTCCCATGCGAAACGCTACGCCGGAAGTTCATCCACAATTCGCTCGGACACGAGACGGCCGGAGATCATGGTGGTGGGGATTCCGGTTCCAGGATGCGTGCTGGCGCCAACGAAGTATAGATTCCCGTAGCGCGGATGTCTGTTGGACGGCCGGAAGTACCCCAGTTGAGTCACCATGTGGGACAGTCCATGCGTTGAGCCTTTCGCCAAGTTGTATCGTCTGCGCCACGAAAGAGGCGTGTACGTCTCTTCGAACTTGATGTGGGATTCGATGTCGCTGATGCCCAGCGCCCGCAGGCGGCCAAACACGTCCCGTCGCGCACGATTTCGAAGCTCATCCCAATTCTGTTCTCCCCTTTCGCTGATATGCCCGACGGGGACAATGGCCGTCAGCGTGTCCTGTCCCCGCGGGGCCATGGATGGGTCAAGCCGTGCCGGCGCGTGGACATAGATACTGGGATGGGAGGGCAGCCCCAGGCTCCGATTGAGGCTTTCGAAGTTCTCGCGCTCATCGTCCGTGGGGAAGAAGGTGTGAGGGCCGAGGGTTTCAAACGTCTTGTCCACTCCCCAGAAGAAACTGATCGCAGAACAGGAGAATCGCTTGCGCGACATCGTCTTGCTCATCCCGTCCTGCGGAAGCAGATTCTGATAGACATAGGGCAGGTCTGCATTGGCAAGTACGACATCCGCCTCCAGGCGATGTCCACCTGCAAGGAGAACGCCCCGGGCTTTCGCCGCCTTTGTATCAATCCGTTCCACGGCCGAGTTGAAGAGGAATTCAACTCCCGCCTGGCGGGCAAGATCCGTGAGGGCCTCGACCACGCTGTACATGCCCCTCTTGGGGTACCAGACCCCATGCGCCAGTTCCGTGTAGGGCACGAAGGAGAAGGAGGCGGGCGCCTGCAAGGGACTCATTCCCATGTAGCCATCCTGGAACGTGAAAGCAGCCTTCAAACGCGGATCGTCAAAGTACCTTGAGACGTTGCGTTGGTGCTGGAGCAGAGGCTTGAGGCGGAAGAGCAATGAGAGATTCTGGAAGGTGACGAAATCGGAGGCCTTGCGGAAACCGCGGTTGACCAGTTTGTCCATGGCGAGCTGATAATGTCGGTCCCCTTCCTCCAGGTAGCGAAGGAGACTCTTGAATCCTCCGGGCTGCATGGATTCCAGTTGCGCCCGCATGGAGCTCATATCGGAAGTGAGCGAGAGCTGACTGCCATCGCCAAAGACCAGACGATACGTTGGATCGACCCGTTGCAGGTCGAGCCGTTCATGCATGGATGTCCCCAAGGCCCGGAATTCTGCCTCGTACACCAAAGGCATGACAAAGAGGGTGGGGCCGGTGTCGAAATGATGACCCTCGCGGCTGAAGCGGTCGCACCGCCCACCTGGGTGGGAGTCCTTTTCCAGAACCGTGGCATGCAGCCCGCGTTTGGCAAGATGGGTTGCGGCGGTGATCCCGCCTATCCCAGCCCCGACAACAACTACGGATTTTGTCTTCATGGTTACACTCTTGGTGCGAGACCCAGTCTGAGGCAAGGTGCCCAAGCAGCCCTGCGATACGTCTATGCACATCGTAGACGGGCGTCGGGCGACTGCCATCTGGCGAAAGGTCTATTCGTGGTTTGACCTGGGTTTAGACCAGGGCGTGCAGGTGAGGCGCTAGAGGAGGCCCAATTCCGTGGCTCGCGCCACAGCCTGAGTACGACTGGCCACGTCCAGCTTGCGGTACAGGCTGGCGGTGTGCGCCTTTACGGTTCCCACGGCAACGACGAGTTGCCTCGCAATCGCCTGGTTTGAGAGGCCGTTGGCCACGAGGCGCAGGACCTGTAGCTCGCGCTCGGTCAGCGGTTCGATGAGGGGTTGCTGCGTGGCAAGCTTGCCACCGCTACCCTCGCTGAACTCGGACAAGAGTCGGGCAACGTATTGCGGGGCAATTCCACGCGACCCGGCATGGCGCAGCAGTTCCGCCATCGGGGCACCTTCATCCAGGAACACGCGCACGTAGCCTTCCGCCTCCCCCAGGGTCAACGCCCTGGCGAGCACCGCCAACGCACGGGAAGTATCGCCCTGGTCCTTCAGTGCGAGCGACTGGACAAGGAGCACGTCCAGCGTCCGCCCCATCTCTCCGAGTGCCTCGACCTGCGCCAGGAGACGGTTCGTCAGTGGCAGTCCCGTATCCACTCGATCTTGCGCGATTAGAATCCGCGCCAGTGTCAGATAGGTGAGGTGCTTCGGGTAGGGGATTTCGTCCCGGGGGTCAAGCGTGTGTTCGCGCGCCCAGCCCGCCGCGGCTTCGAGATTGCCTCGCGCGAGCCACAGCCGTACGCGGAATGCATCAACTTCGCGCACCGTCGGAGGCGGCACGCCCCCTCCCCGCGTCAGCACCTCCGCCTCGCGCAATGACTCAAGCGCTGCCTTCATATCGCCCCGCGCCTGACGCAGACGCGCCCAAATGAGGTGGGTACCGGCCAACTCATTGGGGTTCCCCCAGCGGCGCCCCAATTCCGAGGCTTGCCTTGCATGGCGTTCGGCGACCTCAAGGTCGTTCCACTCGTACTCTAGGCCGGACAATCCAAGGCAAGCCTGCGCAGCTGCCGGCAACATCCGGCCGTCGGATAGTGTCGCCATCTCCACCGCCGTCTGATAGGTCTCCGCCGCGCGGTGAAGCTCCCCCTGTCGAGTCAGGAGAACAGCGAAATACGAGAGGGCCGTCACGGCGGCGAGGGTGTTCCCTGACGCTCTGTCAATTCGGCTCGCCTCCGCAAACGCGCGCCTGGCCGCAACCAGATCCCCGGTCTGCCAGCTCGCCTCCCCAAGGGTGAGAATGGCCACACTTCGCACGGCAGCGTCGCTCTTGGGCAGCCGTTCAAGCGCCTCCTTCGCCAGGGCCATGGCCTGCTGCGCCTCGCCTCGGCGGGCTGCGTTAAGCGCCCGGATCGCGGCGATATGACTCTGCATGGCCTGTGCGTCAGCCTCTGGGACACCCGCCGCGGTGTGTCGTTCCACCACTTGAAGCGAGGGCTCGGTCTTGTCGTGCTGGCCGGTGCAGATGAACGCCCATGATTGGTAGACACCCAACCACGGCCGTTCTTGAAGGAGCGACGTGATGGAGGTGATCCAGTTGAGCACGGTGACTGCCTCGCCGTGCATCAACATCGCCATCGCATGTTGTTCGACGAGCCGGGCGGCTCGAGCCCGATCCCCAGCGGCTAGGGCGTGGCTGATCGCTTCGGACACATGGCCTTCTTGCTCGTACCAGTCGGCGGCGCGGCGG
>DASSFZ010000293.1:0-9532 GCA_035693785.1 Anaerolineae bacterium | reverse complement strand
GCTGGAAAAGCGACTTGACAAGTGATACCATATTTGGTACTAAAGTCTACGTGCGGCACGTGCTTGAGATTCTGGCGCAGATTGACGAGGAGCGAGGCGCGGCCGAAGACTGAGCCGCCCGGCGTGGAAAGGTCGATCGATATGAGTAAACGCAAAGACCTGAGTTACTATTTGTCGCTGCCCTATACCATTCAGATCACGCGTGAGGATGAGACGACGTGGTTTGCGCGCGTCGTGGAATTGCCCGGCTGCATGACCGAGGGTGACACGCCCGAAGAAGCCGCCGACCTGATTCTGGACGCGCTGGCCGGCTGGATCGAAATTGCGTTAGAGGATGGCCGGCCAATTCCTGAGCCGCAGCCGGTCGAAGCGTACAGCGGACGCTTCGTCGTGCGTGTGCCGCGCACCTTGCATCAACAGTTGGTCGAAGCCGCCGAGCAAGAAGGCGTCAGCCTGAATCAGTTTATCAACGTCGCGCTGGCAGGCCGCGTCACCCGCGCTGCGGCCCTCAAACCCGGGCCGGCCCGCTCGGCGACCCGTGCGCGCGCCGCGAAAACAGTGCGCGCTGGCGCGCGCTGACCCGCGCTGCCCATGCCTCTGACACACTTCCTCCGTCTCTTCAAGACCGATATCGACGTCAAAGGCGACCGGCTGGCCGAGCAGGTGCCGGCGCTCAATGCCGGTCAGCCTGCGCCGGATACCTTTAAGGAACTATTGCCGGCGAGCGATCAGATCGCCCTCTGGTGATTGCACACATGCTGGGGCGACAGTTGTACTGTTCACCCCTCAACGCATCAAGACAGCGTTAGGCTGAGACACGGATGGGATAAGGACAGACCCGGCTTAGCGTCTGCTCGCTTTCCGCATCCGTCCCAGCATCAATAGCATCGCGCCGAGCGTCGTCGCGAAGGCGATGCCAATCTTCGTCGCGTCGACCACCGGCTTGACCTCGACACCCGCCGGCCCAATGATGATGACGCCCACCGGCCGGGCGGACGCTCCACCTCCCATCCCCACGCCGCTGCCTCCCGCCATCGTTTCGGGCTGCGGCGACTCGGTCGTCGTCCCTGCCCGCGAAGGTTTCTGCTGGGCAGGCCCGAAGCCACTGCCGCCGCCGCCACCGCCTCCGCTGACGATTTCGCTGGCCGTGATCACCGTGTAGTTACCCACGGTGACCGGCTCCCCATAAACCACGCCGGCTTGGGCCGGAGCGAATATCTTGTCGGCAATCGTCTGAATGATCTGCTGCTGATTCATGCCGCCGGATTTGGCGGACTCGTCTAACCCGTTGCTCATGACCTTTTCTCCTTTTGTCGGCTGGATTGGATTCGGACGGTGATCAAAAAAACGAGCACGCTGGCGCCGAGCAGCGCCAACTGGACGACGCGGGTGACGTCCACTATCGGGATGCGGGACATCTGCCCGGCCCGCTCGACCAACACGGCCGTCGGCCGGCGCCAGACCAGGCCGCCGAACGGCAGGCGCACGATCAGCGCCCGCGATTGCGGCGTGACGGTGATGTCGCCCGCCTGGACCGGGCTGCCTGAAACCGCTTGCGACTGAAACATGCGTGTGACTTGCATCGTAGACCTCTCGCGATGGTCATAGCGTTAGAAAGACTCGATATTCATTCCACACATACCTTGCGGCCAGACCACTCTAACGCGGTTAGCCTCTCGTGAATAGTGACGATTGTCATTCTGTTTGTCTACCACTTACACCCGGATTCAGCACATATGGTAGATGACAACGGAGGCGGTCTACTGCTATACTGGGGCAGATTGCGATATGGACACGAATGCTTACATAAGGCGACTGAAAGAATCGAATCCGTTACGAGAGCCGCTCTTCCGTTCAGTGATCCAGGGCAAGGTCCCTGATTGACGCCAGGTCTTTAAGGGCGTATACTGAGGCCGGAAAGGATAACCGATGGGCCTTACGTACGTGACGGTGATACTGAAAGCACCCGGCCACCCGAACGGCGCTGCTTACGAAGCCGTTTTCCTCGTCGATACCGGCGCGACCGACACGTTGGCCCCGGCAGCGGAGATGGAAAACATCGGCGTCCGAGCGGTTGGCACCACGACCTACGAACTGGCCGACGGCACGCTGCAAGAATATCCCTTCGGCCTGGTGCAGATCGAGTTCATGGGCGAAATCACCGCCGGCCGCGTGATCCTGGGGCCGAATGATGCCGAGCCGATCCTCGGCATCACTGCACTGGAGTCCGTCGGCATCACCATCGATCCGGCCAGCCGGACCCTCAAACGCCTTCCGGCTATTCCTCTGAAATAGCCCGCCGGGTGAGGGCTATACTTCGGAAATAACGGTGTAGCATAGCGCCTTGTGCGCGTTCTCCTGTGCGCGTTCTCTTGTGCGCGTTCTCGCACGATTTCGACGCCCACAAGGGGCTATGCGACTATTTCCGATAAAGTCTAGAATGCCACCCACCCTGCCTGTCGATTCGATCCACGCCGCTCGCCATGCCTTACAGTCCGGCGGGATGGCGCCCGGCGATCTGGCCGCCGCCACCCTCGATCGCATTCGGGCACTCAACCCGAAATTGAACGCTTACCTCGACGTCTTCGATCCGCCGGAGCGTACCGCCAACCCGGACGGGCCGCTGGGCGGCATTCCCATCGCGATCAAAGACCTGATCGACGTCGCCGGTCGTCGCACGACGGCCGGATCGCCGTTCATGATCGATAACGTGGCCGCCGAAGACGCGACCGTCGTGAAGAAACTGCGCGCCGCAGGCGCCGTTCTCGCCGGCAAAACTCATCTGCACGAGTGGGCGCACGGCACGACGAACGACAACCCGCACTTTGGCCCCTGTCGCAATCCGTGGGACCTCGAGCGCGTGTCCGGTGGGTCGAGCGGCGGGTCGGCGGTCGCCGTCGCCGCCGGGCTGTGCCTGGGCGCGCTGGGCACCGACACCGGCGGGTCGATCCGCATCCCGGCCTCGCTGTGCGGCATCGTCGGCCTCAAGCCGACGCGCGGGCGGGTCAGCCTGCGCGGCGTCGTGCCGCTGTCGTGGTCGCTCGATCACGTCGGGCCGATGGCGCGCACCGTGCGCGACGCAGCCATCCTGCTGGGAGCGATCGCCGGGCACGATCCCGAAGACCCGGCGTCGATCGACGCGCCGGTACCCGATTACGCCGGGAGCCTCGACGGCGAGACAGGGTTGCGCGGAGCGCGCATCGGCGTGCCGGAAGCTCTCTTTTTCGAGGAGTCCGAGCCGGAGGTGGTCGAAGTTGTTCGCGCGGCGATCGAGGCGCTGCGAAGTCTAGGTGGGACGATCGTCGAAGTGGAGTTGCGCGAGGCGGCGGAGATGACGAAAGCGACGGGCGTCATCCTGATGGCCGACGCCGCCGCGTTTCATCGTGAGCGGTTCGAGTCGCAGCCCGACAAGTTCGGCGCCGACGTGCTGGACCGCATCAAGGCAGGCCGTGCTTTCACCGCGACGGACTACGCATTCGCCGTGCAGGCTGGGCAACAGTGGCGACACCGGCTGCGCCAGGTCTTCGAGTCTGTCGACGTGCTCGCCACACCGGCGACGCAGATCGCGGCTCCGCGCATCGGCGAGCCGGAAGCAGGCGCGCGCCTGCCGCGCTTCACGCGGCTGTTCAACCTGGCGGGCACGCCGGCGATCTCCGTGCCGTGCGGGTTCGTGTCGGGCGGGCGGCTGCCGATCGGCATGCAGCTCGTCGCCAAGTGGTGGGACGAGGCGACGCTGCTGCGCGTCGCGCATGCCTACGAGCGCGCGACCGAGTGGCACCTACGGAAGCCCTCGCTTTAGACTCAGGTCCTGTCTGCAATAGTCGCTACAATAACCACGAAGACACCAAGACACCAAGAATCTCAAGGATTTTCCTCGTGTCTTGGTGTCCCTTCGGCTCCGCTCAGGGCAGGCTTGGTGGTGAGTTTTCAGACAGCCTCTGCGCAGATCCGACTTCCGCGAAGTGAAGCCACCTTCAAGCGCAGAACGACAGGCTACGTCTCGTCGCGCACCCCCGAAGAACCGATGCGCACGATGACGAAGGCGACGAGCAGTATTCCGGCGATGACGCCGCCCGCCCACAACACAGGTTCCGATCCGCTGGGAGCCGTGGCGAACACGGCAGGCAGAGTCGGCGTCGCCGTGGCGGTCGCAGTCGGCGTGCTCGTCGGGAGCGGCGTCGCGCTCGGAGTGAACGTCGCCGACGGCGTCGGCGTGCGTGTGCGAGTCGGCACGTGGAACGGCGTTCGAGTGGGAGTGACGGTCCGGGTCGGGCTGGGCGTCCATGTCGGGCTGGGCGTCCGCGTCGGAGTCGCCGCTGACGCGCGCGTCGCTTCGCTCGCCGAAGTGGGCGAAGCTTGCGCGGGCGCACTGCCGACCACGATCAGGCTGGCCTCGTCCACGTACACGTCGTTGTGCTGAATCGCGAACACCGGCCGCGAGCGCGTGAACACCGTCACGCGATCCGACTGCGCGACGGCCTCGACCGTGAACAACTCCCAGTGATCGAACGCCTCTTTGACCGGCGACCAGACGATGCTCGGACTCCACGGGAAGTTGCTGCCGTGGGGATCGATGCCGACGCGCATGCCCATCGTCGGCTGGCCGGCCGAAACGAACGGATCGCTCTCCGCGTTCGACCACGCTTGCATATACACGCTGAAGCGCACGCGCTGGCCCGGCTCCAGGCCGCCGACGGTCTGGTACAGCCCCGCTTCGTGCAGGCTGTAGAACGTGAAGTACTTTTGCGAGTTGTCTCCGGCCAGTTTACGCAGCGGTGGGCCTTGAGGCCCGCCGGCCGTATCGCGATACTCCGGGTTGTGCCACGCCACGCAGTCCCTCGGCGCGTCCTCGGCGTAGCATTGATTCGGATAGGTACTGTAGAAATTGGGATCGCTGCGATTCTCATTCGGCGGCAGCCACCACGCCGTCCATCCTACAGGCACCTGTGCCGTCTGCCACAGCTCCGTCGTCGCGAAGTCGATCGGATCGCCGCACGGCACGGCCACCCACGGCGGGCCGCTCCTCGCGCTGCACTGCATCACGTACTGGCCCTCCAGCCCGCCATTGATCAGCAAGTTCGGAGCGGCCGGTGTGGCGATCTGCGCGAACGTCGGCGCCTGAATCGGCGCCAGGCTCAGCAGCGCAGCAGCGGCAAGAAGTAGAGCGAAGCGACCCGTCCTCGACACAGTTGGAATCTTTTCAACAGAAAAAAGTGTGTTTCGCCCGGAGCGAACTCGGCGATATTATACCAGAATCGATGTTCGTGCTGCGCGATGGCGCGCGCGATTCGAGACCACCACTCAGAGCGCTCAAACCGCTTTCAATCCTGCCCCAACCCGTCGCATCGAACCGCACGATCTGGAAGCGTCTGGTGAGGTTTGCTGGCGTGCGATCTCCAACGGGTCTCTCTCCGACCCCCAACGCACCTCGGCGCCGGTTTCGGCTATAGTCATATCGAAGAAACAGCGGGAGGACTGGCATGCCAGCACACTTCGCCGGCCGGCGATCTCACGTTCTCGTTGTAGCAGCACTCTGTGCGGCGATCGCGCTCAGCGCGCTCGGCTTCGCCACCGCCGCACCGGCGCAATCGGTGCGCGCGATTGTCCAGGGACGATCGATCGCCGAAGTGGAGAGCGCGGTTCAGGCGCTCGGCGGCTTCGTCACGCACCGGTTCGCGCTGATTCAGGCTGTGTCGGCCGACGTGCCGGAATCGGCCCTCGGCCCGCTGCGCGCTCGCGGTCTGGGCGTGACGCTGGACACGCCCGTGCGCGCAGCGGGCCGGCCTGACGCCGACTCCTCGGGATTTGCAGAAGCCGTCGGCGCGGACGAGCTGTGGGCGCAAGGCTACACAGGTCAAGGTGTCGGCGTCGCCATTCTCGACACGGGCATCGCGCGCCATCCCGATCTCTTGCGCGACGCGCAGGGCCGTCCGGCGCAGCGTGTCGTCGCCCGGTACGATGCCCTCGACGCCGGGTCGGGCGCGCCCGACCTGTTCGGTCATGGGACTTTCATGGCCGGCATGATTGGCAATGCCCGGCGCACGGCAAACGGTTTTGCCGGCGTCGCACCTGGCACGCGCCTGATCGACGTGCGCGTGATGGACGCGAGCGGTCAGGGCACGCAGACCGATCTGATCGAAGGTATCGAGTGGGTCGTCGCGCACAAGGACGAGTACAACATCCGCGTGATGAACCTCTCACTCTTCGCGTATGTCACCGGCCCGTACTGGGCCAGCCCGGTCAATCAGACCGTCGAAGCGGCGCACCAGGCCGGCATCGTCGTCGTCGCCGCCGCCGGCAACATGGGCGACGCGAACATGACCATTGCCATGCCCGGCAACGATCCTTTCGCCATCACCGTCGGCGCGTTCACCGACAACTACACGCCCAACAATCCGGGCGACGACACCATCCCGCCCTTCTCGTCCACCGGGCCGACGGAGACCGGCTTCGTCAAGCCGGAGCTGCTGGCCCCGGGCGCGCACGTCGTCTCGACGATGCTCGACGGCGCGGCGTGGGCGAGGGAGCATCGCGACAACCGGGTGCGGGGGGGCTACTACGAAGCGGCGGGCACATCCACCGCGACGGCGGTGACCTCCGGTGTGGCCGCGCTGTTGCTCGAAGCGCATCCTGACTGGACGCCGTCGCAACTCAAGCATCACTTGATGATCACGGCCCGGCCGATCGAGGGCGCCTCGCTGTGGCGGCAGGGCGCGGGCCGGGTCTGGGCGCCTGACGCGCTGGCCGACACACAGGCCGGTGAGGCTAACCCGGGCATGATCCCTGGCCAGCCTTACGTGGGGCCGACCGTCTACCTGTTCGATCAGTTCACTCTCGTGTACGAAGACGGGACGCTCGTCGCGCCCCAAGGTTACAACTGGACGGGCGGATATAACTGGACCGGCGGGTACAATTGGACCGGCGGCTACAACTGGGTAGGCAGCCTCGACTGGCAGGAATGGGTGGAGGGAACGCTGTGGCAGTCGGGCTATAACTGGACCGGCGGCTACAATTGGACCGGCGGGTATAACTGGACGGGCGGGTATAACTGGACAGGCGGGTACAACTGGACAGGCGGAACCAACGGGCCGGGCGGATACAACTGGACCGGAGTCCAGCTACTTCCGTGATTGGCGAAGCCACAAGACTCTCCACTCACACAGGGGTGCGCTGACGCATCCCTGTTGTCATTTAGGCTCTATCTTCACAACCGGAGTCTGACGCATTCCCGGAGTGCAGTCTTCAAACTCCAGTTCACAAATATCCGGCTGCGCTCGCAAGCTCGAAGCGGCAGATCGGAGCGGATTGGAAGGAGTTGAGAGCGTTTTCGCGCCAACGGTCTTGTAATATATCTGCATATAACCACCTGGAGACTTTCACTACAATAGAGGCAGGGCGAGACATGGTGTAACAGCATGAGCGTCACCCGGCAGCAGATCTATATTGTGGTGGTCGGGGCCATCGGCGTGGCCGTGCTGATCGGGTCGCTGGTTGCGCCGCCCGCGGCGCCGCTCGTGCTGCTTTTGTTCTGCATCCTTGCCGCCGCCGCCGAATGGACGACGGCGACATTGCTGCAGGCCAAGCAGTTCAGCATCGAGCTGTCGATCACGTCGGCCGTCAGCTTCGCCGCGGCGTTGATCTTCGCGCCGGCGAACGCCGCCCTGGTCGGCGCCGTCGGCGGCGCCACGGCCGCCGTCATCAGCGCGCGCCGGCAGAAGCTCAACCGGCAGCGCGCGGTCGAAGTCCTGGTCTTCAATGCCGGCATGAACGCGCTGGCCACGCTGGTCGGCGCGCTCGTCTTCCAGTCGGCGCACGGCGGCCCCCTCACCGGCAATCTGATCTTGACCGACCTGCCTTTGCTGCTGGCGGCTGCCCTGGCAGACGACCTGGTGAACGCCGTCGCTCTCGTCGTCATGATCGCGATCCAGTGGGCGCAAAAGCCGTTCACCATCTGGCGCGAGAACTTCGCCTGGGCCGCCCCGATCAACGTGGCGACGATGGCCGTCGGCGGCGGTGCGCTGGCCCTTGGCTACGAGGCGCTCGGATTGACCGGCCTGCTGGTGTTCTTCCTGCCGGTGTTCCTGTCGGTGTACGCCTTTCGCGCCTTCATCACCCGCACGCAGACGATGATGGCCCACCTCGAGGAGATGGTGCGGGAGCGCACCGCCGATCTCGCCAAGGCCAACGAGTCGCTGCAGGAGCTGCACCGGCAAAAAGATGCCTTCTTCGCCATCATCACACACGACATGCGCACACCCCTGACCAGCATGCTGGGCTTCGCCGATCTGCTGGAGCGCATGGGTCGCCTCGATCCAGGCGCGCAGCCGTTTATCGGCGCGATCAAGCGCAACACCGAATCGCTCATGGAGATGGTCGCCAACATCCTCGACCTGTCCAGGCTCGATTCGGGCCGGATGGAATACAAGCGCGAGCCTGTGGACCTCTGCGCGCTGGTCGACGAAGTGCTCGCTAACATCGACGGGCACTCCCGCGCCCGCCACATCTCCGTCCATCGCGCGCTGGAGGCCACCGAGAAGCTGACCGGCGACGCAGGGAAGCTGCGCCGCATGATCACCAATCTGGTGTCCAACGCGATCAAGTACACACCCGAAGGCGGCCAGGTCTACGTGGATGTGCGCCAGGTGAACGGCCACGTCCGGTTCAGCGTGCGCGATACCGGCGTCGGCATCCCAGCCGATCAACTGCCGTACATCTTCGAGCGGTTTCGCCGTGTGCGCCACAGCGGCGGAAGCGACGAGGTCGGCACCGGCCTGGGTCTGGCGATCGTTCAGGAGTTCGCCCAGGCGCACGGTGGACGAATCGAGGTCGAGAGCGAAGAGGGCGTCGGCAGCACGTTCACCGTGACTCTCCCTGTGAAGCACGAGCCATCCTCTGCCGAGAACTGAAATAAAAGACCTGCCAGGTTTGCGGAAACCTGGCAGGTCTCGAACAGTCAGGTATAGACCACCGAGTTTTCGTCGCCGAAGGGACCGGGCACGTAGGCGTCCGCCGCCCAGTCGTTCTCCCACCGCGAATTGTCGAGCCAATAGCGGAAGTGGAAGATCTGGTCGCGCGCCAGCTCGATCGTCGCGGTGAAGGCGCCGTCCTTCTTGCGCTTCTTCATGGGGTGCGCAGTCTTGTCCCAATGGTTGAAGTCGCCGACCAGGCACGCGGTCTGCGCGCCGGCTGCGCCTGGCAGCTCGAACGTCACGCGGCAAGTGTTCTTGTTCTTCGGATAGGATTTCTTCAGCATAGCGCCCCCTGTGAACCGAGTTTGTCTTGGCAGCTCGTAACTACTCAGCTCAACGTCATTGCGAGCATCTTTCTGCGAAGCAATCCCCCGGTCGGCCGGGGATTGCTTCGTCGCAAAAGACGCTCCTCGCAATGACGCCTGAACAGTTACTGAAAGACTTCCGAAGTCTATAAGAGTATAGCCCGGATCGGTCGCCGGGCAAGAGACGACCTCGCGCTAGCGGGCCGTACGTTTCCCGTCAGGCAATCGCCGCGCACGCGTCGATCAATCGACAGGTAA
>DASSFZ010000292.1:0-7489 GCA_035693785.1 Anaerolineae bacterium | reverse complement strand
GCAATCTCGAAACCGGCCTGACCGGCGACGCACGCACGGGGCGCCGCGTGACGCTTAAGCTCGAGCGGCGGCATCTGGACCTTGACGCGGGCGATTACGTGCTGCGCGGAGTGGGCGGCGGCGTGATCCGATCGCACGTGTGCTCGACCGGCCAGGTGTGCTTCAGCGTCTCGCTCGGCCCGGAGAGCGCTATGGTCTTCGTCGTCGAACCGGCCGAAGCGCCGGCCGGTGAGATTTACGAACCGTGAGGAGTTACGTGAGGAGTTGAATGATGCACACGAGGACGCGATGAGCATGGTGAGCCGAGTGGACGTGGGCGCCCTGCGCCGGTGGGATCGACGACGCATGCTCGATCTGGTGGGCGAGAATGGCTTCATCGTCATTTTCATCCTGTGGTGTGTGTATCTGTCGTTCGCCACCGACGCCTTTCTCACGTCGCGCAATATCTTTACGGTGCTGCGGCAGGCGTCCATCGTGAGCATCGTCGCGATCGGCGAGATGCTCGTCATGCTGATGGGCGCGATGGACATCTCACTCGCCGCCGTGCTCGGTTTCTCCGGCGTGATCACCGCCGGGCTGATGACCCAGAGTGGCGTGCCGCCCTTCATCGCCTGCGCGATCGGCGTCGCGCTCGGCGGCTTGGTCGGTCTGGTCAACGGCGTGCTGGTGACGAAAGTCAAGATCAACGCGATCATCGCCACGCTGGGCATGCTGAACATCCTCAACGGCATCGCCTTCATCTACGCGCAGGGACAGACGATCTACGGCGAGGAAATGGAGAGCATCGCCTTCCTGGCACGCGGCTATATCGGCCCGGCGCCGGTGCCTGTCATCTTGATGTTCGCTTTCTACGCCGTGTTTTATTTCATTCTGAACCGCACGGTCTTCGGGGCGCACATCTACGCGATGGGCAATAACGAGAAAGCCTCCTGGCTGGCCGGCATCCGCGTGGATCGCGTGAAGATACTGGCCTTCGTCCTCGCCGGGCTGCTGGCGGGCTTCGGCGGCGTGATGCAGATCTCGCGGCAAGGCTCGGCGACCGGCGGCATGGGCGACGAGTTCCTGTTTCCGATCCTGACCGCCGTGATTCTCGGCGGCATCAGCTTGAGCGGCGGCAAGGGTCGTATTCAGAACACGCTCATCGCCTCGATCTTCCTGGTGACGATCACGAATGGCATGGTCCTGCTCGGCACGTCAATCTACGCCCAGCGCATCGTGTCGGGCCTGATCCTGATCATCGCGCTATCGCTGGATCGCCTGCGCATGCGCTCCAGATGACCTGGCGTATCGCATATCGCGTATCGCATATCGCACATGGCTAATCGCGCACAACTTACCAATCACCAATTACTGATCACCAATTACTGATCACTGATCACTGATCACTGATCACTATTCACTGCTTGGCGCGTTATGGACACGATACTCGAACTTCACCATATCGGCCGTTCCTTCCCCGGCGTGCAGGCGCTGGACGACGTCTCGTTCGCCGCCGCCGCCGGATCCGTTCACGCGCTCGTCGGCGAGAACGGCGCGGGCAAGTCGACGCTGATCAAGATTCTGTCCGGTGCGCTCGAGCCGGACGCGGGAGCGATGATTTTCGCCGGACAAGCGTACCGTCCGCGCGATCCGCGCGACGCCATTCGCGCCGGCGTGTCCACCATCTACCAGGAGCTTAACCTGCTGCCCATGCGCAGCGTCGCCGCCAACATCACGCTGGGCAAGGAGCCGTCGAACGGTGGCGTGCTGGACGCGGGCGCTGCGCGCGCTCAGGCGCGCAGCGTGCTGGACCTGCTCCAGGCGTCGCATATCTCGCTCGACGCGCCCGTCGAACGGCTGAAGGTAGGGGAAAAGCAGATCGTCGAAATTGCGAAGGCGCTGCTCGACCAAAGCCGCCTGCTGATCATGGACGAGCCGACCGCCGCGCTGAACAGTGCCGAAGCCGAGGCGCTGTTCGCCATCATCGCCACACTCAAAGCGCGCGGTGTGACGATTCTGTACGTCTCGCACCGCCTGAACGAGATCTTCCGCCTGGCCGACGCCGTCACCGTGCTGCGCGACGGGCGACACATCCGCACGTGTACGATTGGCGACGTGACACCCGATTCGTTGATCACCGACATGATCGGTCGCAAACTGGAAGGAGTCTTCCCACCGCGCAACCCGGCGCTTGGCGAACGGGCGCTATCGGCCGAGGGGTTATCTGCAGCCGGCATGTTCGAGGGCGTATCGTTCGAGCTGCGCGCGGGCGAGGTGCTCGCCGTCACCGGGCTGACCGGGTCGGGCAAGACCGAGCTGGGCAAGGCGCTGTTCGGCGACTGGCCGGTCGATTCGGGCGAGGTGCGGCTGTTCGGACAGGCGGACCGCGCGATCCCGGCGCGTGCGATCCAGGCGGGCTTGGGATATATGCCCGAAGATCGCAAAGTCGAGGGCCTGCTGGCCGAGGTTTCCGTGCGCCGCAATGTCGCGCTGGCGATCCTGCCGCGCCTGGCGCGGCGGCTGGGCATCCTCGACCGGCCGGCCGAGCACAAGGCGGCGCAGGCGCAGGTGGACACGCTGGAGATCAAGACGCCCTCGCTCGATCAGCTCGTCCGCAACCTCAGTGGCGGCAACCAGCAGAAAGTGGCGCTTGCCAAGTGGCTCGCCTGCGGCGCGCGTGCCCTGATCCTGATGGAGCCGACGCAGGGCATCGACGTCGGCGTGAAGTTCGAGATTTACGAGTTGATCGCACGCTTGTCGCACGAAGGCGTCGCCATCCTGCTCATCTCGTCCGAACTTCCCGAGATCCTCGGCCTGGCGCACCGTATTCTCGTCATGCGCGCCGGCCATGTGGTCGCCGAGCTGCCGGGTGACCAGACGAACGCGGAGGCGATATTGCGCTACGCGCTGGGGGAGAGTGTGGATCGCAGTGATCAGTCATCCGTAATCAGTAATTAGTGATCAGTGATCAGTGATCAGTGATCAGTGATCAGTAATTGGTGATTGGTAAGTTGTGCGTGATTAGCCATGTGCGATTAGCCATCGGCGATATGCGACAAGCGATACGCGATAGGCGATAGGCGATACGCGATATGCGATAAGCCATCTGCGAACTGCGAACGAGGAGAGACATTCATGGACGAAAGCAGACTGCGTGAGACCGGGTACCGCGTGAAGCGCTGGGGAATCGACGACGCGAAGGCGAGCCGGCTGGCCGAGGCGACGTCGGAATACCCGATCATGTATCAGGCGCTCGGCACCGATCCGAAGACGAGCCACCCATTCAACCTGTACTATGACATCCGCGCGCAACCCAAGGCGCTAGCCGATACGCTCGTTCAGAACGAGAGATTGATCGCCTCGATCGCCGAGGAGATGATCCGGCGCGACATCACGCGCGTCGTGGGATCGGGATTAGGCACGTCGCAGTTCGTCGGGCAGGTAGCGGGCAACGGCTACTGGAAATTCGCCGGCATCGACGCCGATCAGGTGGACGCGGTCGAGTTTCAACTGTACGAGCGGCCGTACGATTGGGCGAAAACGGCTTTCCTGGCCTACTCCGGCAGCGGCTCGACGACCGATTCGAACCGCGCGGTGCAGATTGCCAAGGAGCGCGGCGCGTACATCGTCGCCTTGACTTCGATCGCAGGCAGCCCGCTCAGCAAGATAGCCGATGTGAATATCGTGTGCGCAGGCGGATACGACACGGGCGGCTCGGACACGTTCCATTACACGACGCGCCTGGCCGCCTCGTTGATGCTGGCGCTGGAGATCGGCGAGCGCGCGCGGCCCGGCGCTCATGACTACGCCGCGCTCAAGCGGCAGTTGCGCGAGGCGGGACAGCGCATGGGCGAAGTCTTCGAGCAGGTCGATGCGCGCTGCCGCTCGATTGCGAAGCGCCTGAAACGCGCGCGGGCCGTGCTGGTCGTCGGCAGCGGGCCGCACCTGGGCACGGCGGAGGAGATCGCGCTCAAGTTCGACGAGATGTGTCACATCCCGGCGAAGGCCATGTGCTGGGGCCGGCATATCCACGGTGCGCTGGGCCTGACCGACGAGCGCATACACACGATCATCGTCGCGCCGCCGGGCGAAGCCTACACGCGCCTGATCGACATCGCCCGCGTGACGCAGATGCTGAAGACGCCGTCGGTCGCGATCGTGACCGAAGACGACGAAGAGATCGCCTCGCGCGTCGACGACGTGGTGCGTCTGCCCGGGATGGAGGAGACGCTGTTCGGCGTGATGGCCATCCTGCCGGGACAGTTGCTGCCGTATTACTGCGCGGTCGAGCTAGGCGACGTGAATCCCGACTGCCAGCGCAGTGACATCCCCAAGCACGCCCGCGTGTGGCATATGATGTTCCCGCCCGGAACGCACTGACAATGATCAGTGACCAGTGACCAGTAACCAGTAACCACTGATCACTGATTACTGATCACTGATTACTTCGTGAGGTGTGCCTATGCCTCTCGACGTCGTTGTGATCGGACCGCTCAATGTCGATCTGCTCATCACGGGCAGCGCGCCGACAGACATGGACAAGCTCACGCGCTGGGCAGGCCCGTCGAACGTCACGCTGGCCGCCGCCGGATCGGCGGGCTACATCGTCCAGGACCTGGTCAGGCTCGGCCTGCGCGCCGGCGTGGTTTCGGTGCTCGCCGACGATCCGTTCGGCGACGCCGTGCTGCGTATCCTGCGCGAGTCGGGCGTCGACGCGACCCACGTGCAGCGCGAGCCGGACACGCTATCCGGCATCGGTATCTACATGCTGCTGTTCGGCAGCAAGAAGCGGCCGCTGACGTATCGCCTTCCGACACACCGGCCATGGCCGGCGCCGTTCGCGCCCGGCGACCTGGACTACCTGTTCGGCGCGCGGCATCTTCATTGCGCAGGCTATCTACATTTCCCCGACATGTGGAGCGACCGCATGGCCGACCTGTTCCGGCAGGCGAAAGCGCGCGGGCTGTCGACCTCGCTCGATCCGCAGTTCGTGCTCTTCCCCGTCGATACGCCGTGGATGGAGCCGCTCGTCGACTTACTCAGGTTCACCGATCTCTTGATGCTCGACGAAGACGAAGCGCGGCAGGTGGCGCAGGCGGACGATTTGCGCGTCGCCGCCCGCGTGCTGCGCGAAGCCGGCCCGCCCGTGGTGGTGATCAAACGCGGCGCACAGGGATCGCTCGTCTGTGCCGGCGAACGCATCTTCGAGCAGGCGGCGGTTATGGTGCCGGAAGAAGAAATCGTCGAGTCGATCGGCGCGGGCGACGCTTTCGACGCCGGGCTGATCGTCGGTTATTTGGCCGGTTGGCCGATCCAGCGCAGCACGCAGTTCGCCACGCTCGCCGCCGCTTCGACGCTGCGCGGGTCGGGCGGCACGCAGAGCCTGGCCTCGCGCGCGGAGCTTGAGCGCGCGCTGCAAAGTCCCCAAGGCGATTAAGCGCAAGGCATCGATCCACGAATCTGCACGAATGAACACGAATAAGGATTAATTATGCTCAAGCGAACGACCAAAACCTTCGTCCTCGTTCTGCTCGCCGAAGTCGTCATCGTCGCCGGCATCGTGCTGGTGTCTCAAGACATGGCGATGCGCGAATATCCGCCGCTCGTCGGCGCGGCGGCGCCGGTAGTGGGCTTCGCGCTGCTGGCGGCCCCTATCGTCCTCGCTGTCGTGCTGCCCGGAATTGCTCCACGCTGGACAACGCGAGTGCTGCGGGAGGGCCGACAGGCGCCCGCCATCGTCCTTGCCAACGATGTGCTGAAAGGTATCGGCGGTTACGAGGGCGAGAATGCGTGGGTGGAACTGCCCGCGCGGGTTCAGCCCGAGGGCGAGCCGCCGTTCGAGGCCAGCGTGAAATGCCGCCTGTCTCAATCATTGGCGTTGAGCGCCGGAACGCAGGTGGCCGTGAAATACGATGCGCGCGACAGGCGCAAGGTTGTGCTGGTAGGCGACCTTCCGGCGCTCTTCAAAGCGCGCGTGAACACGTGAGTGGTGTGGGTGTTCCTCGATTGCTGCTACCTGGGCGACATCGCCATCATCGACGCCGGGACCGGCGACGTGCTGGATTTCCGCGTTAGGGCAAAATAGAACGGTGAAGAGCCTGGACGATGTGATTCGAACGATCATCCGCCTGCGTGAAGCCGGCGTAGTCCAGATCACGCTGCTGGCGGTATGCCCGAACTCGGCTGCTGTGCTCGAAGCGGCGGTGAAAGTCGCCGCGCTCACCCATATGCCGATGCTGTTCGCAGCCACGCTGAACCAGGTCGATCGGGATGGCGGCTATACAGGCTGGACGCCTGCGCAGTTCGTCGCCGAGATGCGCGCTTTCGCCGGGAAATATCACTGCACAAGCCCGTTGTACCCGTGCCTCGATCACGGCGGGCCGTGGCTGAAAGATCGGCACACGCTCGACGGCCTGTCGTACGAAGCGACGATGTCAGAAGTGAAGCGCAGCCTGACTGCCGGCCTCGAAGCGGGCTACCAACTGCTGCACATCGACCCGACGGTCGATCGCCGCCTGCCGCTCGGCCAGCCCGTGCCGGTGCAGGATGTCGTCGATCGGACGATCGAGTTGATCGCGCACGCCGAAGCGGAGCGGCAGCGGCTTGGCCTGCAGCCGGTCGCCTTCGAGGTCGGCACGGAGGAAGTGCACGGCGGCCTCGTCGACTTCGGCACGTTCGAGTCCTTTATCAAGAGCCTGCATGCAGGGCTGGAGGCACACGGTTTGTCGCACGCGTGGCCGTGTTTCGTCGTCGCGCAGGTCGGCACCGATCTGCACACGACCTTCTTCGACGCCGAAGCCGCTCGGCGGCTCGCGTCGATCGTCGCGCCGATGGGGGCGCTGCTCAAGGGGCATTACACAGACTGGGTGGAGAACCCCGCCGACTATCCGGCGAGCGGCATGGGTGGCGCGAACGTCGGGCCGGAGCTCACCTCGGAGGAGTACCTGGCGCTGCGCGATCTGGAAGCGAAGGAACAGGCGCTGTGGCGCAACCGACACAACATCGAGCCGTCGCGTTTCATGCGCGCGCTGGAGAAAGCAGTCGTCGATTCGGGTCGCTGGAAGAAGTGGCTGCAACCCGAGGAGCGCGGGCTCGATTTCGCCGCGCTCTCCGGCGAGCGCCGCTCGTGGCTGGCGCAGACCGGCGCACGCTACGTCTGGACGCATCCCGATGTCGTCGAGGCGCGGCGCACGCTGTACTCGAATCTAGAGGTCGTCATGCCCGATCCGCACGCGCATGTCGTCGAGCGCATCGCGCGGGCGATCGACAAGTACGTCCTCGCCTTCAACCTGTTCGATTCACTCGCGCTGTTCGAAGGGATCTCGTGATCTCTACTCTGCTCCACTGAAGTCTGGCGAAGTTCCGGAGTCGAGCCTTTAGGCCTGATCTTTACCCACATTTGTCAGCTGGTGTCGGGAGCGCGGAACAGGCGCGCCCCCTCCGTCAGGTCGGATAGGAGGCGCCAGCCGCGCCACACGGTGCGCCAGCCCGGCGCGCCATCGCGGCGACG
>DASSFZ010000291.1:0-7650 GCA_035693785.1 Anaerolineae bacterium | reverse complement strand
CCCCGCAGGGGATGTACGATGCCGGCTATCGGGTCGGCGACGTCATCGCCGCCATCATCTACGATGGCTACGTGTGGACGACGCCGGACTTCGAGATCACGCTGACGCCACGCCCGCCCGACGATAATGGCATTTCCGGGGACTACCCCGACAGCCTGATGACGGCGGTTGTCTACGACGTGAGTATCCAGCGGGCCGGCGCGGCGAACGCCCAATGGTACAACCCGCTCAACTTCAGCCTGGCGTTTAGCTTCTCCGAGCCGCCTTTGCCCTCCTCTGGCACGCACGTAGTGATGACAAAGCCGGACTTGACGAGCGTGGAATTGTCCGGCCCCACCTATGCGATTTCCGTGACGGGCGTTCTCGAAGCAGTCGGCTGGGACGGCACGCTGAGCGTTTACAGCGACTCCGCCGGGCCGCTGATTACTCAGACAATCAAGTATCTGAGCGGACTGAACGTGATCGCCGATTCGAGCTCAGGCTCGAAGCGCGGCGCGGCGAGCAACTATGGATTCGGGCAGATCAGCCCCGACTACGCACTGAGCACGAGCGACGGTAGTCTCGTCGTTCGTCAGGACGGTAACGCGACGGTCCACCTGACCAGTTTCGGCGGCCCGGGAGTGGGCACCGCGTGCAATAATCTCGATACCACCGCGGAGATCAGATCGGACGTGGGTGCGCTGCCCTGGGACTTCTACTTCTCCCCAATCTCGCCGCCGATCAAGGTAACGATCAAGCGCAACACCTATAAGACGGAGAGCTTCTCGCTGGCCGCGCTCGCCAATGCGCCGACGGGAAATTACGACCTGCGTCTCACCGTTCCGGCATCGTCGTGCGGGCCAGCGCACTCGCTGGACATTCCACTCACGATCTTGCCGCCGGCCTCCAACGCGACGCCGAACAAGTATGTGAATGTTCAGGGTTATGCGGCGTTCCGCATCAGTTACATGGACGCCAACGACGTGAAAGGACACGCGATCAGCCGCATATACCTCGATCCCAATGAAATCCAATACGGCTTGCGCCCGCGCCTTGTACCGTGGGGCTAGCATGGTGGCCCCGCTCCCGCTGGGTCTGTCCCACAGGGAGGCTGTGCACTGACCCAGCGGCTCACACCGGCCGAGGCGCGGGCCACAGACCCGTTAGCTTACGTGGGCCTACGGTTGAAGCGACGTTTCCAGACTTCCGAAGTCTCCGAGACTTCGGAAGTCTACGCGCCCTTTCATCTCTAAACCAAGCCGCGTGACTCCGGCACTTACCCCGCTCAGTCCCCGCCTGAGGTGAAGCGCGCCGTAATCTGATCGAAACCTAATCCTATCTTTTTTATAACTTTGCTCTAGCCGATCTCTCACCTGGTGACATTACTCTAACGTACGGTAATTGACAGAGCCGCGACATCTGCAGGTGCGCATTCGCCGGCAGCGCGGCAGGCGCGAACGGCGCAGACCTGCCAGCCCGAGCGGCTCAACGGAGAAGACAATGAAACTACGTCGAGCAGGAATATTCTACTTAGCCGGGCTGCTGCTGGCCGTCGTCGCGGGCGCGATCGCGATCGTGGCGCTGCGCCAGTCGGCGCCGGCCGCGGCGCCGGCTCGCCCGACCACGCGACCGGTGATCGTCGCCGCGCGTAACATCGAGGGGCGGCAGGTCGTGCCGCTGGATGCCGTGCAGGCGAGCGACGTGGCGCTCGAAGACATTCCGAGCGGCGCGATCTTCCGCGTCGAAGACGCCGCCGGCAAGTTCACGCTGCAACCCGTCGCTACCGGACAGCCCCTGCTGGCCCAAAACCTGGTCGCGCCGCCGTCCGGCCCGGGCAGCACGCTCACGACGACGGTTCAGTTGTCGACGCTGCTGCCCGACGACAAGGTGGCCATCGCGCTGCCCGCCGACGACCTGCTGACCAAGTCGGGTGACGTCGGGATCGGCGACCGCGTCGACGTCATCGGCACACTGGTCGTCGTCGGCGCCCAGGAGGGCGAGGCCGGCCAGGTCACCCTGATGCACCTGCAGAACCTGCCGGTGGTGAAGGTGCTCGAAAAGGTCGAGCAGGCGGCCAGCAACGATCCGAACCGGCCGCTGCGCAGGGAGATCATCGGCCTGGTGGTGGCCGTCGATCCGCAGGACGCCGTGATCTTGAGATACTTTGTCGACGCGAACGCGCGCCTGGCCATCGACCTGCGCTCGCCCGAGCTGCGGTCGACGTTCGAGGTCGTGCCGGTGACGGTCAATTACATCGCCGACAAGTACGGGATACAGGTTCCGAGACCTTTAGAGTGACGCTGCTGCAATTTCAAACTCCAAAGGGTTCAAACTCCAAAGGGTCCAAAGTTCAAAGGGTTTGAATGGCGCAGGGGGAGGATAGATGACCGATTCTCAGATGGTTCACGTGCTGCTGGTGTCCGGCCAGGGCCAGGCATCGGACTCGCTGATGACGACGCTGCGCGCCGAAGCCGGCATGGTGCTGGCGGGCGCGTCGACGTCGCTGGAGCGCGCGACGGCCTTGATCGGCCAGCGGCGGGTCGACGTGGTGCTGCTCGACACCTCGGTGCCGGACGCCAAGCAGCTCGAGCGGCTGCAGGCGCTGGCGGCCCTGCCGCTCAGCCCGGCCATCATCGTGATGGTCGATCCGAACGACATGGCCTTTCTGCAGCAGGCGATGTTCGCCGGGGCGCGCGGCTTCCTGCTCAAGCCGTTCACGCAGCCGCAATTGATCGACAGCATTCGCCAGGCGTACGGCGTCTTGATGCAGCAGCGCCAGGCGCTGAGCGCGTCGGCAGCGCCCGCGCCGCGCGACGAGTCGGCAGAGATCGTCGTCCTGTACAGCCCGAAGGGCGGGGTCGGGCGCACCTCGCTGGCGACGAGCCTGGCCGTCGCGCTGCACCAGGAAAGTCACCGGCGCGTGACGCTGGTCGACGGCGATCTGCAGTTCGGCGACGTCGACATCGCCGTGAACGTGATGGCGCGCAAGTCGTCTGCCGATTTGTTGGGCTACGTCAACGACCTGGAGCCGGCGCTCCTCGAGAGCGCGATGATCGACCATTCCAGCGGCATCCGCCTGCTGCTCGCGCCGCCGCACTTCGACCCGACGCTCGACGTGAGCGAAGGCCGGCTGGCGCACGTCATTAAAATGCTGGCCGCGGCGCAGGGCGGCGGGTACGTCGTCGTCGACGCCCCGGCCGGGCTGGGCGAAGCGACGCTGACGCTGCTCGACGTCGCGCGGCGCGTGCTGCTGGTGACGGCGGCGTCGGTCGCGTCGCTGCGCGCGACGAAGCGCTTCCTCGAGCTGGCGGCGAAGATGGATTATCCCGACGACAAGATCGTGTTGGTGCTCAGCGGCTACCGCAAAGACGCCGACGTGCCGATCGACGAGATCGAGCGACACCTGAGCTGGCCGGTGGCGGTGACGGTGCCCTACGATTCGCTGGCGATGGCGCTGGCTTTCAACCAGGGACAGCCGATCCTCGTCCGCGATCGCAACCACGCCGTGTCGAAGGCGATCGTCAAGCTGGCGCGCCACCTTGGGACGACCACAGCCAGCAGCGCGAGCGGCGCGCCGGGCGCCGGCGCGGGCGACTCGGCGCCGGCTTCCGAGAGCCGTCTCTTGCCTCTTTCGATGTCACGCGGGCGGGTTCCCAAGCAGGCGCTAGGCCAGTAGGTGAACACGGATTCGGTCACCCCCGCACATAGCGTGCGAGGGCAGGCGGATTGCACGGATGAGGTGGGCGAGTCCCACTGATCACTGGTCGGCAAAAGGAGCAACATGGAACTGGTGTTGATTGTCGGGGCCTTGATCGGGCTGTCTGTCTTGATTTTCTTCATCGGCGTGGCGCGCGCGCTCGAAGCGCCGACGTCGGATCGCCTGGAAGACTACCTCGGCGATCAGACCGCGCGCCTGCGCGCCGAGCAGTCCCGCAAGTCGAGCGGCCTGGGCGCGTCGGCGGGTGAGCTGGTGCAGGGCTTCGACAAGGTGCTGCGCTCGGTGTCGGCGGGCGACCGGCTGGCACAGGCGCTGCGCCGCGCCGGCTTGCGCCTGACCGTGACGGAGTTCGCGCTCATCTGGCTGCTGAGCATCGTCGGCGCCTTGCTCGCCGGTTACTTCCTGACGCGCAGCGCGCTGCCGGCGGTCATGGTCGGCTTCCTGGGCGCCCTGCTGCCTTACATCTTCGTGAAGTTCCGCCAGGGCAGCCGCCTGCGCGCTTTCAACAACCAGCTCGGCACCGTGCTGATGCAGTTGTCCGGGTCGCTGCGCGCCGGTTACGGCATGTCGCAGGCGGTCGACTTCGTGGCGCGCGAAATGCCGGCGCCGGCCGGGCCGGAATTCGGGCATGTGGTGCGCGAGGTCAAGCTCGGCCTGAGCCTGATGGATGCGTTGGACAACCTGGCCGAGCGCGTCGGGAGCGACGACCTGATGCTCATCGTCACCGCCATCCGCATTCACCACGAGACGGGCGGCAACCTGGCCGAGATTCTCGAGACGGTGGGCGAGACGATCCGCGAGCGCGTGCGCATCAAAGGCGAGCTGCGCTCGCTCACGGCTCAGCAGCGCTATTCCGGGTACGCGCTGGCGGTGCTCCCGGTCGCCGTGTTCGCGTGCCTGATGTTACTGAACCCTGCGTACGAGTCGCGGCTGTTCGCGCCGGGCATCACGCTGTGCATTCCGATCGGCGCGCTGATCATGATGCTGTTCGGCTTCCTGGCGATCCGCAAGATTGTGTCGATCGAGGTCTGAACGACAGCTCGTTCGGGTGGCAGTTGCACTGCCGCCCGCCGCAGTGCAACTGCGGCGGGAACCACGTGGTGGCGACGAGGAGTGTCATCTTATGCCATACGAAATCCTGGTAGGTCTGGCGGTCGCATTGAGCGTCATGCTCTTTTGGATGGGGCGTCGCTTCGCCACGTCGCCGCTCGAAGTCGACGATCAACTGGAGCGCTATCTCATCGACGATCCGAGCGTGGATTCGCGCTACACGATCGCGACCAATCCGAGCCGGCTCACTTTCACCGAGCGCGTGCTCATCCCGCTGTGGCGGAGTGCGCTGACCCGCCTGGGCGCGATGGCGCCGCAGCGCAACGCCGACGCGATCGGCCGGCGGCTCGAAACGGCCGGGCGCCCTTATGGCCTGACCGTCCTGAACTTCCTCGGGCTGAAATTCATCGGCGCGACGATCGTCGGCGTCGTCGGCCTGCTGTTCGGCGCTGTCGTGCTGCATCAGTCGCTGCTGGTGAGCGTCCTGTTCGTGGTGGCGTTTGGCGTGCTTGGGTTCTACATGCCGAACATCTGGCTGAGCGGGGTGATCCGGCGGCGGCAGCGGGAGATCATGCGCGCGCTGCCCGACGCGCTCGACATGATCGTCGTGTGCACCGAAGCAGGCCAGGGCCTCGACCAGGCGTTCAAGCGCGTCAGCGCGCGCTGGCGCAACGCCTTGACCGAGGAGTTCATGCGCATCCTGACCGAGATCACGCTGGGCCGCACGCGGCGCGAAGCGCTCACCGGGGCTTCCGATCGCATCCAGTTGCCCGACGTGTCGAACATGATCACCGCCGTGATCCAGGCCGAGCAGTTGGGCGTGAGCATCGGCAGCGTGCTGCGCATCCAGGCGAATCAGATGCGCATCGTGCGCCGGCAGCGCGCCGAAGAGCTGGCGCGCGAGGCGTCGATCAAGCTGCTGTTCCCCCTGGTCTTTTTAATCTTCCCGGCGATGTTCGCCGTATTGCTGGGCCCGGCGATTCCTTTGCTCATTCAAACATTCTCAGGAACGCTCTCGCCATAGGCCGGTAAATACACGCAGCGCTCCGGCCGCCGCCCGCGGCGGCCCAGCCCGCGCCGAGGACGGCGCCGGGAACGAGATGTAAATAGTCATCAGGCGGTAGGGAGTCAACAATGGAAGCGACACTTCACATGGAAAACGATCCGCTCTACGAGCAGGGCCTCAAGTACTTCGGCCAGGGCAAGTGGACGGAAGCCATCGCGTGCTTCACGCAACTGCAGGCCAGCTATCCCGACGATGCGCGCGTGTCACAGTTTCTCGAGACGGCCAGGCTGCGCGCCGCGATGGGCACCGGCTTGCAGCGCGGCGCGCGCACCGAGGCGCGCTCGAGGTGGCTGCGCGTCCTGTCACGGCTCGGCATCCTGCTCGTGCTCGCCGCCATCGCCGGCGCCGTCTACCTGGCGTACCAGACGTACGCCGTCCCGGCGCAGGTCGCGGCCGCCCGCCTGGAGCGCCTCGAGGGACTGCGCCAGACGGCGCAGACTCAGATGGCCTCCGGCCAGTACGCCCAGGCGATCCTGACCTTCCAGGCGATACTCGAGGAAGAGCCGGAGGATGCGCTGGCCAGCGCCGGCCTGGAGCAGGCGCGGAAACTGGAGCAGGCCGGCGCGCTGTACGCCCAGGCGACAACCGCGCTGGGAGCGGGCGACGATGCCGAAGCGATGCGGCTTCTGCAGGAGATCAACGCCATCGATCCGAACTACCGCGATGTCGCCACCCTCATGGCCGGGATCAAGGCTAGGGAATCTCTGACGGAAGCCTACGAGCAGGCGCTGAAGACATATGAGTCGAACGACTGGGAAGGCTCGGCGCAGGCGTTCGAGGCGATTCGCACGGTGGATTCCAGTTTCCGGTCGAGCGAGATCGGCGGGTATTTGTTCACGGCTTACCTGGAGCTGGGCAATCGCCAGATCGCGGAGGCGGATACGATCGCCGCCGTCGAGGTGGCCGCCGGCTATTTCGAGAAGGCGCTCTCAGTGCGCCCACTCGACGAGCGGGCCGACACCGCACGCCGCACGGCGGAGACTTTCCTCGCCGGCGCCGAAGCCTACCAGGCGAAGGACTGGGGCACGGTCATCGGGAAGCTAAGTATCGTCTACGAAACGCAGCCCACCTACTACGGCGGCAAAGTGGCCGAGTGGCTTTACGAAGCGTACCTCACGACGGGCGACGATTTCATGGGCAAAGGCGATCCGTTCTCGGCGCGCGATCGGTACGCCGAGGCGATCCGCGTCGCGCCGGGCGACGCTCAGCGCGCTGAGGCGCAGACGCGGTACAACAGGGCGAACCGCCTGACGACGCCGACGCCGACGCCGCGCCCCAGCCCGACGGCGCTGCCGTCCGGCTATGTCGCCCCGGCGTACACGCGTCGCGCGACCGGCACGCCCGATCCCTACCCCTTCGCGCTCATCGGCACGACCTACCTGCCGAACACGATCAACGGCGAAGGCTGCAAGTGGGCCGGCGTGGCGGGCCGCATCTACGATCGCAGCGGTGCGCCCTTGACGGCGGACACGCTCGGCGTGCGGGTGACCGGGCCGGTCGACGTCGGCGTGGCGGCAGGTTCTAACACGATCATCGGTGAGTCGGGCTGGATCGTCCAGTTCGACGTGCGCGCCAAGGTGATCGAGGGATACCTTCAGGTGTATTACAAAGATCAGCCGGCGTCGCAACTGATCCCATTCGCGACGCGCGCTTCGTGCTACGAGAATATGCTGATCATCGACATTCAGCAGATGAAGGCGCTGCCGTAGACGAGCATCCAACTTCCAACCTCCAGCCTCCAATTGGAGCACACGGGCCTCGTTGAGAGATGAGGCTCGTGTCTTTTTGTCGCCGGTTGCTGTATAATGGTTGCGTTCCACCGGCCGTGTCATGCCGA
>DASSFZ010000290.1:0-5728 GCA_035693785.1 Anaerolineae bacterium | reverse complement strand
CAATCGGGATCGGTCAGGTGCTGTGAGAGTTCCGCCGTGGAGACGAGGGTCGTGAATGGCACAGGGGTATTTTACAACAGTTGGAAAACCGCCTTGCCGACCATGCCTCAGCCATCCTTTTGCGGCGCAGCGCGCCTGCTTGATCAGAGTCTGATAATTGCCGCCGCCGACAGCATGCATCTCCTGACTGTTAGGCAAACATCAAAGCTCGGCTTCCGTCGATAGAAAGCCGGGCGTTCTACTAGTGCGGCTGTCAAAGATGGGGTGCACCTCTTGGACACTACTTCGTCAAGGACTCGGCAACTTTCAGAGTTTCCTCGAGGGGCAAGTTGCTGCTACTGATCGATAGATAACCGTCGCCCTCCTCCCACACCAGCACATTCCTTATCCCTAATTCCATTATTACATCGCCGCCCTCTTCGTATCGGGCGCTATAGCTAATCGGCGCTCGCTCAAACCACAAGCCGGTTTGGCCGCGCACGAAGACTTCTGTGGGTTCCACACCCATGTCTGCTTGCTGTGGCACTTTGACCTTACCTTGGACGATGAAGAAATCAGAAGCTTCTGCGCTATTGCGATACGATGTGATCATGTAAGCCACATCGGAGGCGTTCTGTCCGGGTCCAGTGCGGGCTATAAGTTTATAGCCTGTCGGAATGTAACTTGGCACATATATCGATTCACCGAGACGTTCTTCACTTTCGGTGACATCGAGCCGTTCGACTTCCTCGCCATCATTCGGGAGGACCGTTGGGATGAGAGATGGATCGGCGACTACCTGTTGAGCCGAAGTCTGTTCATCTGTGAAAATCCAACCGCCCAACTCGCGAAGGAATTCCAATACCGCTGCCCGCGCTGGCGGGACACTTAGTAAGATCGTCGCGAACACGACTAGTGTGATCGCGCTGAAGGCGAACACTCGCCTAAAAGTATTGCCGACCGTGGAGTGCCCCCTCCTGCGAGGTGCGATAAGTCGAGCGTGAATAGCCGGCCACAAGTCGGTATCATCGGGTACGGCCTGTTCGGCTATTCGGCGCAGATTTTGCCGGATGAGTTCATGTTGCATGGAGCACCTCTCGCATCAGTCGTTCTTTGATACCTGCGAGCCATGGGAGCCAGAGTCGGGTAATAGTGAGCTGAGAATGTCACGTAAGCGTTCCCGTGCCGCGTATAATAACCATCTAACCGTTCCAGGTGGACGATTCAGTTTCGTCGTCATCTCGGCTTCGCTGAAGTCAAGGAAGTAGCGTAAGACAACAGCGGTGCGCTGTGCAGGGGTAAGTTGGCCTAGCGCCTCTTGCACCATGCGCTGCATATCGGCACTTTCAGCCATTTCGAGAGGGCCAGGAGCGGGGTCAATCAAGCGGTCAGCCCATGTTGTATCTTCGCGCTCTGCTTCCCAATCGAGTGATACGTTGCGCTGTTGTTGTGTGATAGCCTTGAGCGAGTCGTTGATTACGCTTTTCAGAAACCAAGGCCCGAAGGGGCGGTTGGCGTCAAACTGGCCGATACGTTCGTAGGCGCGCACAAATGCGGCCTGTACGATGTCTTCGGCTAAGGCGCGATCTCGCACAACCAGATACGCTGCCCGAACAGCGCGTACTTGGTATATCCGCACGAGCGTTTCCAGACCGCCTATATCACCCTGCTTGAGGCGGGCTATGGCCGGTCTTTCCTCCATGAGTAACCCTTTGGCAAATCAACGTTGATAGCCCTCTACACAATACTATCATTTGGGGGCCAGAAAAGTTGGGGAAAAAGACAAGCGAAGGCCGAGTCAAGTACCAGAGGTTGGCAGCCTCTTATCCAACCACTCGATCCACCTCGCATGGCCGTCGACGTAGGCCAGCAGCTTCTCCGTTTTCACTCCCTGCTCGTACGCGACCAGCTCCAACTGCGTTTGTGGCGTGCCGATCCACTCGGCTGAGACGCGATACACGTCGCGCCGTCTGCCGTGCTCTTCGATGAGCGCGATCAACTGTTCGCGCGCCTCGCGCGGGAACTGGTTGGCAGTGTGCGTGTGAAAGACGCAGACAGGCGTGCCGCGTGGGACGGCAGCGATCACCTGTGGCAGCAGCTCGAGCGCGTCGCCGGCGATCAACTCCGGCGGGTCTTGCCGGGCGAGCTGAATCGCGCGCATCAGCAGCTCGACGCGCTCGCGATGCTCCGGCCAGATCAGCGCGCGGAACCACAGCACCGCATCCGGGTCACGCACGTCGACCGGGCTGAGGTCGATCCCGGCGCGCGATGCGACGGCGGGCAGCCTCTCTGGGATCGGCGGGCGCCGGACGCCGCGAAGCTCGCACGTCAACTGGACAGGCGCGCCTGGATCGCCGAGCCTCCGCCTGCCGTAGTCATATCCAAAGCGGTCCCACAGCAAGTTCAGCCCGGCGCTCGTCCCGACGTCGATCAGGGCCAGCGGGCGATGCCCCGCCCGTTCTGCGACGATGCCGAATGCAAGCGCGAGATACGCGCACCGGTGCACCTCGTTCGTCTGAACCAATCGTGTCCTGATGAGGTTCAGTATCTCATCACGATGCTCAATGCAGAATGCGCGGAAGTGAGGATACGGGTCGCCACCCGGATGCGTCTCGTTCGAGACGCTCGGGTAAAACGCGGCAAGCGGATGCTGAACGCCTTTGAGGAGCAGGTAGTGGACAGCAGCCAGCAGGATATTGGGCACAGGGTGACTGCGGGCCTGCGCCGCCAGCGCCAACACATCGGCATCCTGGGAGATACCCAGGCACAGCCGCTCGTACAGCGGCGACGACCCGCCGGTCTCCAGCGTCGCAAACCGATGGAAGCGGCGGGAAAGCGCCTCAAGGTCCGCAGGTTGAGGAGGAGCCGCCATGCACAAATCTCCCCGGTATCAAGAAGAAAGTATATGGACGGTGACGGACAGTTGTCAAGGGGCGTGGGTACACCATCAGGGCAAGCGCGTCGGGCGGGAAGGGTCAAAGCAGCAGATACACAACGGATTAACGGATGGCCCATCGGTACGGATCGCACCCGTTTATCCGATGTCGATTCGTTGCCGTGGTTTGCCTTGGTCGTTACGTATGTGTTATAGTCAGAATGGTCGAGAAGATGATCGGCGCGCGGTCGGGCACCGGCTTCCTCGGCCCGGAGTACCTAGCGGAAACGGCCGGCATCCGAATACAGGAAAAGAATCGTATCTTCGAGGAACGGCAGGTGCGGCCAAGGTTCTTTGAGGAACTGTGGGCGGTGAGGACGAGACTGGGGACTTATTGAGTATGGGAGTGCCGGGGTATGGTAGTTGATCGCTCACTCCCATCCTCTCGGATCCGAAGACGCAGGTATAACTGACAGGGACAATCCCGATGACACGGATTTTGAGCCTTGACGACGACCCGGACGTGGTGTCTCTGATCGGGCTGATCCTGAAACGGGCAGGATACGAGCATCTGGGCACCAGAGACAGCCACGAAGCGTGGGCAATGCTGCACACGCACCCGATCGACCTCTTCACTCAGGACCTCATGCGGCCAGACATGGACGGCTGGAAATTTTACGAACAGATGAAGTCTGATGAAGCTCTGCGCGACATCCCCGTGATTATCCTCACCGCGAAAGCGCAGAGCGTCGATAAAGACCTGGGCTTGCAGGCTTTCAAAGTAGACGGCTACATCGCCAAGCCATTCGGGCCACAGGAGCTACTGGCGGCCATTCGAGAAGCGCTCACGAAACGCGGCAAGCCTCTGCCGTCAGAAGTCGAGTACGCTCACCGGAAGAGCCTGCCGAGGAAATCGGTTCGGGAACGCATTGCCGCATTGCACTTGGATTTGTCCCTCTTTCTGCCCTTCCAGAAGAGGAGGAAATCGGTGCAGGAACGCATCGCCGCGTTGCAGGATGTGGATCCTGAGGTGCGCCTGTCAGCGGTCAGACTCCTCGGCGAAATCGGCGATAAGCGGGCAGCCGAACCATTCATCGAGATGTTGGAGGACGAACACGGCGAGATACGCCTGGCCATCGTGACAGCCCTGGGGATGCTTGGCGATACGCGAGCGGTCGAGCCGTTGATCCGGGTTTTGCGCGAGGAGGCCTGGACGATACGTTGGTCGGCGGCGATGGCCTTGGGGCGGATTAAGAATGCGCGCGCAGTGGAGCCGCTCATCGCGGCGCTAAGTGATCAGAGCAGCATCGTGCGCATGATCGCGGCCCTGGCCTTGGGCGAGATTAAGGACGAGCGGGCGGTCGAGCCGCTCGCGCAGGCGCTGGCCGATGAAGATAATTGGGTGCGCTGGACAGTCGCTAAAGCCCTTCGCCAGATTAAAGGCGCGCGCAGTTGAGCCGCTCCTCAAGGCAATGCATGATCCGGTGCACTGCATAGGCGGACAAGCGGCTTATGCCCTAGCCAAAATCGATGAACTCATGCCTATTCGCGCCGACGCCCCCTACGCCCACGAACTCGACCGACAAGACGAACTCGCTCGCTTCCACGACGAGTTCGTGATCGGCGATCCCGACCTGATCTACCTCGACGGCAACTCGCTGGGGCGCATGCCGAGGCGCAGCGCCGCGCGCATCCACGACGTCGTCGAGCGTGAATGGGGGCGGCGCCTCATTCGGGGCTGGGGCGAGGGATGGTTCACCGCGCCGCAGCGGATCGGATCCAAAGTGGCGCAGCTCGTCGGCGCGAGGCCCGACGAGGTGATCGTCGGCGATTCGACGACCGTTAACTTCTTCAAGCTGGTCATGGCTGCGCTGCGCGCGCGCCCTGGGCGCGTGAAGATCGTGACGGACGATCTCAATTTCCCGTCGGACGTGTACGTCCTCCAGAGCGCGCTGAACCTGGCCGGGCCGGGGCACCGGCTGGAGATCGTCCGCTCCGGCGACGGCATCAGCGTCTCGAATGAAGCGCTGGCCGAAGCGATTGACGACCGGACCGCGCTCGTCACGCTGTCGCATACGCTGTTCAAAAGCGGCTACGTATACGACATGCCGCTCGTCACCGACATGGCGCATCGCGCGGACGCGCTGGTGTTGTGGGACCTGAGTCACTCGGTGGGCGCGATGCCGATCACGCTCGACGAAGCCGGCGTCGACCTGGCCGTGGGCTGCACGTACAAGTACGTCAACGGGGGGCCGGGCGCGCCTGCGTTTCTTTACGTCCGCAGCGATTTGCAGGAAAGCCTGCTCAATCCTATCTGGGGCTGGTTCGGCCAAAAAGGGCAGTTCGATTTGAAGCTGGACTACGAGCCAAATCCAGGCATCGCGCGTTTCCTCGTCGGCACGCCGGCGATGCTCTCGCTCGCGGCGATCGAGCCAGGCATCGACCTGCTGCTGGAAGCGGGGCTGGATCGCCTGCGCGCGAAGTCGGTGAAGCAGACAGAATATCTGATCGGCCTCTGGGAGACCCTATTGCAGCCGCTCGGCTTCTCGCTCAACTCGCCGCGCGATCCCGAGCGGCGCGGCTCGCACGTGTCGATCGGCCATCCCGACGCGCTGCGCATCGATCGGGCGCTGATCGAGGAGATGAACGTGCTGCCTGATTTTCGCTACCCCGACAACATCCGACTCGGCATCGCGCCGATCTACACCTCGTTTGCGGAGATTCACGAAGCGGTCATGCGCATCTGCCGAGTCATGAGCGAGCGGCTGTATGAGAAGTATTCGACGGAAAGACCCGAGGTTACCTGAGGAATGAAAAGATCAAAATCCAAAATTTCAAACTCCAAACTTCAAACTCCCAATCTCTAACCACCAA
>DASSFZ010000289.1:0-3374 GCA_035693785.1 Anaerolineae bacterium | reverse complement strand
CGAAGACTGCGTGTGGATGACGCAGGGCTTCGGACATCGATCGATGGGCCTGAAGACCGCGTATGGCAAAGGGGCGAGCGACAGCGATGTGCACGTCACCATCACCGATCCGGTCAGCGGCGGGCAGGCGCTGTCGCAGACGTACGTGACGGTGGAGAAAGCATAGGGCATATCGCGTATCGCCTATCGCCTATCGCAGAGCTTTCCGCAATAAGCGATACGCCATAGGCGATAAGCGGAGATAGAGCATGGCGAATAACGTGAAGAAGTACGGCTTTGTCATCGATCCCCGGCGCTGTATCGACTGCCGCGCCTGTTTGGTCGCGTGCCGCGCCGAGAACGACGTGCCGCTCAACTCGACTCGCATCTGGGTGTACGATATGGGCGTGCAGGGCGCGTTTCCGGCCCTCAGCCAGCAGTTCGTGCCGTACAACTGCATGCACTGCGACGAGCCGCCGTGCGTCGACGTATGCCCCAGCCAGGCGACGTACAAGCGTCCCGCAGACGGCATCGTCGTCGTCGACCAACAGGCTTGCATCGGCTGCGGGTTGTGCCTGCCGGCATGTCCTTATCACGCGCGCTTCATCAATCCCGAGACCGGCAAGGCCGACAAATGCAACGCCTGCCTGCAGCGCGTCGAGCAGGGCGAGGCGCCGGCTTGCGTGGCGACGTGCATCGGCGGGGCGCGGCTGTTCGGCGACCTCAACGATCCAGAAAGCGAAGTCGCCCAGGCGCTGCGCGCGGCGAAGAGCGTGAAACGCCTGCCGGCGGTGGGCGTCGATACCGGGCCGAACATTTACTACGTCAACGACGACGTCGACGAGAAGAAGCTCGCCGTTACAGCGCCACAGGCGCCGCCGGCAGACGCCTTTTACAAGTGGGTCGTCATCCCTGGCGTGCTGCTCGCGGCCGGCGCTACGTTCCTGGGTCAGGCGGCTGCCTTCGCGCGACAACTGCACAAGGGCGAGAGTGAGTTTGACGAATAGTTAGAGTTAGAGTGGAGAGTTAGAGTGTGAATCGGATGGAGGCAATTCACTCTAACTCTAACTCTAGACTCTAACTCTAACTTCAAACTCTAACTCTGGAAGGAGAGACAAATGTCAGCCGAAGTTCTCACCTTAGCCGAGCGCAAGCGCCTGCGGGCGAAGAAGCTCAAGAAGCACGGCCTGGTCAACATCGTCACGCACTGGTTCAACGCCGTCTCGTGGCTCGTCCTGCTGCTCACCGGCCTGGGCATTCTGGGCAGCCCCAGCCTGCGCCTCATGCCGCAGGGCTACATCGACTTCATGCGGGAACTGTTCGGCGGCATCGGCGGGCTGGTCGAGACGCACAAAGTGTTCGGGATCATCTGGCTGCTCGTGATCACCTACAACGTGCTGTTGGGCTTCCGGCGCTACTTCGTGCCCTTCGCCGCGAAGCGCATGCTGCTCACCCAAGACGACGTCGAGTGGCTGAAGCGGAAGGGTCTGCAACTGCTCGGACGCAAGGTGACGCTGCCCCCGCAGGACGCCTACAATGCCGGCCAGAAACTGTACGGTTACGTCGTCGCGATCGGCACGCTGACGATCGGCGTGACCGGGCTGATCATGACCTTCTCGCACATCTTCCCGCCGGAGATGCGCTGGATCGTGCAGTGGTCGCGGCCGTTCCATTTCGGCGCGGTCGGCATGGTCGTGGCCGGGCTGATCATCCACGTGTACATGGCGGCCTTTTTCCCCGAAGAGAAGTCGGCGTTCTTCTCGATGTTCACTGGCGAGGTCGATGCGCTGTACGCCCGCCTCCACCACAAGAAGTGGTACGACGACAAGATGGAGGAAGAGCGCGGGTACGAGATGCACGTGCGCCTGGAAGAGATCGAAGCGCGCGATCAGATATAATCGCGTCCATGCCCTCCCGTCGCCCCAGCTTCTTTTATCACCTCCATCCGCCGACGATCCCCGAACGCGAATCGCGTTTTCGTTACACCTTCGGGCTGGGCGGCATTTCGGTCCTCCTCTTCCTCGTTCTGATCGTCACCGGCCTGCTATTGACTTTCTTCTACATCCCTACCCCCGGCGACGCGTTCCGGTCGATCGAGATGATCGCCTTTCAAGTGCCTTTCGGCTGGCTGATCCGCAACCTGCACTACTGGGCGGCGCAGGCGGCGGTGCTCGTCGTCGCGCTGCACATGCTGCGCGTGATCCTCACCGGCGCGTACACAGCGCCGAGGCGCGCCAACTATCTCATCGGCGTCGCCTTGCTCGCCGGCACGCTGCTGCTCGACTTCACGGGCTATGTGCTGCGCTGGGACGAGGGCACGCGCTGGGCGCTGGTCGTGGGGACGAATCTCGTCAAAGAGATGCCGCTGGTTGGTAGCGCGCTGTACCAAATCATCGCCGGCGGAGCCGAGATCGGCGCGGCGACGACGATCCGCTTCTACGCCTGGCACATCCTCGGCCTGGCCGTGCCGTCGTTCATCCTGATCGGCTGGCACATCTTCAAAGTCCGGCGCGATGGAGGCATCGCGCACCGGCCACGCGCAGGCGACCGCGCGCCGCGCATCGATCGCGCGCAACTGGTCAGGACGGAGACGATCGCGATGCTGGTGGTGGTGGCTGCGCTGCTTGGGCTGTCGATCTTGCTCCCTGCGCCGTTAGGCCCCATTGCCGACCTGCCCGCAGCGTCCGGCAAGGCTCAGGCGCCGTGGTTCTTCCTGTGGGTGCAGGCGCTGCTGCGATCCGTTCCGCCGCTGTGGGCCGGAATCCTGATTCCGCTCGGGCTGCTGATCGCCTTGAGCCTGATTCCCTACCTTATCGATCGCCGCAGCGAAGGAGCGGCGGAGTGGTTCAACCGGCCGGGCCGCGTCGCGCAGGCGCTCATACTCCTGATGCTCGCCGGTCTCGTCGGATTGACTCTCGTGGAAATCGCGCAATAAACCCTGTGTCTCCGCGCCTCCGTGGCTTGATCTCCCCATGAATGCCGATCGTCGTCTCGTCTTTGCCGCACTCGCCCTGGCCATCGCCGCCGCCTTCGCGTTCGCGCGCCAGGCAACGATGCCAACTGCAAAGTCGATCACGCCGACGCTCACCGGCCAGCCGGAGTTGTGCCTGACCTGCCACGACAGCATCGAAGAGATCAGCGCCTCGCATCCGCAGGACGCCTTCGGCTGCGTGATTTGCCACGGTGGAAACGCCCTCGCGCTCGACGCCGATCTGGCGCACGCCGGCATGCGCGGCGGCAAGAACCCGTCGGACTTCCGCGTGGTCGAAGCGTCGTGCGGCGGGTCGGAATGCCATTCGGGAAGCGCAGAGGATCAGCGCGATCACATTCACCGCTCGACGACCAGCATCCAGGCGACGTATGCCGGCGCGATTGCACAGGTACGCCGGTCGTTC
>DASSFZ010000288.1:0-4585 GCA_035693785.1 Anaerolineae bacterium | reverse complement strand
GACTGAGGCCTATTACAAGTGGAGATACCCGATGGCAATCTACATGACTGCCCGCTTCCGGGTGAAGCCCGAGTCGTTAGAAAAATGCCAGCAGGCGATCCGCGAGTTCATCGACTACGTCCGGGCGAACGAGCCGGAGACACGGCTGTACGAGTCGGTGCAGGAGACGGGTGACGCGATGAGCTTCCTGCACTTCTTTGTCTTCGAGGACGAAGCCGCGCGAGAGAGGCACAGCAATTCGGACGGCGTCGAGCGTTTCACGAGCATTTTGTACCCCGAACTGCTGGCGCCGGTCGAGTTCACAGAATACACGCTCGTCGCCTCAACTGCGAAGCCCCTGCCCTAACGTTCCCCAATCAGCCACTGATGCGTCTGCCGCATGCACGCATCCATCACGACTTCCAGGCCGGCGGCTCTCGCCTTCTGCGCCGCGGCGTCGTGACGGATTCCCTCCTGCATCCACACGACCTTCGCGCCGATCTGAATCGCTTCGTCGACGATCGGCGGCACGTCCTCCGAGCGCCGGAACACCTGCACTATGTCCACTTTGTCCGGAATGGAGGCGAGATCCGGATACGCCTTCTCGCCGAGAATTTGATCGACGGTCGGATTGACCGGGATGATGCGGTAGCCCTGCCGCTTCAGGTACACCGCCACGCCGTAACTCGTCTTGTCCGGATTAGATGACAGACCCACCACGGCGACGGTGCGGTACGTCTCGAGTATGCGCCTGAGTTGATCTTCGTTCATTCGTTTATCCTCGCTTGAGGTAACTGCTCAACCCGCGTCATTGCGAGCGCTTTTTGCGAAGCAATCCCCTGTACGGACAGCCATGTGCGCTCAGGGCGGCGGAGATTGCTTCGTCGCAAACGGCGCTCCTCGCAATGACGGCCGAGTAGTTATCGCTTGAGGTGGATAGGCAGCCTGACCTGGAAGCGTGTCTCGCCCGGCTGCGACGTGACGGAGATGCGGCCCAGGTGCTTCTGCACGACGTTGTAGGCGATGTTCAAGCCCAGCCCCGTGCCGACGCCGGGCGGCTTGGTCGTGAAGAACGGCTCGAAGATGCGCGATTGGATGTGCGGCGGGATGCCCGGCCCGCTGTCGGCGATCTCGACGACCACGTGCCCGTCGTCGGCGTACGTGCGTATCGTCAGCTCGCCCTGACCCTGCATCGCGTCGATCGCATTGTCGATGATGTTGGTCCAGACCTGGTTCAGCTCGCCGCCGTAGGCCTCGATGCGCGGCAGGCCGGCGCCGTAATCGCGCCGGACACGCACGCCCTGCTTGAGCTTGTGCCGCAGGATCACGAGCGTGTTATCGAGACCCTGGTGCACGTCGACGTCCTGGATCGGCGCCTGGTCGAGAAACGAGTACGACTTCACCGCCCCGACGATTTCCGATATGCGCTCCGCGCTCCGGCCGACTTCGTCGAGCAAGGCGTAGACCGAGCAGCCGACCGCCAGCCACGGCGCGATCACCGACAACTGATCGTCGCCGAAAGTATCGGCGAGGGTCTGCAGCGCGCCGGCGTCCCAGCCAAACGTCACGAGCGTGGGCGCCAGCTCCCAGGCCCGATCGATCCCGCGATCCTCCAGCCACGCCTGCGCGTCGGACTCGCGATCGCCGCGCGCCAACGGGTCGAGGTCGACCGGCGCGGCTGCGCACTCGGCCAGCGTCGCGCGCAGCTTCTGAACCCGGGCGATCTGATCGTCGGACAGCGCGCAGGCGTCGAGCGCCAGCGTCCATCGCTCCCAATCGGCGAGTGTGTCCCTCAACTGCGCGACGCCGCGCCGCGCCGCCGCAGCCGGGTTGTTTAGCTCGTGCGCCAGGCCGGCGGCCAGCGTGCCCAGGCCGGCCATCTTCTCTTGCTGCCGCAGCAGCGCCTCGTTCGTCCGCAGACGCTGGGATACGGTGCGCAGGATGGCGAGCGCCGCCGTCGAGCTGCTCGACAGAAGCTGCACGAAAGCATCCTGCGGCACCTTAAGCAGACGGCTGTCGCGCAGCGCGCGCACTGTCGCCGAGCGAGGCGAGCGGTCGAGCAGGGCCATCTCGCCGAGCACTTCACCTGGCGCGCGCACGGCGATGGCGATGTTCTGCGCTCCCGACCGCTTGCTGATCTCGAACTCGCCATCCACGATGATGTACAAATCGCCGGCGGGATCGCCTTCTCGCATCAGGATTTCGCCGGCCGGGAACGAAACAGGCTCCGTCTTCTGATAGAGCCAGTCGAGGTCGGCGTCGGACAGGCCGGCGAGCAGCGGCAACCGCCGCAGGAACTCAATGCTCATATACCAAGTCTTTGGACGCGGATTTACGCGGACGAACACGGATAGATTACAAATCCGCGAAATCCGCGTTCATCCGCGTCCTAAAAATCTTCTCGCTCTTTGCGCCTTCGCGGTGCAAGGTCTTCACAGCGTCTTCAAGTATTGATGGATCGTCGCCACCGCGACGGCCCCTTCGCCGGTTGCCGAGGCGACGCGGTGATTCGTGCCGAAGCGGACGTCGCCGGCGGCGAAGATGCCGGGCACACTGGTCTCCAGCATGTACGGGTCGCGCGCGAGCGGCCAGCCTTTGGGTGGCTTGCCGTCCTGCAGCAGGTCCGGCCCGGTAAGCACGTAGCCTTTCGGGTCGCGTAGCACCAGGTCGGCGACCAGGTCGCTCTGCGGCTTCACGCCGATGAACACGAACAGCGCCGCGCCGCGCAGCGTCTGCACTTCGCCGGTCACGCTGTTTTTGACGACGACGGCTTCGAGCTTGTCCTGGCCGTGGACCTCGATGAGGTCGGTATCAGGCATCAGCTCGATCTTCTCGTCCTGCCGCATCGCATCGACGAGATACTGGGAGGCCGCCGGCGCCGGGCCGCGGATCAGCACAGTCACCTTGCGCGCGAAGCGGCTCAGGAACAGCGCGCCCTGCGCCGCCGAGTTCGCCCCGCCGGCGACGAACACGTCTTGATTGGCGTAGAAGAACGCTTCGGTATAGGCCGCGCCGTAATAGACACCCGCGCCGGTCAACTCCGCCGCGCCCGGCATTTTCAGGATATTGAACGACGCGCCGCACGCCAGCAGCACGGCGTGACAACTGATCTCCGCGCCGTCGGAGAGCGTGACGATGCGATAAATGTCCTGCGCGCGCACGCGCACCGCCTCCTGCGCCGACAAGAGCTCGGCCCCGAATCGACGCGCCTGCGTTACCGCGCGCCGCGCGAGATCGCCGCCCGACAGCCCGGAAGGGAATCCGAGGTAGTTCTCGATCTTGGGGCTGCGTCCGGCCTGCCCGCCCGGCGCCTGCCGCTCGATGACCAGGCACTTCAGCCCGTCCGAGCTGGCGTACACGGCCGCCGCCAGGCCGGCCGGGCCGGCACCGACAATGACGAGATCGTAGAAACGCCAGGCGGCGCGCGTCTGCAGTCCGACTTTCTCGGCCAGCTCCCGAATCGACGGCCGCGCCAACGCCGTGCCGTCGGGGAAGAGCACGGTGGGAATGACGAGCTGGCCGTCCGTGCACGATTCGGCCAGCCCGCGCGCCTTCTCGTCCTTCTCCACGTCGAGCCACTGGTAGGCGATCTGGTGCTGCGACAGAAAGTCTTTGACCTGGTGCGAGGCGGCCGACCACATCGTGCCGGCCACGCGAATGCCCTCGAAGGGCAGGCGCGCGTGCGCTTTCCAGTCGTCGAGCATATCGTCGAGCGTGGGATATAGTCGTTCTTCAGGCGGGTCCCACGGCTTCAGGAGATAATAGTCGAGCGCGGCGCGGTTGATCGCGTCGATCGCCGCCTCCGTGTCGGCGTAGGCGGTGAGCAAGGCACGTTTCGCGTCGGGATACAGAACACGCGCCTGCTCGAGGAACTGCACACCGGCCATTTGCGGCATGCGCTGGTCCACGAGAAACAGCGCCACCGTCTCGTTGCGCCGCTGCAACTGTTCGAGTGTGCTCAGGGCTGTGATGCCGGAATCGGCCTTCAAGATGCGGTAGTCGCGCCCGTATTGCTTCCGCAGGTCGCGCTCGACGGCATTCAGCACGGCCGGTTCGTCGTCGATGGTGAAGATGACTGGTTTCGCCATTCTGCTCCCTAAAAGATGGTTGGCTCAACTTGCTGGGCTTATCGAGAGTATGCGCCAAACCCGCCGGGCTGTCAACCCGGTTTATTCGCGGTTTGTAACTGCTCAGCCACTTGTAGCGTGTCATTCCGAACGCAGTGAGGAATGTCTACTTTGTCGAGTGTCAGGTGTCAGGTGTCGGACAGTGTCATTCCGAACGCAGTGAGGAATCTCTCGTCCGACCGGCGAGCGCGGCGCGCCGGGGTAGAGATGCCTCGTCGTGCCTCCTCGGCATGACACGCCTGGCGCGGATCGTGTGGCACACCTATGTGCGCCATACCGGATGGCGTTCTTTGCCGTGTAGGACTCGCGATGACGCCTGAGTAGTTACCACGGTTTCTTGACAGTGATTGTCAAGTCGGGTAGAATCCGTCACGTCGAGGGCCTGTGGCTCAGTTGGGAGAGCGCTGCAATCGCACTGCAGAGGTCGAGGGTTCGAATCCCTCCAGGTCCATTGGGCAGTGGGCAGTAAACAGTTATCA
>DASSFZ010000287.1:0-22953 GCA_035693785.1 Anaerolineae bacterium | reverse complement strand
GCACGACAAGGCCGTCGATCCGCCCGACGACGCGCGCGCCGATCTGTGGTTCACCTTTCACCTGGGCCGTCGTCTCAAGGAACTGTACAAGGACAGCACGAACCCGCGCGACTGGCCGATCCAGAATCTGCTGTGGGATTACCTGAATCCCGACGAGAACGCGGAGTGGCGGATCAAGGACGAGCCGAGCGCCGACCGGGTGATGCGTGAGATCAACGGCTACACCTGGGCCGACAAGAAGCTCGTCCCCGGTTTCACCGCGCTCCAGGACGACGGCTCGACCGCCTGCGGCTGTTGGATCTACAGCGGCGTGTATCCGGAGGAAGGCAAGAACCGCGCCGCCTCGCGCGAGGCCGACGACTGGGTTAGCCCCAATTGGGGTTTCGCCTGGCCAGCTAACCGCCACATCATGTACAGCCGCGCCTCCGCCGACCCGGCCGGCAACCCGTGGAGCGAGCGCAAGAAGTACACCTACTGGGATGCGAACAAGGACTCCGGCCAGAAAGACGCCAACGGCAACCCGATCATCGGTGTCTGGGTCAACGCCGGAGGAGACGCCATCGACTTCCCGGTCACCAAGAAGCCTGACACGAAGGCGAAAGACGGGGCTGAGGGCGTGGGCCTGAACTTCCACGACGGGGTCAGCCCGGCGATCATGAAGCCCGACGGCAAGTTCTGGCTGTTCGCGCCGAGCGGCGCAGTGGATGGGCCGATGCCCACCCACTACGAGCCGTACGAATCGCCGGTCGCCAATCCCGTGTACAAGCAGCAGCGCAATCCAGTCGCCAAGATCTGGCCGGTCAAGGGCAACCCGTACCACGAGATGGAAGACGCGGAGAAGTACCCGATCGTCGTCTCCACCTACCGCCTGACCGAGCACTACCTGTCCGGCACGATGAGCCGCTGGCTGCCCTGGCTGGCGGAACTGATGCCGGAGCTGTTCGTCGAGATGAGTCCGGAACTGGCGGAAGAGAAGGATGTCAAGAATGGCGACTGGGTAACCGTCGTCACCGCCCGCGGCGAGGTCGAAGGCCGCGCTCTGGTGACGCGCCGCATGCGGCCCTTCGTCATCGACGGCAAGACGGTGCACGAGATCGGCATCCCGTGGCACTGGGGTTATCAGGGCCTGGCGAGCGGAGACGTGACCAACGACATCAGCGCGCTCGTGGCCGATCCGAACGTGAGCATTCACGAAGGCAAGGTGTTCTCGTGCAACCTGCGGCCGGGCCGCCGCTCCAAGCCCGCGCCGGAGCTGCACCAGGAGTTGATCGCGCGCCACACCGGGCCGGAAGTGACGGTGGCAAGCCTGAGCTGCAACGATTCGCTCGGGGAGGTGTGCAATGCCTAAGGGTATGTTCGTCGACACTTCCTTGTGCATCGGCTGCAAAGCGTGCCAGGTCGCCTGCAAGGAATGGAACGAACTGGAAGGCGAGCCCGATCACTTCCAGGAGGTGAACGGCCGCCTCAAAGCCGTCAACTTCACCGGCAACTCCTACGACAACACCGGCGCGCTGTCGGCGACCGACTGGCGGCACGTGCGCTTCATCGAGCGCGGCTCGTCGCTGGAAGGTAACATGGCCTGGTACATGATGAGCGACTCGTGCAAGCACTGCGTCCAGGCCGGCTGCCTGGAAGTGTGCCCGACGCACGCGCTCCGGCGCACCGACCTGGGCAACGTCGTCGTGGATCAGGACGTATGCAACGGCTGCCGCGCCTGCGTCGCGGCCTGCCCGTACGGCGTAATCAGCTACAGCACGAGGACCGGGACGGTGCACAAATGCACGCTGTGCGACGATCGCATCCACAACGGGCTGGAGACGGCGTGCGCCAAAGCCTGCCCGACGGACTCGATCGTGTTCGGCGAAGTAGACGAGCTGCGCGTCAATGCCCGAAAGCGCGTGGACACGCTCAAGCAGCTCGGCTTCGGCAAGGCGAACCTGTACGGCGACACGGACATTCTCGGCGGGCTGAACGTGTTCTACCTGCTCCTCGACGAACCGGAAATATACGGCCAGCCGCGCAATCCGCAGTTGCCGCAGCGGAACCTCATCCCCGGATCGCTGTGGAGCATCGCCAGTGCGATCGCACTGGGTATCGCGGCGCTGATCGCCTTCCGCAATCGCGGGGCAGAGGTCGACGCGAGAAAGGAGCCTGACCATGCCCGGTGAACTGCAAATCCCGCAGTGGGAATGGTGGATCGTCCTGTACTTCTTCGCCGGCGGCATCGCCGGTGGGGCGTACCTGACGTCGGCTATCGTCGAGCTGGTCGGCCGGCCGGAAGACCGGCCCATCGCCCGCATGGGGTACTACATCGCCTTTCCCCTGTCGCTGGTGTGCGTGGTCGCGCTCATCGCCGACCTGGGCCGTCCTGAGCGCTTCTGGCACATGATCTTCTACAGCAAGACGTTCCAGCCGTGGCCCAAGTGGGACTCGCCGATCTCGGTCGGCGCGTACGCGCTGCTGTTCTTCGGCCTGTTCAGCTTCCTGTCCTTCCTGGATGCGCTGGTCGAAACCGGGCGTTTGCCCTGGGCGCCGCTGCGCGAGAAATACTCCGGCACTCCCCGTACGATCTACTCGATCGCCGGCGGGCTGGCCGGGTTCTTTCTCGCCTCGTACACCGGCGTGCTGCTGGCGCATACGCACCTGCCGGTGTGGGCCGACAACCCGTTGCTCGGCGCGATCTTCGTCGCTTCCGGGGCTTCGACGGGCATGGCCGCCATCGCGCTCGGCCTGGTGCTCACGAAAGTGGACGTGGGCCGATCCTGGGCCAGGCTGAAGCAGGTCGACAACGTGGCGATCATCCTCGAGTTTGTGCTGCTGATCGTCTTCCTGGCGCTGTTGGGCGTCGCCGCCGCGCCGATTCTGAGCGGCGTGAACGGCGTCCTCTTGATCGGCGGCGTCATCGTTCTCGGACTGATCGTCCCGCTGGCGCTGCAGTTCCGCGCCGGCTTCCAGGGGATGAAGACGACCGCCGGACTCACGACGCTGTCGGCGGTCTTGATCCTGATCGGTGGCTTCCTCATACGGACAGTCATCGTGATGGGTGGTCAGGGGCTGCTGTAGACCTCTCCCCTTCCCCTCTCCCCCGCTGGGCGGGGCGCAAGCAGCGTTGCGGAGAGGGGAAGGGGGTCGGGGGATGGGGTGAGGTATGGCAGGACGAGACGGCAAAGGAGAGAAGTTCGTTCCCGGCTCACGCAAATACGACCGTACCGTGGACGATGCCCTGAAGACGATGGAGCGCCTGGCGACGTGGCTGGAAACGGCGCAGCAGGAAAACGTCTGGCTCCAGACAGAAGACCCGCTGCAGGCCGCCATGCTGCACGGCATGCTGGTCCACCTGCGCAAGGAGATCGATCACGTGATCGCGCTGGGTGGCGACGAGTTGCAGGAAACCATCATGGCCTTGCGGACGCTCGCGACGCAGGAGTCCTGATGGCGCGCTCGTCGAATCTATCCAGGACAGGGGTAGGGGCAGGCGCGAAGCGTGCCCCTGCCCTCGACTCGCAGACCCAGGCGATAGTGAAGCGACTCGACGCGCTGGCCGAGCGCGCGCCCGATCTGGCCGGACCGGCCGCATTTTATCGTGCGGTGCTTCTGGCACTCCGCGAAGCGCAGGCCGAAGCGCAAGCGAAGATCCCTCCGTTCACGCTCGACCGCGAAGCTGCACAGCGCAAGCTCGAATCCGGGCTGCCCCTGCTCGTCGGCGAAGACTTTCCGCTCGACGTGGAGGCGACGCGCGATCTCTTCCTGCGCCTGTGCCGCATCGCCGAAAGCGCATCGCCTGATGGTGAAACGGGCAAGCCCGGCCGCCGGTTTTCACACTTCTTGCGCGGCCCGCTACGCGCCGATCGCTCCGCCCAATCGGTCCCGGCGCAGGCGCGGGACGGCGATGGGACGGCGCAGCGTTCTGCAGCCGCCGCACAAATCCGAGGCGCCGTCGAACGGAACGAGCTTGATCTCTTGCCCGTGTGGGAAGCATTGGCGCTCGGCGATGGGCGGCGCGTCGAGCGGGTTGCAGCCGGTCTCCGGCTCGACGCCGGCTTGCTGCGACTGCTGGCCGAGAACAGTCTCAAGCCATCGCTGCGCGCCTGGTCGCGCGAGCTGCGAGGGAAGGTAGACGTGGATCACTGGCTGCGCGGCCAGTGTCCCATGTGCGGCAGTCCGCCCCTCCTGTCCGAGATTCAAGGCAAAGAGGGTGAGCGCCGCCTGCGCTGCGGCATGTGTGGCGCAGGTTGGTACTATCTGCGCCTGAAGTGCGCGTTCTGCGGCAACCAGGATCATAGAACGCTCGGCACGATCGGCGTCGAGGGCGAAGAAGAAAAATACCGCGTGCAGACGTGCGACAAGTGTCGCGGCTATTTGAAGATTGTGGTGACCTTCGATCCGACGCCGGTCGACCTGCTGGCCGTCGAGGACCTGGCGACGCTGCATCTGGATCTGATCGCCGCCGAACGCGCGTACGTGCGCGCACCCGTGAGAGAGTAACGTGGAGCGTGAAGCGTGAAACGTGGATGTCCGCCTCACGTTTGATGTGACGAAGCTCTGTGAGACATGAATCTATTCAATCTTCGCAAACCACCGGCGTCCACCACCCCCGATCAGGTGCTGGCCGCCCTCGGCCAGGTGCTGGAGCCTGAGGTCAACCGCGACATCGTCTCGCTGGGCATGGTGAAGGACGTCGAGGCCCGCGACGGCACAGTCCGCTTCACCATCCGGCTGCGCGAGGCGGGCAGCCCACTGCAAGTGCCGATCGAGCGCCGGGCGCGGCGCGCGGTCATGGCGCTCCCTGGCGTGCGTGCCGTGGAGGTCGCATTCGAGGCCGGTCCGCGCTCGCAACTGCGTGACACGTCGCGGCTCAACCTCGACGCGAAAGCCGTCGTCGCCGTGGCCAGTGGCAAGGGCGGCGTGGGCAAATCGACCGTCGCGGTCAACCTGGCTGTGGCGCTCGCGCAGATGGGCCGGCGTGTCGGCCTGCTCGACGGCGACATCCACGGTCCGAACGTTCCCCTGATGATGGGCATTCGAGACGAGCAGCCCTTCGCGTTCGGCGATCGGATTTTTCCGCCCGACGCGCACGGCGTCAGGGTCATGTCGATGGGCTTCCTCGTCCCGCCCGAAGCGCCGGTCATCTGGCGCGGCCCGATGATGCATCAGGCGCTGCGCCAGTTGCTGCGAGACGTACTGTGGGGCACACTCGACACGCTCATCGTCGATCTGCCGCCCGGCACCGGCGACGTGCAGTTGACGCTGACGCAATCGCTGCCGCTCGCCGGCGCGGTGATGGTGACCACGCCGCAAGACGTGGCGCTGGCCGACGTGCTCAAGGGCGGAGAGATGTTCCGCCAGCTCGACGTGCCCGTGCTGGGGCTGATCGAAAACATGTCTTACTATATCTGTCCGCACTGCGGCAAGCCGGAGTCCATCTTCGGCGAAGGTGGCGGCGAGCGCTTGAGCCAGAGGCTGGGCACGACGCTCCTGGCGCGCGTGCCCCTCGATCCGGCCGTGCGATCGGGGGGCGACAGCGGCCACCCGGTCGTCTTAGATGCCGGCTCGCCGGCCGGTCAGGCGCTGCGCCAGGCCGCGCAGATGATCGTCGAGAAGATCGAGACGGCTCAGCCTTCCCGGCGTCCCGAGCCGGCGCGATTCGTCCCGGACCCTGAGCTGCGCATTGTGAATTAGACTTTACCTTCCTTCGATGAACGGCGTTCACCCTCTCAACTTTATCCTGTACGAGAACGATACCTGGCAGCCGGTGGATGGCAGCATCACCCAGGAAGCGCTCGTGCGCATCCACGTCAACGGCCAGGAGCTGGCGACGTTCATGTGCACGCCGCGCGAACAGGACGACCTGGCTCTCGGCTTCCTGCGCGCCGAAGGGATCATTCACGGCCTGGAGGACGTGCGCCGCGTCGTCGTCAGCCCGAGCGGCACCTGTGTGGACGTGTGGCTGAACCAGGGTGACCTGAAGCTGCCGTCGCGGCGGATCGTCACTTCCGGCTGCGGCGGCGGAATCACCTTCGACGATTTGAGCGCGCGGCACGAGCCGCTCAACACGCACGTCACCATCACGCCTCGCCAGATATTCGCCCGCATGCACGACCTGTATCAGGCGGCGAACCTGTACCGCGTCACGCAAGGCATTCACACGTCGGCGCTCAGCGACGGCGAGCGCCTGCTGCTCGTCGCCGAGGACGTGGGCCGCCACAACACGGTCGACCGGTTGTGGGGCAAGGCCATGAAGCAGAACGTGCCCACCGAGGGCCTGGTGCTGCTGGCGACCGGGCGGATCAGCTCGGAGATGCTCGGCAAGGCGGCGAAGATGGGAGTACCCGTCGTCGCCTCGCGCACGTCGGCGACCAGCCTGTCGGTCGCGCTGGGCCGGGCCTGGAACATCACGGTGATCGGCTACGTGCGCCGCAACAGCCTGCGCGTGTACGCCGCCCCACAGCGCATCCAGTCTGCCAGAGAACCGGCGCGCGTGACACGCGCCGGGTGAACATGGGCATCTCCCCAAGAACAGCCGATCATCTACATCAGGCAAGACACGCTTACACATTGTGGGAATCTCTTCTTGACAATGAAATACTTCTATGTATAATGGTATTACCATCATACCATTTAACATTATATTCTTAATCACGGATTGGTTATGTTTCGCAAAGTTCAGGCGGTCCGGGCCTCGAAAGATGTTGTCGCGCAGGTAGAGCAAGCGATCTTTTCCGGGCGATTGTCGCCCGGCGATCGCTTACCTTCCGAGCGCGAACTGGCCGAACAATTCGGGCTGAGCCGAATAACGGTTCGCGATGCCTTGCGCATCCTTGAGTCGAATGGCCTGATCGAGATCAAAGTTGGCGCAAGCGGAGGGGCCTTCGTCCGTGAACCGAATTTCGATCCGCTCCGCAATTCGCTTTCCTCCATGCTGAAGTTCAAGAAAGCCTCGATTCTGGAACTGGCCGAGGCGCGGAAAGTGATCGAAACCGCAACCGCTGAGCTGGCTACTCAGCGAGCCACCCCCGAAGATCTGCAAGCGCTTCGCAGCGCCGTCGAGGCCGCTAGGCAGTCGCTCGATACAGGCGATCTGTACTACATGCCACACAGCGTGAGCTTTCACATCGCTCTGGCCCAGGCGGCCAAGAACAGCGTCTTGTATCTGACCGTCAACTCGTTTCGCACCCTGTTCTTCAATGTGCTTGAACAACTCTTGCCCACCGTCGACATGGCGGAACGGGCCATCGAGGACCACTGGGCCATCCTGCAGGCGATCGAAGCCGGCGATGGCGCGCGAGCGCGCCAGTTGATGATGGAGCATTTGACCTACTTCGAGAACAAGGTTCGGGCGCTGCAAGACGGCCCACTGTTCGAACGGGAAGAGTCGTGAAGGATGTGACCCGACACAAGGAGGAAATCTATGGCAGTCGCAGTGCAGACCCAGATGCAGGAGACGCGCGCGCAGGTCGCAAAGGACATCCGTAGCCTTCGCAGCACGCTGGATTGGCTCCGGGCCGAGGACAATTTGATCGAGACGAATGTGGAAGTAGACCCGGACCTCGAGATCACCGGCATTCAGAAACTGTTGGATGGGAGTCTGCCCATTCTGTTCAACAACGTGAAGGGCTATCCTCACGCGCGTGCGCTCACCAATTTCTTCGCCAACATGGATATTCTGGATCGCATGTTCGGCTGGAAGGACCGCAAGGACCGCACCCATAAACTCGCCTATGCGCTCACGCATCCCATCCCGCCGGTCGAAGTACCCCAAGACGAAGCGCCCTGCCAAGAAGAAGTCATTACAGATGATCTGGATGTCAACAAGTATGTGACGGCGATCCGCCACACCGAGCTCGAATCAGAGCGCACCATCGGCAGCGGCAACAGCGTGGTCGTCGGCCCGTATTTTCATGGCGGCAGCCACATCGGCTACAACCGCATGAACGCCCGCTGGGGCAATGTGTGCACCTTCCAGTCGGCGCCCGGCTCTCACATGTGGCAGGTCATCACGGAACACTACCACGACGATAAGCCGATCCCATTGACCATGTGTTTCGGCGTGCCCCCAGCCGCGACCCTCATCGCCGGCGGTGGATACGATTACGTGGTCTTGCCGCGTGGTGGAGACGAGTTGGGTGCGGCCGGGGCCGTACAGGGCTTCCCCATCCGCATCGTCAAAGCGCGCACGGTGGATGCGTGGGCGCTGGCCGATTGCGAGCTCGTGCTGGAAGGGCACCTGTACCCACGCGACAAGCGATACGAGACGGCCGAGGCCGAGGCCGCCGGAGTGCAGGGCAAGCTGCCCTTCCACCCGGAGTGGGCCGGCTACATGGGCAAGGCCTACCGGGCGCCGACCTTTCACGTCACCGGCATCACCCTGCGCCGGCGTGAGACCAAACCCATCTTCTACGTGCTCGGCGTGCACATGCTCGATTGCAATAACATCGACACGACGGTGCGCGAGGCCGCCATTTTCGAACTCTGCAACCGGATTCAGCCGGACCTTGTCCAGGACGTGAACATCCCATTCTGCATGACGGATTGGGCCGGCTGCATCATCCAGGTGAAGAAGCGGCTCAAGACAGACGATGGCTGGGTGCGCAACTTCCTCGTCGCCACGCTCGCGTGCAGCGCGGGCATGCGCCTCGCGATCGCTGTGGACAGCGACGTGGACATCTATAACATGGACGAGATTATCTGGTGTCTCACGACGCGCGTGAACCCGCGGACGGACATCCTCAACCCGGTCCCAGGCGGAGCCGGGCAGACCTTCATTCCCGAGGAGCGACTGACAGCCGGGGACCGCCAGTGGACGGCGATGAACACGCGCTTCGAAGGCGGCATGGCGATTGACACCACCGTGCCCTATGGCTACGAGTCAGACTTTCAGCGACCGGTGTACCCCACCGGACGCGTCGAGCTGGACAAGTGGTTCAAGCCAGATGAAATCGCGCACGCTAAGTCATTGATGAAGGGCTGGGTCGAATTGCTGGCCCGCACGGGCCGTTAGCCGGGGAAAGCCCGTATCGCTCTGCTCAGTTTAGGGACGTGAAGTCAATGACTGACGAGGCAGGACGCACACCCGGTCTGTTGGCCCCCTATCGCGTGCTGGATTTGTCCGATGCCTCCGGCTTTCTGTGCGGGAAAATCCTGGCCGACCTGGGGGCAGACGTGATCAAGGTCGAGCCACCCGGCGGTGACCCGGCGCGCTGGATGGAGCCGTTTCCGACCCCCCAGGCGCAGGAGAAACAAGGCCTCTATTGGCTGAGTTACAACACGGACAAGCGGGGAATCACACTCAACCTGGGTGCCTCTCGGGGGCAGGAACTTTTCGGACGATTGGTCCGTTCCGCCGACTTCGTGATCGAAACGTATCCACCGGGCCGGTCGGTTGAGCTTGGGCTGGGTTGGGAGACGCTGCGTCGGCTTAACCCACGCCTGGTGTTGATCTCGATCACACCCTTCGGCCAGAGCGGCCCATATAGAGATTACAAAGGGAGCGATCTGATCGCAATGGCGATGAGCGGGATGATGTCACTCGTCGGACAGCCGGACCAGCCACCATTGCGGGTCTCGCTTCCACAAGCGCCGCTATGGGCAGGCATGTACGCTGCCGCAGGGGGTTTGATCGCCCACACCCATCGCGAACTCACGGGCGTCGGCCAGCAGGTGGACATTTCGCTTCAAAGCGCCTTGTTGTGGGCCTTGGCTAACGCCCCGGCCTTTTGGGCGACAAACCGAACAAGCCTCAGTCGCGCCGGTACCGTAGTGACAGGTCGAAGCATCACCGGGGCAACCATGCGGGCGATCTATCCTTGCCAGGATGGCCACATCAACTTCATCATTTACGGCGGCGCAGCCGGCCGGCGCTCGAACGAGGCCCTGGTGGAATGGCTGGCGGAGGAGGGTCTGGCGACCGGCGGCTTGTTGAAAAAGGACTGGGATCACTTTGACATCGTGACATCCACTCAGACAGAGATCGATGAGCTTGAGAATCCCACCCAGGAATTGTTTCGGCGCACCACGAAGGCGGAATTCCTGGAGCAGGGATTCAAACGCGAGATGCTCGGTTACCCGGTGGCGAACGCGCACGATATCCTGGACGATCCCCATCCACAGGCCCGAGGTTTTTGGCATACCCTCGACTGCCCGGCGCTCGGCCGAACGCTGAAGTTTCCAGGCGGCTTTGCGCGTTTCTCGGAGGCCAGCGCCGGCCCGTGCCGGCCCGCGCCGAGAGTCGGGGAGCACAACGCCGAGATCTATTCGGGTGAACTGGGCCTGGCCGAATTCGAGCTGGCCGAACTGCAAAGGGACGGAGTGATTTAGACCTGTCACCACTCGCCATGCCAGAGACACAAACGACATCTTCGGCGTCCGACGCATTAGCTGGGGTGCGCGTCGTCGAGTTCGCAGTGTTTGCCGCCGGCCCGGTCGTGGGGAAGCACCTGGCCGAACACGGTGCGGAGGTCATCCGGGTCGAGTCGCGCACTCGCCCGGATGGGTTCCGAGTCCACTACCCGCCCTTCAAGGAAAATCGTCCTGGCCTTGAGCGCGGGGGCTCGTTCGCCATATTCAACAACGATGTGCTCGGCGTGACGCTCAATCTGAAGAGCGCGCGTGGCGTGGAGCTGGCCAGAGCGCTCGTCGCCCGTGCGGACGTGGTCATTGAGAACTTCGTGCCAGGGGTCATGGGGCGCCTCGGCCTGAGTTACGCGGCCCTTCGAGAAGTCAACCCCGGATTGATCATGCTCAGTTCGTGCAACCAGGGACAGTCCGGCCCTCGCGCCGCGCAGCGGGGCTTTGGCTCGCAGCTTACTTCGATGAGCGGCTTTACGTACCTGACCGGCTATGGCGACGGCGAATCGCCGATGCTGCTGTATGGTCCTTACATTGACTTCATCGCGGTCGGGTATGGGCTTATCGCCGTGCTGGCGGCGCTGGATTATCGCCGCCGAACCGGCAAAGGCCAACACATCGATCTCTCTCAGTACGAGTGCGGCCTGCAATTCGTCATCCCGATGCTGCTCGACTTCCAGGTCAACGGGCAGATTCAGGGGCGGCAGGGGAACCGCGATCCGCACGCCGCGCCGCACGGCACCTACCCGTGCCGGGGCGAAGATGCCTGGTGCGTCATCGCCGTCTTCGAGGAAGAGGAATGGCGCGCGCTCTGCGCAGTGACCGGACATCCAGAATGGGCTGCCGATCCGCGCTTTGCCTCTCTGGCAGCGCGCAAAGCGCACGAAGACGAGCTGGATCGCCTGGTGAGCATGTGGACCTCCGAACACACACCACACGAGGTCATGGAGAAACTACAGGCCGTTGGGGTCCAGGCCGGCATGGTTCAGAGTGTCGGCGACTTGTTCGCTTGCCCACAGTTGGCGCACCGAAGACAGTGGCGAACGCTGCCGCACCGCGAATTCGGCGCATATGCCTACGAGGCCCCGCCCTTCTTGCTTTCGGAAACACCCGCCGAAATTCGTCGCCCGAGTCCCCTCTTAGGAGAACACAATCGATACGTCTTTGGAGAATTGCTCGGCATGCCGGAGGCTGAAATCGACAAGCTGCTCGCCGACGGCGTGATCGAATAAGGCATCGATGCAAAATTCAAACTTCAAAGTTCAAACTTCAAAAGGAGGCGAACCCCATGACACAGACACGCATCGTTGATGGCGCCGCCGGGCGCGAAATCATCACCCGCTTCATGCACGAGCATTCGCACAAGGGCCTGTTCTTCAAAGACCTGAAGAACATGCCGCTCGATCCCTGGGACGAGCGCGGCAAGAACAGCCGCTCGACTTGGTTCGACACGAACACCCGCATGATGGAAGCGCACGTCTCCGAGATTCCACCGGGCACGAACAAGAAGGCGCATCGCCACTTCAACGAGGCGATCATCTACATCGTCAAGGGCAGAGGCTATTCGCTCATCTGGGCGGAGGGCGAAGAGCCTGCGCGCTACGACTGGGAAGAAGGCGACATGTTCGCCGTGCCGATGAACTACTGGCACCAACATTTCAACCGCGATCCCGCCAATACGGCGCGCTACCTGGCGATCACCAACATCAGTTTCATGGAGAGCCTGGGGCTGTTCGACACGGCGCAACAGGAGTAGTTCAGCAAGGGCATCTGTTTAACCTCGGAGTGCGGGCTTCAGCCCGCTTTGGCCATGCAGGCTGAAGCCTGCACTCCGGTTTTCGGATCTAAAGGAGGCAGTGTGTCCAAAGACGAGTTGTTGGTCGGCGAGGCGGGTAAGGCCGTCATCCAGAAGTTCCGGACCCGGAATACCCTTGAGGGCCTGCACCATAAGAACCTGAAAGGGATGAGCCTGCGCATCTGGGCTGATCGAGGTGGCAACTCGATCTGGTTCGACACCCACACGCGGGCGATGGAAGCCCATCTGTCGGAGATTCCGCCGGGGGAGCATAAGCGCGCGCATCGCCATTTTCACGAGGCGCTGATCTACATCGTGCGCGGCAAGGGGTACTCGCTCATCTGGGCCGACGGCGAGGCGCCGAAGAAATACGAGTGGGAAGAGGGCGACCTGCTCACCATCCCCGTCTGGCACTGGCACCAGCATTTCAACACCGATTCGCAAGAGGTGGCGCGCTACCTGGCGATCACGAACATCAACCACATGGACGCCTTGGGGCTTTTTAGACACGAGGAGGCGCCGTGGCCGGAGTAGAGCTCATCGGTCATTGAGGAGCGAACATGGTCGCTACGGCGATACCGAAAGTCGAAGAGTCATCGACGACCTCGGGGCTGAGAAGCTGGCTGGAGGCTGTCGAAGCCTGTGGCGAATTGTGCCGGGTCACCGGCGCTTCCTGGCAGGAAGACATCGGCATGGCGACGGAGATTTTGCAGCAAACCCGGGATGCGCCGGCCGTAATCTTTGACGAGATTCCCGGACACGAGCCTGGCACTCGAGTCCTGGTCAACAATTTCGGCTCGATGCGGCGCATCGCCCTGGCGCTTGACTTGCCGCCGGACCAGGACACGAGGACCCTGCTGGACCTCTGGCGGAAGAAACTGCGCCAGGTGAAGCCTGTGCCGCCGGTGTTCGTCAGCGACGGCCTGGTGCTGGAGAATGTGATGCGTGGGGACGAAGTCGATGTCCTGAAGTTTCCCACCCCGATCTGGCACGAGCAGGACGGCGGCCGCTACATCGGCACCGCCAGCGCCGACATCACCCGCGATCCGGATGAGGGCTGGGTGAACCTGGGCACCTACCGTGTGATGGTGCACGACAAGAATCGGGTGGGGTTCTACATCTCCCCCGGCAAGCACGGTCGCCTGCACCGGCAGAAATATTTCGACCGCGGCGAACCCTGTCCGGTGGCCGTGGCCATAGGCATGCATCCGCTGCTCTACCTGGCCAGCGCAACCGAGTCGCAGTACGGCGAGAGCGAGTACGACTGGGCCGGTGGCATCCTGGGACACCCGGTTGAGGTGTTCAAAGGAGAAGCCACCGGCCTACCGCTTCCGGTGGATGCCGAGATCATCCTGGAAGGGTTCGCGTATCCACAGGAGAGCCTGGTCGAGGGGCCGTTCGGAGAATGGACCGGCTACTACGCCAGCGCCAGCCGCGAAGAACCGGTGATTCATGTCGAGCGTATCTATCATCGCCACGATCCGATCATCGTCGGCTCGCCCCCGACTCGCCCACCGGACGAGCAGGCGCGCTACCGGGCTTTTTTGCGCTCGGCCGTCATGTTTGACCAACTGGAGCAGGCCGGCGTGCCCGATATTCAGGGGGTGTGGTGCCACGAAGTGGGGGGTAGCCGGTTGTGGGTGGCCGTCAGCATCAAACAGCGTTATCCGGGCCATGCGCGACAGGTAGGGCATCTGGCCGCCTCGGTACGGGCCGGAGGCTACCTGGGGCGCTATGTGATCGTGGTAGATGAAGACATCGACCCGACCAACCTTGAAGAGGTGGTCTGGGCCTTGTGCACCCGCTCCGATCCTGAACGCTCGATCGACCTGATGAAGCGCGCCTGGAGCGGGCCGCTCGATCCGGCGATCCGCCCCGGCCAGAAAGGCTTCAACTCGCGAGCGATCATCGACGCGACGCGACCCTTCGAGTGGCGCGACGAATTTCCGCCGGTGAGCGCGATGAGCCGAGAGCGGCGACAAGAGGCCATGAAACGCTGGGGATATTTATTGGAGTCTTAACAAGGAAGGGATAATCGTGGCCCGAGTAGGTTTCATCGGTCTGGGACGCATGGGGGTGCCCATGTGCCGGCATATTTTGGAGGCCGGTCACGCGCTGACCGTCTTTGATCACAAGCCAACGGCGATTGAAGAGATGGCCAGGGCAGGTGCTTCACCTGCCGCGTCGCCAGCGGAGGTGGGCGCGGCCAGCGAAGTCATTCTGGTGATGGTGCCCACCGACGATGACGTGACGGCAGTGGTGGCCGGCGAGTCCGGCGTGCTAGCTGGCGCTGCGCCGGGGGCGGTGATCGCCATTTGCAGTTCAGCCATGCCGGAGACGTGCGTCCAGATCGCCGCCGTCGCCGTACAGAAAGGCGTTGGGGTGGTAGACGCGCCGGTGGCGCGAGGGGTGCGCGGCGCTGAGACCGGCGACCTGACGGTATTCGCCGGTGGGGAAGCCGGTGATATCGAAAAGTGCCGCCCGGTTTTTGAGACCTTTGCCAAACACATCTTCCATATGGGGCCAGTTGGCGCCGGGCAGATCACCAAGACGGTCAACAACTTGATCCATTGGGTTGAAGTGGTGGGCATCTACGAGGCGCTGCGCCTGGGCGCGGCGCATGGCGTCCATCCTAACAAGTTGCGCCCGGCGCTGCTGGCCGGCAGCGTGGATAGTCGTACCCTGCGGGAGTTACACCTGGTCGGCATGGCCTGGCCACACAAAGATATGGAAAATGCGCTGCGCCTGGCCGAAGCGAGCCACACCCCACTGCCGCTCATGGCGCGTGTAGGCGAACTGGTCGCGAAGATGAGCAAAGAAGACCTGCGTGGGCTATTTGTCGAGGAAGCATGACGACCGACACGCTCCGCGCCGAACTCACAGAAAAGCTGGTCACGTGCATACGGCTGATGGCGATGGAGGGGCTGCTGGACTTCAACGGCCACGTGAGTGTGCGGCTGCCGGATACACAACTGTTGATCAACGCGCGCTACTCGACGCGCGCCGGTGTGACGCCCGACCAAATCGTGATCGCCGATATGGCGGGGAAACTGATCGAAGGCGACGACCAGCCTCCCAGCGAAATCAGCATCCACACCGAGATCTATCGTGCCCGGCCGGACGTGAATTGTGTAGCTCACCTGCATCCGCAGTACGCCACAGTCTTTACGATTGCGGGCGTGCCGTTGGTTCCCGTATACATCGTGGCCAGCCTTTTCGGCCAGGAGGGCATTCCCGTCTTCGACGACCCGCGCCTGATCCGCACTCGGGAGGACGGTCAGGCCATCGCGGCCGCATTGGGTCACAAGCCGGCGCTGCTCCTGCGGGCGCACGGCGCGGTAGCCGTGGCCGCCGACATCGAGGGTGTTTTTGCCGTAGCCTTCGCCATGGAAGACAACGCGAAGAAGGCAATCTGGGCCTCGGCGCTGGGGAAGCCCCGGCCCTTAACGCCGGCCGAGATGGAGCAGTACGGCGCGCCAGTCAGCGATCGGGGCACCAAGCGCAAAATCTGGAATTTTCACGTGCAGAAAGCGCACGCGACAGGCTGGCTATAGTGGTTGTTCGGTTGGCAGTTGCACTGCCAACCGCCGCAGCAACTGCGGCGGGAACTGCGCAATGGAGGCAAACGAGCGATGACAAATGACCATCAGGCACCAGATGAGGTCAAAGAGCTGGAGCAGTTCCGGGCCGGACATCCCAACGTGGGCATGCACTTCAAAAATCTGAAGACCTTCCCGGTGCACTACCGCCGGCTGCGCGGCACGGGCGGCGCGTGGTTCGACCTCTCCGGCAACCACACCATCGAGGCACACGTCAGCGAGATTCCGCCGGGCGGTCACAACAAGAAGCACCGTCACATGAACGAGGCGATTATCTACATCCTCTCCGGGCGCGGCTACTCGACCATCCAGGTGGAAGGCCAACCGGAAGAGCGCTACGACTGGGAAGCGGGCGACATGTTCTCGCCGCCGCTCAACGCCTGGCATCAGCACTTCAACAGCGATCCCGAGCAACCCGCGCGCTACCTGGCGGTGACGAATATCGGCCTGATGACCAAGATGGGCGCGTTCAGCAAAGAACAGGCACCCGGCCAGGAATAGCGTCACACGGATTTTGGCACGGATTGCACGGATAAAAAGGATTGGCAACATGACATCGTCTTCGCATCTGGATGAAATCGCCGAGCGCCAGGCGTTCCGCAAAGAGCACCTGCAAGAGGGCATCTTCTTCAAGAACCTGAAGACCTTTCCGGTCGTCAAGCGCAAACTGCGCGGTTCGGCGAGCGCGCACTTCGGGCTGGCGGGCAACCGCACGATCGACGCGCACATCAGCGAATTGCCACCCGGCGGACACAACAACATGCACCGCCATATCAACGAGGCCATCATCCATATCCTGTCAGGCCGCGGCTACTCGATCATCGAAGAGGACGGCAAAGAGCCGGTCCGGATCGACTGGGAAGAAGGTGACCTGTTCTCGCCGCCACTTAATGCTTGGCACCAGCATTTTAACGCCGACTCCGAGAAGCCGGCCCGGTACCTGGCCATCACCAACGTGCCGCTGATGACGGCGATGGGCACATTTGTCAAGGAGCAGCGCGGGCGCTGAGCACCCGCACGAGCAGACACGCCTGCGGAAGAGGAGGTGCATTGGACGTTTACCGACCCATGACGTGAATATCGGCAGCCATTTGCAGCAGTATCTTTTCCAAGGAGGAGAGAAACGATGAAAGCACGTGTAAGCAGGCCAACGAGGCTCTTCCAGGCTCTGGCAGGGCTAATTGTGTTGGCGCTTCTGGCCGCCGGCTGCGGACCGGCAGCGACGCCGACAGCCGCCCCTCCCACCCAGGCTCCACCCACCCAGCCGCCGCCCACCCAGGCTCCGCCTACTCAGCCGCCAGAGCCAGCTCCGACCCAGGAACTGACGCTGGAGGAGGCAGCCCAGGCCGAAGGCGGCCAACTCATGGTGTACACCTCCATGAACATCGACGACCTGGAGGTAGTGCTGGCTGCGTTCAAGGAGGCCTATCCCTTTGTCGCGCCGGAGTACTATCGGGCCTCGGGCGAAGATGTGATCGCCAAAGCCGTGACCGAGGCGCAAGCCGGTCAGCATTTCGCCGACGTGTTTGAAACCAATGCCTTCGAGGTCTATCGGCTCATGCAGGAAGGGCTGTTGGCGCCGTTCGATGCCCCCGAGCGCGCGGCCTATCCGGACAACGCCAAGGATCCGGAAGGCTACTGGACCGTGGATCGGATTAACCTGGTGGTCATCGCCTACAACACCGAATTGGTCGATGCGGCCGATGCGCCGAAGACACACCAGGACCTCCTCGATCCCAAGTGGCAGGGCCAGATCGCCGTGGAACCCAACGACGTCGAGTTGTTGGCCGATATGGTCGGCGCCTGGGGCGAGGACGAAGCCGTTGCCTTCTGGGAAGGCATCGCCGCCCAGGAGCCGCGCCTGGTGGATGGGCATACGGAGCTGGCCGAGTTTATGGTAGCCGGTGAGTTCGCCATCTCCCCCACCGTTTACGGGCATCGCGTCGTGAAACTGAAGGGCGACGGCGCGCCGATTGAGTGGGTGATCACCGATCCGGTCTTCGCTTTCACCCAGTTGCTGGCGCTGGCCAATGACGCGCCCCATCCAGCCACCGGCAAGTTGTTCGTCAACTGGCTGCTGTCAGAAGAGGGCCAGAACGTGATCAAAAGTCTGGATCGCGTCCCGGCGCGGCCTGGCGTCGACGATTTGCTCGAAGGGATGAACCCGTACTACACCATCCCGTCTCTGGCTGAGAAGTACAACGACTACCTGGAGGCCTGGAAATCGCTGGGGCTGAGCCAGGAGTAAACGCCGCAGTCCCGCCGGCACGCTCCGCAGCCGGTCACCTGGGACGTAGCCGCAAGGTGCCGCGTGCTGTGTCCTGGTAAGGAACAATAGGGCAATCGCATCTTCTGCACAATCAAGATGCGATTGCCCTGCAAGGAACAACAGGCCCATGATAGCCACCAAGACCGAAGCGGGCCGGGCCAGACGCTGGCCCGCCCGCTTGAAGCTACCCCGCCTGACCGATGCCCGGTGGTGGATCATGGGGGGCACGATCTTGTTCGTGTTCTACCTGGCCGGCGTGCCGCTGCTGCTGCTGCTGTGGGGCAGCCTGAAAATCGGCGGCCCGACGGAAGTCAGCGCCCTGACACTTGAGAATTTTCGTGAGGCCTATAGCGACCCGCGCTCGTATACCCTGTTGTTGAACTCGGTGGTCTACGCGGGAGGCACCTGCCTCTTTTCGCTCATCCTGGGCACGAGCCTGGCCTTCGTCATCGAAAGAACGAACACGCCGCTCAAAAGCCTGTTCACGGCCATGGCGCTGGTGCCCCTGATCGTCCCTGGAATTCTTCACACGATTGCCTGGATCCTGCTCCTCAGCCCAAGAATCGGGGTCGTCAATCGGGCATTGATGGGCCTGCTGGGATTAGCGGAAGCGCCGTTCAACATCTATAGCCTGGGTGGCATGATCTGGGTCGAGGGCCTGCACCTCTCGCCGCTGGTCTTCGTCATCATGGCCGCCGCCTTCCGCTCGATGGACCCGGCACTCGAAGAAGCGGCCTTGACTTCCGGCGCTGGCGTGCCGGCGACGCTCCGCCGCGTAACCTTGCAACTGGCCCGGCCGGCCATTGCCTCGACGATGCTGATCATGTTCATTCGTGGACTGGAATCTTTCGAGGTGCCGGCCCTGATCGGCCTGGACGCCGGCGTGCGCGTGTTTACCTCGCGCATCTTTTTGGCCTTGAAGGAGTTTCCACCCAACTACGGCCTGGCGGCTGCCTTCGCCGTCGGGCTGCTGCTGATCAGCGTGATCGGCATCCTGCTCTACAACCGCTTGACGGCCAATCGTGGGCAGTTCGCCACCGTCACGGGCAAAGGTTTTCGGCCTCACCTGATCGACCTGGGAAAGTGGCGTTACGTGACCAGCCTGGTCTTCGTGCTGTACTTTTTGTTCCTCGTCGGGCTGCCTTTGCTCATCCTGCTGTGGACGTCGCTGAATCGTTTTTATACCATCCCGGCGCTGGACAAACTCGGGGGGTTGACCCTGGACAACTATGCTTTCGTCATGAATATGGGGCGCGCCCGCACTTCCCTGGTCAACAGTCTCATCCTGAGCGTCAGCAGCGCGACGGTCGTCATGCTCGTGACGGCGGTCATCGCCTGGATCACCGTCAAGACCCGCTGGCCGGGGCGCGTGGCGCTGGACGTGGTGACGTTCCTGCCGATCACGATCCCCGGCCTGGTGCTGGGCGTCAGCTTGATCTGGATGTATCTCGTTCTCCCTATCCCGATCTACGGCACGCTCTGGATTCTGCTGCTGGCCTACATCACCCGTTACATGCCGTACGGCATCCGCGCCAATTCGGCGTCGATGGTTCAGATTCACGACGAACTGGAGGAGGCCGCATCGGTCGCCGGCAGCTCCTGGCTGCAAACGTTCCGGCGCGTCACCTTGCCTCTGCTCAAACCCGGCTTGATTGCCGGCTGGATCTACGTGGTCGTCGTTTCGTTCAGGGAATTGTCCAGCTCGATTCTGCTTTACAGCAGCAAGAGCATCGTGCTTTCCATTTTGATCTTCGACTTATGGGATGGAGGGCAATTCCCGATTGTCGCCGCGTTGAGCGTGATGATGGTCTTGATCTTGGTTGTCCTGGTCGCGATCGCCTACCGATTGGGCGCTCGTTTCGGTGTTCGTGAATAGTCCGTTGGGCCAATCCGAGTCAATACGAACAGGAGGCTGAGCAAATGAACAGCAGATGGTTGACTGTCCTCTCGCTGGCCGTGGTTCTAGGTCTCGGCTGGTCGTTCGCTCGCGGTGTCAATCGGCCACCGTTCCCGCAGCCGGCGACCTTTTCCACCCAGATTACAACGCCGCTGGCCATTGAAGGACTGACCGGAGACCATACCAACAATTTATATACGATCGGGCGAAACGCCGGGGCTGGAGTTTCTTGCCCCGTCTGGCGCATCAATTTAGCCAACCCATCTTTGGTGGTAGTCGGCTACATCCCGGCTCCCTCCGCCACGGGCCAATGCAGCCCGTCGGGAGTCGCCTTCGACGCAGCAGGCGATCTGTTCGCCGCCGATGGGACGCAAGTCCTCAGGTTGACACCCAACGCCGCGACGCCCCCCACCGCGACGGTCTTCGCTTCTGGCGTTCCGGGCACGAACGGCCTGGCGTTCGACCGCGAGGGTAATCTCTGGACTGGAGATGGCACGACGGGGCAGGGGAGGGTCTGGAAGATTACACCCGACGGCGTCGTCACCGAAGTCTTCAGAATTCAGCCGATGCGGAACAGCGCCGCGCTCGGCGGGGTGGTTGCCGGCGATGGCGTCGGGCGGCAGGCCAGGACTTTCCCGCCGGGGACGCTGGCGAATGTGGCGGGCGGACAAGACCTGGTCGCCAACGGCTTAGCCTTCGATAGAGAAGGCGATCTCTTCGTGGCCGACACCGCCCGCGGCGCGATCTGGAAAATCGAGTTTGACCCACAGGGGAATGTGAAAAGCCCGATGGGTTGCGATACCACCTTCACGCCCAACACGCTGTGCCTGGATGCTATTCTCGTCACACATCCGTTGTTGGACGGCGTGGATGGCATTGCCCTGGACCAGCTTGGGAATATCTGGGGCACCGCCAATGAACGAAACGCGGTGGTGGTGGCGACTATAACAGGCACAGTCGCGGAGGTCTTCCGCAACGCGCCAGACGCAGCGTCGAATTTGCGGAACACCGGGCCTTTGGAATTCCCGACCAGTCCATTCCTCAGCGATAAGACCTTGTGTGCCTCCAATTCAGATGGTAATCGCCGGGACAACTCTCCCAGTTCGGCCGGCGAGATCGGCGGCGCGGGACAACCGCGCGGGAAAATCACCTGTATGGATCAGGACCTGCTCATTCCTGGCCTGCCGCTGCCTGTCGATCTGTCGCCCTGATTGGGCGTCGCAGGCCCAAGGCACCGGCAGAGGAACGGATGTGATCTGATACGCGAGGGCACATGGTCATTGTCGACGATCTCGTCAAGACCTTCGAGAGCAAGGGGCACGAGTCCGTCCCTGCCGTGAGGGGCGTGAGCTTCGAGGTCCCGGAAGGCAAGTTCTTCACGCTGCTCGGCCCGAGCGGCTGCGGCAAGACGACCACGCTGCGCACGATTGCCGGGCTGGAGCGCCCCGAAGCCGGCGAAATTCGCATCAACGGGCGGGTCGTCTGCTCGCCGGCGCAGGGCATCTTCGTGCCGCCGAACGAGCGCGACATCAGCATGGTGTTTCAGTCGTATGCCATCTGGCCGCACATGACGGTCTTCGAGAACGTGGCCTTTCCGTTGACGGTCGGCAAGCGCAAACCCGGCAAACAGGAGATTGCCAGGCGGGTGGACAAGGCGTTGAGCCTGGTGCAGTTAGATGGCTTGAAGAATCGGCCTGCGCCCAACCTCAGCGGCGGGCAGCAGCAGCGCCTGGCGCTGGCGCGCGCCCTCGTGCGCGAGCCGAAAGTGCTGCTGCTGGACGAACCACTGAGCAATTTGGATGCCAAGCTCCGGGAACAAATGCGCATCGAGCTGCGCGAGCTCCAGCGCCGGCTCCAGGTGACGACCATCTACGTCACGCACGATCAAGCCGAAGCGCTGGCGATGTCGAACCTGGTGGCGGTGATGGACCGGGGCCGGATCGTGCAATTGGGCAGACCCAGAGACATCTACGATCTGCCCGCAACCAAGTTCACAGCCGATTTTGTCGGCTCCACGAACTTTGTCCCAGGCACAGTCATCGGCGATCCGGTCGAGGATGGCGCCCGGCTGGTCGAAACCCAGCATGGGAACTTGCTGTGCCACGTGCCGGCCGATATTCAGAAAGGCGAGACGGTCTTGATCTCGATCCGTCCTCAAAACGTGCTGGTCTCCCGCGAGCCGGCGCCGAACGCGCACAATGTCTTCGAGGGCAAAGTGCGTGTTTCGGTTTTTCTCGGCGAGTACGTCGATTGCCAGATCGAGGTCGGCAACGATGTGCTTCGCGTGCATCTGCATCCACGCTTGAGGATCAGCCGGGGTGAAGAGGTCTTTGTCCATCTGCCGCGCGACCTGTGCACGGTTGTTCCCAATGAAAGCCGGCCATTGGACCAAGCCTGAGGTGGAGGCGCCTCCGGATGCCGACCATACGTGATCTTCAAGGCCGTTCCGGAAACGATCAGGGCGCGAGCCGGGAAATTCAGGGCGAGGGCACGGGCGCCGATCTGGTCGTGGCTTATCTCAACGCCGAAGGAGTCAAGTTTGTATTCGGCGTCATCGGCAGTTCCATCCTCGACCTGACCGACGCGCTTTACCGCGCACCCTCTATTCGCTACATTCCAACTCAGCACGAGCAGGCGGCGGCCTTCATGGCCGACGGCTACGCCCGCGTCACCGGCCAGCCGGGCGTGTGCATCGCCACCGTCGGGCCGGGCGCGACCAACCTGACGTCTGGTATCGCCCAGGCTTTCGTCGAATCCTCGCCGGTCATTGCGCTGACCGGGGACATCCACACCCGTCACTACGGGAAAGGCTCGTCCAATTTTCACGAGATCGATCAACAGGCGCTGTATCGTCCCATCACCAAAATGAGCTGGCGGGTCGAGCATCCCGATCGGCTGGGGGAGTTCATGCGCATGGCGTTTCGCACCGCCCTCAGCGGGCGGCGCGGCCCGGTATACCTGGGCCTCCCGCGCGACGTGCTCAAGGCCCGCATGCCGATCGAGGCGCCACCGCCCGAGACGTATCGCGTGCTCGACCAGCGCATGCACC
>DASSFZ010000286.1:0-20158 GCA_035693785.1 Anaerolineae bacterium | reverse complement strand
CCCAGCGCTTGCGGCACAATGCCCACAGCCATCGGCGCGAGCATGGCGACCGCCATCTCGGCACTGTGGCGCCAGCCATGACCCCGCACGATCATCCAGGCCACCATCGGGACGGTCATGAAGACCGCCATCATAATGGCGTGCAGGTTCGTTCCCGACTCGAAAGCTGCGGCGTAACGCGAAGATGCAGGGATCAGGTTGCCCAGCAAGTAAAGGATGGCCATCCCGGCCACCATTGCCAGCAGCATTTCCAGGAAGTGCCGGATAAAGCGCCCCACTTTCGAAGCAGAGTTGCGTATCCGGTGATCATGCGCGTGCGTGTCGTCAGTCTTCACATGATCCAAAGTGATTTTCGTTGCAATAGTCGTCACCGAAATGTCTCCTTGTTGGTGTGAGTTCGGCATCCTGCAGTCAGCCAATGTCGGTTTTCGTTGTATCCGGAATCACGGATTCCGTCATCGGACAGACGTAGTTCGCCGAGTCATTCCTTCGCAGGGGATGCCTGCTCCGTCGAAAGTCCTGACCGCCGAGGACAATCGCATTTGGCGGGGAATATCCCAGATCGTCATTGCCATAATCCCACATCGCCGGGTGGCGATATGCTTGAAGCGAGAAACGGACGCGCGGCGGATATCATTGCTCCTTGATCGCCCTGCCGGGCTGCCTCAGATCACTTCTCCCTCGCATTGCCTTCAGGATAAAGATACAACTCGATGGCAGGTCGGGCACTGGCCGGTTCGGTCTGCGGGCCGTCGCTTACCCTGCTGATCAGGAAGAATCCCCAACCCTGGTTCTTGTGCCTCGGCTCTGAACCCGCTGGCGGCGCTGCCGCAGAGATCAGTATGCGGATGCCCACCGACGCTCCGGGCCACTGGTCGGTGTCACGTCTAATCGCATGTAGCATCGCGTGGGCTACGGCCGTCTTGATCCGTTCCACGAACTCCGGCGGCAGACTCAATTCACGCACCATCTGGCGTTCGCTGTCCCGTGTGGTGCGCGCGGTGAATTCGGCCAGAGTGTGCCAGTTTGCTTGAGGCAGCGCACGGGGATGAAGGCGCTCGTCCCTGTCGTTCGTTGTCATCGTGATGTTTCATCGCGCAATCCGGCAAAGCGCTGCCCGCCCGCTGCCGGCCCTGGGAATCGCCGCAAGCGGCAGACGTGCCCTCCCAGAGTCGACCGTTGACCGTGTCTCACTCCGTCCGCTGACAAGTTCACACATACCAGTAGCGGGCCGTCGTCATCGTCAGCAGAGCCACCACCAGCAGGACGAAGTCCACGCGTCCGATGAACGACATCTCTTTGTCCAGCTTGTGCAGTTCGGCTACCTGCTCCGGGGTGGGTGGGCCGCCGAGGCGGTGACCGATGTGTTGCATGATCCGGCGATGAGTGGCCGGGCGGCAATCGACCTGCTGTCACAGTTAGTAGACAGGTCGCTGGTGATCGTGGACCATCAGAATCAGGCGGCCCGCAATCACCTGCTGGAAACGATTCGTGAGTATGGGCTGGGAAAGACGATGGAGGCGGGGGAATTGAACCTGGCGCGGCGGCGTCACCTCGATTTCTTCGTGAGACTCGCGGCAGAGCATGAGGCGTATTACCATGCTGGGGGCGAGGCAGAATCGCTCGAGATGGAGCACGACAACTTAAGAGCGGCCATCGAATGGTCGCTGGAGAGTGAAGATGCATCGACGGCGTTGCAGCTGGCGAGTACCATGTCGTGGTTGTGGTGGATGCGAGGTTACCTCGGTGAGAGGAAGGAGCGATTACGGGAAATCGTGGCTCATGTAGAGGCGACGGCGCCGTCTGGAACGCTCGAGCGCATGAAGCTGCTGAATGCCGCCGGCGCCCTCCTGTCGACCTGGGGTGACCATACGGAAGCGCGCCGCCTGCTTGAAGAAGCCCTGGCGATCGGTATGGAACTGGGAGATAAACCGAGTAGCGGCCTGGCGCTTCGTCTGTTGGGTACGGCGGCGCTCAATCAGGGCGATTATCCGGCGGCACGTTCGTTCCTGGAGAGAGGTGTCGCCGTCTGGCGCGAGCTGGAAAGCCAGTGGCATGTCGGTTGGCTGCTCACCTTCCTGGGTGACACTGCTGTGCATATGGAAGACTTCGAGCGCGCGCAGGCGTTATACGAAGAGGCCGTGACCTGGTCTCGCGAGTTCATGGCCAAGAGCGCCCTGGCCTACCCGGTTCGTCGCTTAGGATATCTGGCACTGTATCGGGGCGACACTAAGGAGGCCACGGCGCTGTGCCGCGAGAGCCTCGGCCTCAACATGGAAGTCGGGGACAAGCAGGGCATGGCCGCCTGTCTCGCGGCATTGGCCGGCGTGGCTGTAGCGCGAGGACAAGCCGTTTCGCTTCGCGTCGAGGATGGGCCACCCCGCCACGCGTATTTTCGACGTGCGGCGAAGCTCTTCGGGATCATCGAAGCCCTGCTCAACGACGTCGGCACTCGATTGCTGCAAGCAGACAACATCGAATATGAGCGTGTTGTGGCCGCCGTGCGCTCCCAACTGGACGAAACAGCCTTTGCCGCGGCATGGGCCGCCAGCCGGTCGATGACGCTGGTGCCGGCGATGGCGTACGCTCTGGCGGATGATACAGCGTCGTGGGCTTGACCCACATGATGCCCGTGAAAACGAAGCTAAGAAGCGGCCATCTGCCTTCAGCCGGGTTGTACCCGCTGCAGCCGCGCGGCGATCAGGACAGCAATGACGACGAGCGCGCCCAGCACCGCCGCCCCGGCGACGATCGGCACTCCGAACTGCTTGACGACGATGCCGGCGTAGGCCCACACGATGACGAGCGTGTAAGCGACATCGGCGCGGGTGAAGATCAGCATCGAGGCGATCGCCGCGCCGATCAGCAGGATAACGACCGTCCACACCTCGGGGCTGATGCCGAAGCCGTCCCAATTCAGGTAATACAGCAGCGCCGTCACGTTCGCAATCGTGGCAATGGTGATCCATCCCAGGTACACGCTGAACGGGATGTTCACCAGCCACTTCTCGCGTATGGTTGTCGCCGCGCGGCCAATGTCCAGCCGCAGATAGATGGCGATGAGTGTGAGCAACAGGCCGGCCATCACCGGCACGGTCAACTCAAACAGGTTGTAGTGCCACAGAAATATCCACGCACTGTTCAATACACCGGCCAGCGCGGGCAGGTAGCCGATTCGGCGCAGGCGCGGATTCTCTCGCTGCGAGGGCAATGCCTGATAGAGGGTGAAGCCGAGCAGCAGCAGGTAAATGACACCCCAGATGGAGAACACGTAGTTGGCCGGCGTGAAGTACACCGGAAACCGATCCGAAATCTGGGCGGTCGTCTGGCCGTTCAACGGCAGCGCGTTCGCCAACCCGTTGACGACGACGGTGGCAAAGAACGTGATGGTGTTGACCGCCTGTCGCAAACTATCCTTGTTCATGCTGTCCTCTCTCACGAAAATGAATTCGCCATAGTAGGCGGCACAGTCCAATTGTATCTCGACTGTCCTTTATCGCTCATTGCGGTCCGGACAGTGACGCACTGCCCGTCAGCTGCGGCAGATAATCGACGATCGCCTGCGTGAACTCGGCCGGGCATTCCTCCTGCGGCACGTGGCCGCAATTAGGTATGACCACCAGTTCGGCGTCGGGCAGCTCGCCGTCCAGCCGCACGCTTTGCTCGGTCGGCACGATGCGGTCGTCATCGCCGGTGATGACCAGCACCGGCACCCTGATATCGCGCACGCGCCGATCCAGTCCTAAAGAATGGCTGGCCAGCGTCAATTCCCACAGGGCGACATCCCAGTTGTCGACCTTGAGTGGCTTTGTGTATCCTTCCAAGATTTCGGCTGAGATTTTCGACGGGTCGTGCCAGGCCCTCTCGATCAGGTTCGGTCCCAGATTCTGAATGCTGCGTGCCAGCAGGGGGCCGATACGGCGCATTTGAGGCGTACCGAGTAGTGGGCGAACCCAGTCGGGCGTACCGCCTCCGGTGTATATTGCTGCATCGACCAGTACCACCGCCAGTACGCGATCCGGGTGCTCCAGCGCCGTCGCCATGGCGATGGTGCCGCCTGCCGAATTGCCGACCAGAATCGCCTCGTCCACACCCAGCTGATCCATCAGCTTGACGGTCAGCTCGATTTGCGCCTCCGGGCTGTAGGGACTCTCGCCATCCCAATCGCCCGGCAGGGGACGCTCGGTTAGGCCGAAGGCCGGCCGGTCGAAGGCAATTACCGTGCCCGACTCAGACAGCGGAGTCATCACCTCGCGCCATGAGAAAACGCTCGCCCCAAACCCGTGCAGCAACACGAAAGTCGGCGAGCCGTCGCCCGAAGTCTTGTAGTGCACGCGCAGGCCGTCGACGTCGATGAAGCGGCTATCGCTATCGGCCAGTTGCTCGGGCGGAACGGTGCCCTCCAGGGGAGGCACCGGTACCAGAAACGGCCCAACTAAAACGACGGCCAGAATGAGTCCGATGATGATGAGTGCGATACGGCGAAAACGTTTCATGTTTCTCGCTTCTCAGATTGTAACATATGTAGCCTGCCGGCTGACCGATGCCAATCTATGTCGACCCAGCGAAGGGGGTGGGTCAACCACCGCGACACACCCCCTTCTTACCGATAAACACCCAGCCCGTTACAGTAAGAGACTCAACCCATGCCAGTAAAACCCCACTCCACCCGACTAGCGGTCGTTCTGGCTTCTGGCCGAGGCTAGCGCCGGTCGAATCCGAAGGATCAGACCACCTGCCAGGAGCGCCGCGCCGAGCAGCACGATCAGCAGGTACGGGTTGCCCGCCGATTCGCCTCCGGACTGCGGCAGAAGCACCGGCGTCGCGTCGACGCTGGGCACCGCCTGCAGCGCCGGCGTGCCGCCAGCCAGACCCATCGCGAAGACGGTATAGACTGTGCCGTTGTTCAACTGCACGCCGGGCACGCTCAAGGCCACGGTGTCGGTCCCGGCAATGCGAACTTCCAGATCGTACGTGCCGGCACCTACGGGCAGATAGTCGCCTACGCCCTTGAAGGCGATGTTGCTGAACAGCACCGGGCCACCGCCTGCTACGGCGATATCCACCGCCGGTGCATCGGGCGAGGCGTGCACGAAGCGGACGTGCGCCTTGCCGGCCGCCGGAGCGCTGTTGTTATCGACCAGGATCAGCGGCTCAATGTTCGCCAATGTATCGACAGCCACGACCGTGTAGTCCTTGGCCTCCAGCGTCAGATCGGCGCCGATCACGACCGGCTCGGTCGCTCCCGTGGGAACGACCTTGACATTGTAGGTGGCCGGATCGAGGGATGCGTACTGCGTAATCCCCTTGAACGGCGCGTTGCTGAACGCCACAGCATCGTTCACCAGCACGTCGACAGCAGGCGCGTCCGGCGAGGCATGCACTACTCGGACGCGGGCGCTCGTCTCGGCAAAAGCACTGCTGGTCAGTGCCAGAGCCAGGACCAAAACCATACTCACAACGGTAAATCGCTTCATCTTTTCTCTCCTGTTCTGGATTTCCAACATTCTATCACGAAATTCAGTATTTGTCAATATCTTGCACAATATTTGAACATATACTTATCAGATTCTCATTTTGCATTATGTAAAATCATCTGTCGATGAGGGATACAGAGTTCAGGACGCACAAAAAAACCGCACTAAACCTTGGCTTTCGCTTCCCTGTACGCAGCCAGAACGCGCTCCCTAGCCTGTTCGTGATCGACGATGGGCGCCGGATAGTCGCGCCCGATGCCACATTCGATGGATGACTGCATCTCGTGCGGCATGTCCCACGGCTTATGGATGAACCGATCGGGCACACTCGCCAGTTCCGGAACCCAGCGACGCACGTACGTGCCATCCGGGTCGAACTTCGCTCCCTGCAGAACCGGATTGAACACGCGGAAGTACGGTGCAGCGTCGGTGCCGGTGCCGGCCGTCCACTGCCAGCCGCCGTTGTTCGCGGCGGGATCGCCGTCGAGCAGATGCTGCATAAACCACCGCTCGCCCCAGCGCCAGTCAATGAGCAGGTCCTTCGTCAGAAATGAAGCCACGATCATGCGGGCGCGGTTGTGCATCCAACCATTCTCGATCAATTGGCGCATCGCCGCATCGACGACAGGATAGCCGGTCCGACCTCCACACCACGCCGCGAACTTGCCTTCGTCGTTCTCCCATGGAATATTGCGCAGCTCCGGGCGGAAGCTCTCACGGCGGACGTTCGGGAAGTGATGTAGGATGGTGATGTAGAACTCGCGCCAGATCAGTTCGTTGAACCAGGCTTCCGCGCCCCGGTGTATTGCCGCGCTCGCCGCGGATCGCATCGCCTCGATCGCGGCGACGATCGCCTGCCGCGCCGACAACATGCCGAATCGCAGGTACGGCGAGAGCTGCGATGTGCCGTCGCGATCCATCCGATTGCGGACATCGGCATACTCGCCGATGATTGAGCTAACGAACGCCGTGAGTCTTCGCTGCGCCTCAGCCTCGCCCGAAACGAACGGAACAGATGCGGGCAGCGCCGGATGTGGCGGAATCGGCAGGCTGTGAAGATCGTCAGGCGTTTCAATGCGCTTCGGCGCGGCAATGATGTCGCGCACCTGTGGCGGTGGCAGCGCCTTCCACGCGCGGCTGAACGGTGTGAATACTGTGTACGGCTTGCCATCTGGCTTCGACACCATCGGCGGTAGCTGCGCCGTCAAGCCACGAGTCTGCATCAGCGGCAGTCGCTCGGCAACGCGCGCATCGCGTGCGCGAGCGTACGGCGAGATGTCCTCTTCAGCGAAAATCGCCGCCGCACCGCTCTCACGCGTGAGCGCAGCAAGCTCAACCGCTGGATCGCCGCGCCGAACGATCAGGCGGCTGCCTTTGGCGCGCAGATCAACATCCAGCGCGCGCAAGCCGTGTAGCAGAAATGCCAGCCGTTTCGATCCGACGTAGGGCGAGGCCAGCAGACACGGATCGAAGACGAACGCGGGCACGATTCGATCCGTCGAGGCCAGCGCCTCGGCCAGGGCTTGATTGTCGGACAAACGCAGATCACGGCGGATCCACCAGATAGCTGTGGTCACGAGCGCTCGGCCCCCGCGGCCATCTCAGCGCGCTGTGCGATGCGACGAATCATTCCGGAGAATATCAGGCTGTGAATCGGATACAGCAGATACCAGTACATCAGACCGAACAGGCCTTTCGGCGCGAAGAAGGCCGTTTGCAGCAATAACGTCCGCTCGCCGGAAAAGGGCTGCGCCTCGAATTGAAGCCAGGCGCGGCCGGGCACCTTCATTTCGGCGCGCAGCCGCAGCTTGCGCTCCAAGACGACTTCCTCGACGCGCCAGAAGTCGACGGCGTCCCCGGCACGGACATCGTTCGGATCGCGCCGCCCTCGGCGCAGTCCGACGCCGCCTGCCAGCCGGTCGATGACGCCGCGCAGCCGCCAGGCCCAGTTGGCATACGGCCAGCCGCGCCGATCGCCCAGCCCGGCGAACACCGCGTAGACCTTGTCCGGCGGCGCGGCCACGATGCGCCGCCGCTGCTCCATAATCATGCCCTGTTGCGTGGCCAGCACGACCGGCGCTGCGTCGCCCTGGCTGGTGACGAGCGCGTCACTCCAGGCGGTCTCCACTGAGCCGGCGTCCAGATCCGCCAGCGCGTGCCGCACTGCCGTGCGATAGTCGATTAGATCGACGGCGGGGAATAGACGGCGGGCTGAGTCATCGCGCACGACGACTTCGTTGCGCAGACCCTGGATCAGAGGCCGCGCAATGGCTGCGGGGATCGGCGTGACCAGGTGCACCCAGTACGAGGACAGGCGCGGCGTGAGCACCGGAACCGGCATCAACCACCGCCGCAGGCCGCGCACCTCGGCGTAGCCGGTCATCATCTGGCCGTAGGTCAGCACATCCGCCCCGCCGATTTCGATGATCCGGCCCGCGCTTTCCGGTGTGTTCAGCGCAGCCACAAAGTAATCGAGGACGTTGCGGATCGAGACAGGCTGCACGCGCGTGTACACCCAGCGCGGGCAGATCATGAGCGGAATGCGCTCGGTCAGGTAACGGATCATCTCGAACGAGACGCTGCCCGAGCCGACGACGATGGCCGATCGGAACTCCGTGACCGGCACACCCGCCTCGCGCAGGGCCTGACCCGTCTCCTGGCGCGAGCGCAGGTGATGAGACAAATCGGCGTCGGGATTGCCGAGGCCGCCCAGGTAGATGATGCGCTGAACGCCGGCGGCGCGGGCCGCCTCGGCGAAGTTGCGCGCGGCGGCCATGTCACGCTGGTGAAAGTCCGCCGTGTCGCTCATGCTGTGCACCAGGTAGTAGGCGACGCCGACGCCGGCCATAGTCGACGGCAGTGTCTCGGCCTTCAGCACGTCGCCGCGAACAACTTCGACCCGATCCAACCACTCGCGTCCCTGCAAGCGGGCCGGATCTCGCGCCAACACGCGCACACGGTAACCCGCTTCCAGCAATCGCGGCGCCAGACGCCCGCCGATGTATCCCGTCGCGCCGGTGACCAGAACGAGAGGTACCTGGGTCATGCAGCTTCTTCTCCTTAGAATCGAAATCGCTTCCCCTTCATTCTGCTCCTACGGAAACGCCACAGATCCAGCGCGCTCCTGGAGCGGCGTGAATCGAACCGGCATACATCGCTTCGCCGGATCGTCCCGGCAACGGTTGATCGGGGTTCACGATCAATCGCCGCCACGTGAACGAGATCATCTGACGAATCTTGGCCCGCGATGTTTCCCATCTCGCCTGACACCGATCGCGCCACGCGCAGACCGCCCATCGCCACGGCGGCGGTCGATTGGCCGGGGAAGATGCTGTCGCCGGCCATCCACATTTCCGGTGCGAGTCGCGGTCCCCAGGCTCGGAGAAGACTGGTCTGCGGAAAGCCGCCCACCCACCCGCCGATTCGGCGCGTGAAGCGCTGGAAGGTGACGGGCGTGCCGGGCAGGATCAACTCGGCGGCATCGCGCAGGCCGGGCAACACGATCGCGGCGGCGGCCACAACGCGATCGGTGTACTCGCGCACATGCGCGTCGTATCCGGCGCGATCGCACTCAAACAAACCCCACCACGAGTCCAGGTCGGTGTGCGTGCTGATCGTCAGTGCGCGCTTGCCCATCGGCGCGCGGTCGTGATCCCATTCCGGGCTGATCGACAGGAAGATCGTGTTGCCTTCGGCCAGCGACTTGCGAACGATCACTTGGTGATGCAGCAACGCGTCGCCCGGCACGACCGATCCATCCAGCCCGACGTACACCACGAACGCGCCCCATCCATCGCGCGGGTGTGAGGGCAGTGCGCGCAATCGAGGCGGCGCATTATCTCCGAGCAGACCGGCGACGTTCCATGGCGGCAGGTTGAAGACGACGACGTCCGCCGGGAACGAATCGCCGCGCTTCGTCTCGACTGCAACGGGGCGACCGTTCTCCATCACGACGCGCGTCGCTTCCTGCCGATAGCGCACCTCGCCGCCGTTGCGACGGACGGCATCGGCGAGCGTGTGAGCGATTGCGCCCATGCCGCCTTGCAGGTGAACCACGCCCCGACGCGGCAAGTCCAGCGCCGATGCGCCATACAGCGCGTTGGTGTATCGGCTGGTGGTCTGCGCCGAGATCAGCAGCTGGGCGTCGATGAACACCCGCAAGCGATCGGATGCGTGATGAAGATGCGCGGCGACGGATCGGAATGCGTCGAGGACGAGATCGGGATAGAGAGTGTGGAGATTGGCGCTTGCCCAGCCTGCGCCGTCGCTGAGCAGTCGCACCAGATCGATCGGCGATTGAGGCGGCCAGGCGGGCAGCCGCAGCGCGAAATCCCACAGGGCATCGGCGGTGCGCTGTTGCCAGCGCCAGAAGGCGTCTGCGCCAGGGCCGAAAAACTCTCGCTGTTCAACGGGGTCGGGCGGGCCGCTGCGCCGGACAACAACCGCGCGATCGGGAAGATGAACGGTCATCGCCGGGTCGGCGGATCGGGCAGGCCACGCCTCAATGCCCGCCGCCTGCGCGACCAAATCCATCGGCCCGCCGGGGTAGAATCCGCCCGCCAGTGTCGCGCCCGCGTCGAAGCGATAACCCTGATGATAGAACGTACCCGCGCATCCGCCCGGATAGACGTGCGCTTCCAGCACGGTCACATCCAGACCGGCGCGCGACAGGACGGCAGCTGTCGTCAGACCGCCGACGCCGCCGCCGACAACGACGATGCGGCTCATGTCGGTTTCGTTTCCAGCGCGCGCCGGGTCTTCCAGCCGCGATAAGCAAACAGCAGCGGCAGCGCCAGCCACATCGTCAAGCCGACCGCTCCCCACCCCCGATGCGCTTTCAAGACAGCCTGCACGTCGTCAATCACGGCGGTGGTGCTGGCATCGATCGGTGTGAAGGTGTGACAGTGCAGCCAACGTTCAAACGGCCCGCGCACTTGACGATCGACGAAGCCGGTTTCGGAAACGCTATCGATGCGCGCGATCCAGCGAATCGGCAGCGGGCCGAGCCACATCGTGAAATCTACCTCGTCGCCTTCGCGCTGGATGATCGGCGCGCGATGTATCCGCGCCACGATCGGCGGCGGTATCAGTAGAGCAAGACCGGCTGTGCGGCTGTGGAACTCGGCCACGCGGGCCAGCGGGGCGCGAACGCGAAACTGATGCCGGTACTTCACTTGAGCAGGCCTCGAAAAGCGGCTTCGGCTTCGGGGAACTTGAAGGTGTAGCCCGCGTCGATCAACCGCTTGGGCACAATCTGCGCGCCGCCGAGCACCAGTGTCGCCTTCTTGCCCAGCAGCACACGCAGCACAAAGGCCGGAACGGGGAAATACGACGGACGGCGCATGACTCGCCCCAGGATTTTGGCTAGTTGCGCGTTCGTCACAGAGTTCGGCGCGGCCAGGTTGAACGCGCCGCGCGCATCGGGCTTGTCGACCAGGAAGCGGATCGCGCCGGCCAGGTTGTCCACCGCGTCTGCGCCGTCGACGAATTGTCCCCAGCCCGCTGAGGTGCGGCCGTCTCACTTCTCAACCTTCACGCCGCCGGGCATCGACCTGGCGTACTGTGGGCTCCGACTGAGGACGATGACCTCGTGCTTATCGGCCGCCAGACTCGCGGCCTGCGCGCGGCCGATCAGGCCTGTTCCACCGGTGATAACGACTCTCATAGCGATATCTCCTCATCAAGACTACCAACAGCCGACGGCCGTCAATCGTCGGCGGTCGGCACTGGGCGGTCGGTAATCTACCCGGGCGCGATGGTCGCCAGCCACGCCGCGATCGGCGCGCCGACCGATCCCATGTGCGATTCGACGGCCTGCCGGTAAGCGTCAAGAAAGTAATGCAGCACACTGGGCGGGATGCCGTGACTGATCAGCAGTCCCTCTATCCAGGCGATGTCACTGTCGAGGAACTCCATGTCGCCCAGGATCAGCGCTGCTTCGATCTCGTGGGCAAGATTGGCGGTTGCCACGTCGAGGTAGTTGTGCTGCCGGACTTCCGGCGCGATGTTGTTTAGCACATCGGCCTCGATCTGCGCACGCCTGGCGCGATAGTCCACCAGGGCGGCCCGATGCTCCGGCAGCGCAGGCGCGGCGGCAGGCGCAGGCAGCGGCGACTCCATGATTCGCTCGACGGCCTGCGGCGCTTCTTCCAGCGTCTCACCCAGGAAGTAGCCGGGAATGCGATCGCGCAGGCCGGGCACGCGATTGAAGATCAGGCCACCGAATGCCAGCGCCACTTTCTCGCGGCGGAGAAGATGGGCCATGTCCAGCAGGTTGGCGGCGGTGTGCAGTTGCTGCGCGGAAGCGACGACGAGCTTCGCCCGGGTGGCCGCCAACGCCGATTCCAGGCGCGCCAGAGGCACATTCGCGCCGAGGAACGGCGCATCCCAGCCTTGGCGCCGCAGCATGAACGTGATCAGCAGCGGGCCGAACGTATGCTCCTCGTGCGCCGGACAGGCGACCAGAATGCAGCCGGATCGCGTGGGCGCAGGCATCGCCGCGATCAGCGCATCGAGCCGGCGCAAGGCCAGCGCCGAAGTGAAATGCTCCTGCTGAACGGTGATCGAGCCTTCGTACCAGCCTTGCCCGATGTCCGCCAATCCCTTCTGCAAGACGTGAATGCAGACCGTCTCGGCGGGATACAACGCAAATGCCTGAGTCAGCACGCTCTTGGCGCGCTGCTCGTCGTAGTCTGTGCAGGCCGATACCCAGGCGGCACGCAAGTCAGTGATGGCGTCGCCATATGCCAGCGCAGACAACGATGCCTTCACGGTCGAAGCAACCGGGCTGCTTTGCAGTGGGTCCTGCCCATCGGCTGCGATGCTGCGCCACAGCTCGACGGCGCGGCTGATACTCAGCCCTTCCTGCTGGCGGGCGATCAGCCACTTGAGCGTGTCGATGTCGCGCTGCGAGTACAGGCGGTGCTTGCCGGGTGTGCGATCGGGCTTGGGCATGCCGTAGCGGCGTTCCCAGGCGCGCAGCGTGTCCGGCTTTAGTCCGGTCTCGCGGATAACAGCCTTCAGGTTGTAGACGGGTCCTTCTTTACGCGGCATGCTGAGCTCTCTTCAGGCTCGCGTGGTTATTGCGGCGGTGACATTACGGCAAATCACTGCTCCACGGTGTCAGCCCTGAGGGATAAGTCAATTGTATAGCATTTGTCCAGATTGACCCATTCAGTGCTATACGGCTACAGGTTCTGCCACGAGCGTGGGCTGCGGCAGCCCGGCCTCTTTCAGAATTCGCTCCGTCGTCAGTCGCGCGGACAGCAGGACGATGGGCAGACCCGTGCCGGGATGCGTGCTCGCGCCGACGAAGTACAGATTGCGGTAACGGCGATGCCGGTTCTGCGGCCGCAGGTATCCGACCTGGGTGAAGTTGTGACTCAGTCCAAACGCCGCGCCCTTGGCCAGGTTGTACAGGCTCTGCCACTCGCGCGGCGTGTAACTCACTTCGAACTTCAGGCGTGATTCGAGGTCGCTAACGCCGATCCGGGCCAATCGCTGCAGCACGACCGATCGCGCGCGGGCTTGAAGCGCGGCCCAGTCCTGCGGAGCCGATTCGTCGATGTGACCGACTGGCACCAGCGCCATCAGTGTGTCGTGACCGACCGGCGCGGCGGACGGGTCAGTGCGCGCGGGCGCGTGAACGTAGAAACTCGGCTCGTCGGGCAGCGTGTCATCGTTGAAGATGCGGTCGAAGCTGGCGCGGTAATCGCCGGCCAGGAATACATTGTGATGCCCGAGTTGTGGATAGACCTTGTCGACGCCCCAGTAGAACATGATTGCCGAGCAGGTGTACTTCATGCGATCGAGCCGATCGGTCTCGGCGCGATCCGGCAGCAGTTCACGATAGACGTACGGCAGATCGGCGTTGGCGACGACGATGTCCGCCGTGAGGCGCCGCCCATCGTTCAGCACGACGCCTGTCGCACGTTTGCCCTCGACCTCAATCTTCTCGACCGGCGCGTTGTAGATAAAGCGCACACCCTTCGCTTCGGCGATGGAGACCAGTGTCTCGATGATGCGATACATGCCGCGCATGGGGAACCACACGCCGTCGGCCAGCTCGGTGTACTGCAGCAGTGAATATGTCGCCGGCGCATCATATGGGCTGAGTCCCAGATACATGTTCTGAAACGTGAATGCCGCCTTGAGATGCGGATGCTTGAAGTAATTGCCGACGTTGTGGTAATGCTTGACCAGCGCTTTCAGTCGAAACAGCAACGGCAGGTTGCTCAAGCTGAAGTATTGTAGTGGACTGTAAAAATTGCGGCCCACGAAATGTGTCAGCGAGGTCTTGTAGTGGCGATTGCCTTCTGCCAGGTAACGCAGGAAACCGCCAAAGCTGCCCGGCTCGATCGTCTCTAGCTGCGCCTGCATCGCGTTAAGGTCGGCGGTGAGATCGAGGACAGCGTCATCATCGAATCGGATGCGGTAGGTTGGGTCGATGCGGCGCAGATCGAGGTGATCTTCCATGCGCTCGCCCAGGGCCGCGTAAGTTTCCGCGAATACTTCGGGCATTAGGAAGAGGGTGGGGCCGATATCGAACCGGTGTCCATCGCGCACAAGCCGCCCACATCGTCCGCCAGGCTCGGCATTCTTTTCCACCACCGTCACGTCAAAGTCATTTCGAACCAGCCGCGCAGCGGTCGCAATGCCGCCAATTCCCGCGCCAATTACCAATGCCGTAAGTCGTCTTGTCATGGAAATTGTCTCCTTGCATAGCCAACATTATCATTCATTCCGATTCTTGTCAAGTATTTGCAAAGCAATACCTTGACAAATAGTGTTCATTTGTGATATTATCCTGCTGGCTGACTTACAGGCAGTACGTCGACACGGGGGCGAAATGATCTTACAGGCCCAGACTTGGGAACACAGCCTACTGTTGCTGGCACATGAAGCGTGGCAATCACTATCGATACACAGGGAACCTGTCCAAAATGCAGCACTCCTGCAACGGGCTTATGCTCATTGCGAAGCAATTACGGCCGAGCACAGCCGCTCGTTCCATATGGCGTCGCAGTTGCTTCCGGTTGACAAGCGGCGCGCGGTGCGCGCGTTATACGCCTTCTGCCGCACCAGCGACGACGTCGTCGACAGGCCGAGCGGCGACGCTGAAGCCATGCTGGCGGCGTGGCGCGAGCGCGTGCTGATGCCCCACCCGCCGGAAGACGATCCCGTGGCCGTGGCGTGGGCGGATACGCTCTGGCGCTTTCGTATTCCGCACCGCTACGTGGAGCAGCTCATCGGCGGCGTGGCGCGCGATCTGCTCCAGCAGCGTTACGAGACTTTCGACGATCTGGCGGCTTACTCGTATGGTGTGGCTTCGACCGTCGGGCTGATGAGTATGCACATCACCGGCTTCTCCGGCCCTGAAGCCATCCCGTACGCGATCAAGCTAGGCGTCGCGCTACAGGTCACCAACGTGCTGCGCGATGTGGGCGAGGACTATCGAAATGGCCGCGTCTACTTGCCGCAGGAAGACCTCCGTCGATTCGGCATTGCGGAGGATCAACTGGCCGAAGGCCGCGTCGACGACCGCTGGCGGGCGTTCATGCAATTCCAGATCGACCGCAACCGCCGGCTGTACGAAGACGCCTGGCCGGGCATTGCCATGCTCAACGCCGACGGCCGATTCGCCATCGCCGCGGCGGCGATGTTGTACCGCGCCATCCTCGATGATATCGAGGCACATGACTACGACGTGTTCACTCGCCGGGCGCACGTCGGCACGATAGGCAGGCTACGCCGATTGATCGACCTGCGGCTGCGCGGCCTGGCAAGAGCCTGATGCTCACACTGTTCTGGACTGTTGTCTCACTCCTGGCCGGAGCCATTCCCTTTTCAGTTGTGCTAGGGCGATGGCAGGCGCGCGTCGACATTCGCCGCTTCGGCGATGCGAACCCTGGCGCAGCGAATGCATGGAAAGCCGGCGGCGCACGCATTGGCGTGCCAGCAATCTTGCTGGACTGGGCTAAGGGCGCTCTGCCAGCAGGATTGGCTCACTTCTCAGCCAGCATCGACGGCTGGGCGCTCGTGCCAATCGCCCTCGCGCCGATTGCCGGCCACGCCTTCTCCCCGTTTCTTGGCTTCAAGGGCGGCAAGGCGCTGGCTGTAACGTTCGGCGCATGGAGCGGCGTCACACTCGCCGAAGGACCGATCACGCTCGGCCTGTTCTTCACGCTGTTCCTCGCCGTTCAGACGGCGAATGCCTGGGCAGTCATTCTCGGCATGTTGGGCTTCGGCGCACACCTCGCGTTGCGTGGATTCGACGCGTCCGTGCTGGCGATCTGGATCGGCAACCTGGCGATCCTGCTATGGAAACATCGGCGCGATCTGCGCGAGCCGATCCGCCTGCGCGGGTGGATCGTGAAGCGAATGAGGCACACGCCGTGAACGATGCATGGCTGAGCTTTCAATACGGGCTGGCGGCGTTCGTCATCGGGCTGCTGCTGATCGCCGTAGGCAACTTGAAAGCGTGGCGGCGGATGAATCGTTATCCCGCTCCGGCGCGCTTCCCGCGCGCGTCGATTCTGGTGCCGGCGCGGAACGAGGAAGACAACATCGAAGGGTGCGTGCGCTCACTGCTGGCGCAGGACTACCCGGACTTCGAGGTGCTGGTGCTGAACGACGACTCCGGCGATCGCACCAGGTCGATTCTGGCGGCGCTTGACGGCGAACCGCGATTGCGCGTTCTGATCGGCAAGCCACTGCCGCCCGACTGGCTGGGCAAGCATTGGGCCTGTCATCAACTGGCGCAGGCGGCCGCCGGTGATCTGCTGTTGTTCACCGATGCCGACACACACCATCATCCGCAGACGCTGCGCGACGCCGTCGCCGCGCTGCACGTCGAACGCGCCGATCTGCTGAGCGCGCTGCCCCGGCAGATCGTCGGATCGTGGGCCGAGCGGCTGATCGTGCCGATCATCCCGTGGAGCCTGTTTGCGCTGATTCCGCTGGCTCTGGCGCATCGCTTGCGGCGAACGTCGCTCGTCGTCGCCGTCGGACAGTACATGCTCTTTCGGCGCGAAGCGTACGATCGCAGCGGCGGACATGCCGCCGTGCGGCAGAATGCGGTCGATGACATCGCGCTGGCGCGGCGGATTGTGTCGCAAGGCTTGCGCTGGCGTCTGGTCGACGGTGGCGGTCGAATTGAATGCCGCATGTATCGCAATCTGGGTCACGTGATGGAAGGCCTGAGCAAGAATCTGTTTGCGGCGTTCGACTACGGCTGGCCGCAGTTCCTGTTCGTCTGGACGTGGATGGGACTCGTGTTCGTGATCTGGCCGATGCTGTTGGGACTGGGCCTGCTGGGCGTTATGCTTCCCGGTTTCTCACTCGAAGCCGCGGTCGTGGCCGCTGCCGGATCGATCGGGCTGTGGCTGATCGTCACAAGGCGATTCAGTCTGCCGGCGTATCTGGCACTGCTGTATCCCATCTCGATGGCGCTGACGGTGATCATCGCCTTCCGATCGATGGCGCTCACGCTCACCGGCAGGGCGACGTGGCGAGGACGTACGCTTGCGGTGCACAAATCAAAATGATTGCCAAAACGATGCCTCACCTTCTCAATCCGCCTGAGCCGCAAGGCCTCACCGGCCTTCACGCGCTGCGCGCCATGTGGCAGCGCCGGACGATCCTGGCCGCGCTGGAAGTCTTTCATCGCGAACTCGGCGACATCTTCCGCATCACGCTGCCCGGCTTCAAGCCAATTATGCTGGCCGGGCCGGAAGCCAATCGCTTCGTGCTGATCATCTCACGCGTCGATCTGCGCTGGCGCACGGAAGGCGATCCGGTGACGAGCCTGCTGCGGCGCGGCGTGCTGGTCACCGATGGCGAAGAGCACGATGCGCTGCGCCGGCGGATGGACCCATCGCTGCATCGGCGCATGTTGTCCGGTTACGTCGAGGCGATGTGGCGCAGCGCCGATCGCGTCACCGCCGCGTGGACGGACAACGCACCGCGCGACATGCTGGTGGAGATGCGCCGCATTGCCTTGCTGATCCTGACCAAAACGATGTTCGGCGTCGATTTCGCGCCCGACCTGAGAGCACTATGGCCGTCGATCCTGAAGACACTGGCGTACATCTCGCCCGGCCCATGGATCCTCTGGCGCAACTTGCCGCGCCCTGGCTACACTCGCGCGCTCAAGCGCGTGGACGACTATCTGTATCGCATTATCGCTGCGCGCCGTGCGCAGCCGGGCAGCGCCGACGACTTGCTTGGCGCGCTGATCGCATCAGGCCTTAGCGACGGCCTGATTCGCGATCAACTACTGACGATGCTGATCGCCGGCCACGACACCAGCACCGCGCTGCTGGCATGGGCGCTGTACCTGCTGGGCGCGCATCCCGACGCGATGGCGCGCGCCCGCGCCGAAGTCGACGCTGTGCTGGGCCGCCGGATGCCGGCAATCGAGCATGCCGCGCAGTTGCCGTATCTCGATCGAGTGGTGAAGGAAACGCTACGCCTATATCCGCCGATCCACCTCGGCACGCGCACGGCGGCGATGGATTTGGAGTTCAACGGGTATCGCATTCCCGCCGGTGCGCGCGTGCTGTACTCGATCTACCTGACGCACCGCGATCCTCGATACTGGCCCGATCCCGACCGCTTTGATCCGGAGCGATTCGCGCCGGAAAGCAGCAAAGCGCGCGCCCCGTACACCTACGTCCCATTCGGCGGCGGGCCGCGCATCTGCATCGGATTCGCCTTCGCCGAGGCCGAAGTGAAGATCGTGCTGGCGCGGCTGTTGCAGCAGTTCAAATTGACGTTCACCGGGCACCCCGTTCATCCGCACATGGGCGCGACTCTGGAGCCGCGTCCAGGTGTGATGATGCATGCGAGGCGGCGATGAAACATTACGATTTCATCATGGCCGGCGGCGGGCTGGCCGGACTCAGCCTCGCCTATCACCTGATTCACAGTTCGCTGCGCGAGAGTTCAATCCTCATTATCGACAAGGACACGAAAGACCGTAACGATCGAACCTGGTGCTTCTGGACGGATCGGCCGACTCCTTTCGACGATATCATTTTTCGCTCGTGGGATCGGCTGCGCTTCGTCGGCGAGGGCTTCGAGCGAGTCATTGATCTCGGCGCCTACCGCTATCAGATGATTCGCGGCATCGACTTCTATCGCCACGTGCGGCAGGCGCTTTCGACGCGCGCTAATGTCGAGTTCGTTCGGGGCGCGATCGATCGCATCGAGGACGGCGCAGACGCCGCGCGCGTGTCGGTCGGCGATCGGGTTTACGCAGGGCGCTGGGTCTTCGACAGCCTGTTCCGTCCGGCAGAGTTCGAGGCTGCCCCAGCGCGCTACCGCCATCTCAAACAGCACTTCCGAGGCTGGGTCATCGAAGCGCAGCGCGCAACCTTCGATCCACGCACGCCGACGCTGTTCGACTTTCGCACACTGCAGGACGGCGCACTGCGCTTCATGTACGTGTTGCCCTTCTCCGAGCGGCGCGCACTGGTGGAGCACACGTTGTTTTCGGCGGAACTGCTGGCGCGGGAAGAGTACGAGCAGGCGTTACGGGAATACATCGAAAAGAGATTGGAGATCGGAGAGTATCGGATCGTCGAGGACGAGAGCGGCGTCATCCCAATGACCGATCGGCCCTTCCCGCGCTGCGCCGGCCGCCGCGTGCTGCGTATCGGTACGCAAGGTGGGCGGGTCAAGCCATCGACCGGCTACGCCTTCCTGCGGATTCAGCGTGACTCGGCGGCGATGGTCGAATCGCTGCTGCGGCGCGGGCATCCGTTCGACGTGCCGAAGGATTCGGCTTGGTATCGCCTGCACGATTCGATCATGCTGGACGTGATGGCACAGCAGGGCGGGCAGGCGCACTCGCTCTTCACCGCGCTCTTCCGGCGCAACCCGGTTCGCCGCATTTTCCGATTCTTGGACGAGACCGGATCGCTGCTTAACGATGTGGCGCTTCTGGCGTCGCTGCCGCCATGGCCGTTTCTGCGAGCGCTCCTGCGCGTGTATGCGCGGCGACTAGACTCCTTCACCCACGCCTAATATGCTCTCGGCGCGCTCCAGGGCTGACGCGAGCACGGCCAAATAGAGGATATCCCCATCCCGCAACTCCGTGCCCAGCGTGGGCAGCATCGCCTGACCGGAGCGAACGATAGCGACGACGCCGATCTCACCTGGCACACTCAAATCGCGCACCTGCCGCCCGACGAGGTGCAACGGCGCTTCGATCCGCAGCAGTGAGACTTCACCATTACCGAATGCCATCACCGGATCGAGCTCGCTATGCGTCAACAGCTCGTGGATGCGCTCCGCGCCCCAGGCCGTCGAAGAGACGGTCACCAGGCCCAGCCGCCGGTAGATTTCCGCGCGGCGCGGATCGAACAGGCGGGCCACCACGCGCGGGACGTGAAAAATGTCGCGCGCGATTCGTGCTGCGATAATGTTCGCATTATCTGATGAACTCGTCGCGGCGAAGGCATCCGCCTGCTCGATGCCAGCCTGCAATAGCACGTCTCGGTCGAAGCCGACGCCGAGCACTTGGCGGCCTCTGAAGTGCGGGCCAAGGCGATCCAGTGCTGCCTGATCGTAGTCGATAATGGCAACCTCATGCCCGTCGCCGAGCATAATCCGGCACAGCTCTTCGCCCACCCGACCACAGCCCATGATGATGACTTTCATATCAGGACGACTCCTTG
>DASSFZ010000285.1:0-18794 GCA_035693785.1 Anaerolineae bacterium | reverse complement strand
CCTTACCGAGGTCAGAGACCGCGTCGGCCTGATTCGCCTCAACCGGCCGCAGCAGCTCAACGCGCTGAACGCCCAACAGATGGAGGAAGTCGCGACGGCGCTGGAGGAGTTCGACCGCGACGAGAACGTCGGCTGCATCGTGATCACCGGCAACGAGCGCGCCTTCGCCGCCGGGGCCGACATCAAGGAGATGGCAGGCGCGTCGGCGGCCGATATGCTAACGCACGACGCTATCAGCCGCTGGGATCGCATCAAGAAGATCAAGAAGCCAATCGTCGCCGCCGTGTCAGGGTGGTGCCTGGGCGGCGGCTGCGAAGTGGCGATGGCCTGCGACATTATCGTCGCCTCGGAAACGGCGCAGTTCGGCCAGCCGGAAATCAACCTCGGCGTGATGCCGGGCGCAGGGGCGACGCAGCGCCTGACGCGCGCCATCGGTAAGAGCAAGGCGATGGAGATGGTGCTCACCGGGCGCACCCTGTCGGCGCGCGAGGCCGAGCAGGCAGGGCTGGCCAGCCGCGTCGCGCCCGTCGAAGTGTATCTGGACGAGGCGCTCAAGCTCGCCGGCGAGATCGCGTCGAGAGCGCCGATCGCGATTCGGCTGGCGAAAGAGGCCGTCAACAAGTCATACGAAATGCCGCTGGCCGACGGCCTCGACTACGAGCGCCGCCTGTTCTATTTCCTGTTCGCGACCGAAGACCAGAAGGAAGGCATGCAGGCGTTCGTCGATAAGCGGCCGGCAGAGTGGAAGGGCCGGTGACGACGAACGCTTCGACCACAGAGGCTCGTATGGCTTCGAACTCCGTCGGCGTTCGTGACATCTTCAGGGGACTCCGATCGCTCGGCCTGACGCTCCCTTCGGGCAGCGCCGTCATCGTTCATGCCTCGCTGTCGTCATTCGGCTACGTGCGCGGCGGCGCGCGTGCCGTGCTCGCCGCGCTGCTGTGGACATGCGACACCATCGTGCTGCCGGCCTTCACCTACCAGTCGATGGTGTGGCCGCTCGTCGGCCCGCCCGACAACGGCATGACCTACGGACATCCTGAGTTTGACGCCGCCAATCGGAACGCGACGTTCTTTCATCGCAACCTGCCCGCTCATCGCGACATGGGTGTCATCGCCGAAACGCTGCGGCGGCATTCCATCGCCGTCCGCAGTTCACATCCCGTGCTGTCGTTCGTCGCCGCCGGCAAGCGTGCAGGCGAGGTTCTCGCCGGCCAGACACTCGATGATCCACTGGCGCCGATCGAATGGCTGCAGCGTCACGACGGCGACGTGCTCCTGCTCGGCGTCGGCCACACGCGCAATGCGAGCATCCATCTTGCCGAGCGGCTGGCCGGGCGCAGGCAGTTCATGCGCTGGGCGATCGTGCGCGGCGAAGATTCCAGAGATGCCCGCGCTGTGCGCCTGCCCGGCTTCCCCGGCTGCTCGGACGGATTCGACGCGATCGAGCCGGAGATCGCGGGCGAGATCCGGCAGGTGACGATTGGAGGCGCCGTCGCGCGGCGCGTCCCGCTGTCGATGCTGATCCCGATCGCGGCCGGCCTGATCGCCGATCAGGCCGACGCGCTATTGTGCAACCGGCCCGACTGCGAGCGCTGCAGCGCCGTGCGCCGCGCCGGGCGATGAACCACCGGCGCGGGAGCGTTTTCGATATATAGGACAGGGATCATGCTGACCACCATCGAAAAGATACTTTTCATACTGTTGGCGCTGGTCTCGGTTTACTTTGCGTTCGCCACGTTCGTCCGCATCCGCCGCATTATCCAGCGCGGCACTGGCCGCCTGGCGACGGATCGTTTTGTCAGCCGCCTGGTCAAGTCGGCGCTGGTGTTCGTCACGCAATATCCCACCTGGAAGCGGCGACCGCTGGCCTCGCTCGCGCACGCGGGCGTGGCGTTCGCGTTCGTCTTGTATTTGCTCGTCAACGTCGGCGATGGACTGGAGGGTTTCCTCCCGAATTTCATTTTTCTGGGCGAAGACACCGTCGGCGATGTGTACCGCCTGATCGCCGACGTGCTGAGCGTCGCCGCGCTCTCCGGGATGGTCGCGCTGCTGCTGCGCCGGGCGATCACCGGCCGCAAGATCTGGAACTTCCGCAGCAGCACGCTGCTGCACCCGAAGGCTGACTTCGGCATCAAGCGCGATTCGCTGATCGTCGGCGTCTTCATCCTGTTCCACATCGGCACGCGCTTCCTGGGCGCGAGCGTCCAGATCGCCGCCACGGAAGCGGACCCCTGGCAGCCCTTCGCCACGTCGACGAGCGCGTTATGGGCCGGGCTCACGCCGCAGATGCTCGAGGTGATGGAGCACGTCTTCTGGTGGGGCGCGCTCGGCTCGATCCTGCTGTTCGTGCCGTACTTCCTTTACTCGAAGCACATTCACATCGTCATGGCGCCGCTCAACTTCCTGCTCAAGCCCCGGCGCGCGTCGATCGGCCAGCTCGACAAGATCGACTTCGAGGACGAGAGCATCCAGCAGTTCGGCGCGTCGAGACTGGAGCATCTTTCGCAGGCGCAACTGTTCGACGCGTACGCCTGCATCATGTGCAATCGCTGCCAGGATGCCTGCCCGGCATACGCTACGGGCAAGGCGCTCTCGCCCGCCGCGCTGGAGATCAACAAACGCTATCAAATCAATCAGGAAGGCGCGGCGCTCGCCGCCGGAAAAGAATCGTCGCTCGGGCTGCTCGAATTCGCGATCAGCGCCGAAGCGGTGTGGGCGTGCACGGCGTGCGGCGCGTGCGTCGAAGTCTGCCCGGTCGACAACGAGCCGATGCGCGACATCCTCGACATCCGCCGCAGCCTGGTACTGATGGACAGCGCCTTCCCGGCGCAATTGCAGCAGGCGTACAAGGGCATGGAGCGCCAGGGCAACCCGTGGAGCATCTCGCCCGATGCGCGGCTCGATTGGGCGAAGGGCTTGAACGTGCCGACGATCGAGCAGAACCCCGAGCCGGACGTCTTGTGGTGGGTCGGCTGCGCCCCGGCGACCGATGCACGCGCGCAGAAGACGGCGCGCGCCTTCGCTACGCTCCTGAACGAGGCGGGCGTAAGCTTCGCCGTCCTCGGCAAGATGGAGCGCTGCACGGGCGACTCGGCCCGCCGCTCGGGCAACGAGGCGCTGTTCTTCGAGCTGGCGACGGGCAACGTCGAGATGCTGAACGAAGTCAAGCCGAAGCGCATCGTCACGGCATGCCCGCACTGCCTGCACACCCTGGCGAACGAGTACCCGGCCTACGGCGGCAACTACGAAGTGATCCACCACACGCAGCTCATCGAGGAGCTGCTCCTGCTCGGCAAGCTCCACGTCGATTCGCGTAGGCAGGCCGAGGTCGCGTTCCACGATCCGTGTTACCTCGGCCGCCACAACGGCGTCTACGATACGCCGCGCAGCGCGCTGGTGCAGGCGAACGTGAGCGTCGCCGAGCTGCCGCGCAACCGCAGCCGGTCTTTCTGCTGCGGCGCGGGCGGCGCGCAGATGTGGAAAGAGGAAGAGCACGGCGCGGAGCGCGTGAGCGCGAACCGCTTCCGCGAGGCGATGGCGACCGGCAAGGACACGCTCGCCGTCGGCTGCCCGTTCTGCATGATCATGCTCACCGACGCGGCCAAGGCCGAGAAGAGCGAGATGCAGGTGAAGGATGTGGCCGAGATCGTGGAGGAGGCGCTTGCGCGACACGGGTAAATGGATCGTGGTGACGACTTTGGTTGTCAGCGACTGAAGTCGCTACTACGACTATCCGTCAAAACCAGATTGACGATCCACTGGGAACAAACGATCCGAGTAAAATGATTCTGCGCCCACTCCGCGGAAACGGAGTGGGCGCAGAACGCTCCAAGCCGGTTGAGCCGCCGTATCACGGCGCGTTTCTCATGACGATGGGCAGATAAATCTTGTTTCCCCGGGTGACACGTGTGACCACCGGCGCGCCCAGGCTGGTGATTCCTTCCGCCGACTTGACGGCGTAAAGCCGGTTGACTACCTCCTGTCCGGACTCGACCTTCACTCGGAATGCAAGTGCTTGGCTTTCTCCTGACTTGAGCACCGGAACTTCCCACCGCAACTGATTCCCCACCAGTTGGCCGTTCGCGCTGGCGCTGCCGGCGACGTAAGTGGTATTGGTCGGGATCACGTCGGTGATGACCAGGCCGGTCGCCTGCTGGCCCGCGTTGACCACGCGAATGGTGTAGTTGAGGTCCGAGCCGGCTGCCACCGGGTCGGGCGAAGCCGACTTGCTGATGAACAGCACGGGCAGATCGGTAATATAGGCAACCGCCTGGACGACGACCGGGGTGAGCAGGCTAGAGTGGCTGATCGTCGCGGTGTTGGTTACTGGCCCCCGGTAGCCCGGATCCACTCGCACGGTGAAGGTCACGACCTGGGACGAGAAGGCGTCCACGTTCCCTGTCCAGCGTACGGTCACGATGTCGCTCACGACCGAGCCTGCGCTCGCCACCGCGTCGCGCTGGTAGGTGCTGAACTGCCAGGGGAGCACGTCGCGGAGGGTGACGCCGGTCAGCGAAACCGCGCTCGAATTGACGACGTGCACGGAATAGGTCAGCACGTTGTTCGGCCCGGGCAGTGCCCACGTCGGCGTGACCTCTTTGTACGAATCGATCAGCCCCACTTCTCGAACGGTGGTCGTGACCGGCTGACCAGCGTTAGAAAAGAGCGTGCTGGTCTCAGTCTCGGTCCAAGTCACACGATAATCTTGGTTGACGATCTGCGTGCCGCTCACCAGATTGTCGGCCACCCGCACCATGAAGGAACGAACTGCCGTGTCTCCCGGGCTTAGCGCAGGCAGCGTCCAAGAGATGACGGTTCTTGTCGGTGTAACGCCCTTCGTTTGAGCCACGCCGCCATCGCTGATGCTCACGAGGCTCACGCTCAGGGGGACTGTGTCCGTCAGGATGGGAGGCAGCTCCGCCGCCAGGCCGCTATTGACGACGAGGATAGTGTAGGTCATCAACTGCCCACGGCCGACGACCGGCAGAGCGGATTTAGTCGGGATCAAGTTGGCGAAGTGGGTGACCCTGCCCGCTGCCGTGCCGGTGATGAGCGAAGTCGTCATGTTGCTTAAGCTATCGCTGACGACGACGGTCGCCGTATACAGATTGCCCTCGTCGCCGCCAATTGTGTTTTGACCCTCGATCGTCGTGAACGTGACGGCCTGACCGTAACCCAGCGATCCGACCCACACGAAGGAGTCACAGTGGACGTCGACGGTGCCACAGACAGGGCCTGGGGGGAAAGGCGGGGGCGTGCCGACAGGGGGCGTGCCGTAGAGATCATTGCCGCTCACGGCGATGTTCTCGAAGTAGAATGTGGCCATGGCGCCGATCGCGTTGCCCGGGCCGAGGTTGCGCACGACCAGCGTCGGAGTTACCGGCCCGGTGCCGGCGCCTGGTTTCTTGGCGATCGGATCCAGGACAACCACTGCCTCGAAGTTAGGCCCGTCGGCCGTGATGGTGAGCGGATCGCCAGCCTGGCATACGCCTTCGGCGCTGCAAGCCGTGTAATCGTCATTCACGATCGGAACGTCCATCACGTCGCTGATGTAAACGGTGTAAGTAAACTCTGCAGCCGCGCCGGTATCCAGGCTCGGGAGCGTCCACGACACCACACCTGCAAGCAGCGCACCGCCCCGCACGTAGGTCACGCCAGACGGCACCCGGTCTGTGACGACCACGCCCGTCGCCTGCGAGCCTGTATTGAGCAGCGTCAAGGTATAGGTCATCTCGCGGTTGGAACCGGGCGGATGGGGCCACGTTTCCTTGGAGAGCGAGAAAATGGGATCGACGATGGTGACGGTATACAATTTTCCTGCCGACACGCCGGTTTGCGGGCTGGCGACTTTGTAGTTAGAGTTCGAGATGACCGTCCCACTGGGCACGTCGCCGGCCGTCACGCTGAAGGTGAATGTGCTCGTTTCGCCGAGCGCCAGCGTGACCGGGCGCGTCCAGGTGATCGCATTCCCGCCGGCGATGCCGTTCGGGCCGACGTCGAGCACCGTCGTATTCTGGGGTACTTGATCGGTGACGGTGATCGGCAGGTTGGCAGCATCCTGGCCCTGGTTGGCGACGGTGAGGGTGTAGACCATCGGCTTGTTGGGGCCGGGTTTCGCGGGCGCGCTCATCTTGCCGATCGTCAATATGGGGACGTTCGTCACCGTCGTGACGGCCGTCAACGTGATCGGCGTCGCGATCTGCGCGTTGCTCACGACGGCCGAGTTGACGACCTGCCCGAACGTCATCGCACTGGTCAGCCTGGCGCTGAACGTGATCTCCACCGCCCTATCGAAGCCGATGTTGCCGGTCCAGGTGAGCACGCCGTTTTGCACGATCGGCTGCGTGCCGGCCGAGGCCCGAGCCGAACCGCTGATGTACGTCGTGGGCGTGGGCAGTGCGTCGCGGAGAAGGGTCGCGGTCGCCGTCCATGCGCCGGTGTTAGCCAGAAGAATGCGATACGTCAGTGTGATGCTGCCCGGCGCAGTGATGGTCGGGCTGACCGTCTTGGTGGACAGGATCAGCTTGGGCGTGCCGCCGGGCAGAGGCTCGGCGCGAGCGGTATGGTCTGCCTGGTCGACGACCAACACGACCGCCACGCATATCGACAGTCCGAGCACAATGCTGAGCAGCAGGCGCAACAGGCGCGCGATTTTGTTCGTGGGCGATGAGGGATCAAGATCGACGTGGGTCATTTTCTCTCTCCTCGGGCTTACGCTATTCTTCAGACGCACCCTGGTAGGCGAATGGCTATTCTGTGCTTCGAGTCTATGCCAACCCCCCCTCGCCGTCAAGGGACTTTGCAGTACTATCCGGGGCGGTTGTCGAGACCGGTCTCAGTCGATCCAAAATGACCGTATTCGGCCCCTCGTGGCGTCGTTTCCGCCGAAAAGCGGGCACAAGCGGGCACAAGGCCCTATGCTACAGGTAGATAGTCAACCCATCGCCGGTCTAAGCCACACCACGAAAGTCGCGCCCTGGCGCTGAGGTGGCTCTCCCTCAACTCCCCCATCGACGGTGATGCGACCCTCCAGGCGATCGACGATGGCCTTGCTGATAGCCAGCCCCAACCCGGCGCCGGGCGTGCTGAAATCGCGCGCAGCCTCGCCCCGGTAGAAACGCCCGAACAGGCGCGGTATCTCTTCGGGTGATATGCCCGGCCCGGTGTCTTGCACCGCCAGCGTGACCCACTCGCGCTCCTCTCGGCGGCGGAGAGCTGTGCGCACGGCGATGCGCCCGCCGCGCGGCGTGTAGCGGAGCGCGTTCTCTAGCAGATTGGCTATGACCTGATCCACCAGCTCCGGATCCGCCAGCACGCGTGGCAGACCGGGATCGGGATGAAGCGTGAGCGTTAAGCCGCGCTCGGCGGCCAGCGCGCTGTGCTCGCCGATCACCCGGCCGAGGAGTTGATTGAGATCGGTCGGGACCGGATTGACCGGGAGCATGCCGGCGTCGAGCTGCGAAATCTCGAGGAAGCCCTCGATCAGCTTCTGCAGGCGGGCGGTTTCGCGCCACAGCGTCTTCATGTATTCGGCACGCTTCTCCGGCTTGCCGCGCTCCAGCAGCTCGACATACAGCCTGATGTTGGATAGCGGCGTGCGCAGTTCGTGGCCGATGCGCGAGACGAACTGATTCCTGAGCCGCTCGAGTTCCTTGAGGTGCGTGATGTCGCGCTGCGATACGACGTAGCCGACGATGGCGCCGTCGGCGCCCCGGAGCGGGATGATCGTCAACGCGGCGTCGTAGTGTGTGCCATCTTTGCGCCCGCTGATCACCTCGCCGCGCCACGGCTCGCCTCGCTCGAAGCAGCGCTCTAGCGCTTCGTTCACGGCCGGCGGCGTATGCTCGTGGCTCCATAGGTCGATCGTGTGATTCAGCACTTCGGCGAGCGTGTAGCCGGTGAGCTGCTCCATCGCGGCATTGACGTAGACGATGACATGGTTACGATCGATCAGGGCGATGCCTTCGCCGGTCGCGTCGAGGATTGTCGCCAGGCGCTGGCGCTCGCGATCGAGTTCGGCGGTGCGCTCGATCACGCGCTGCTCCAGCTCGCCGGCGTGGCGGCGGATCGCGTCGTACAACTGCGCGTTCTCGATGGCGATCGCAGCCTGGTTGGCGAAGAAGCTCAGCGATTGTACGTCCGCCGGTTCGAAGCGTTCGGGTTGAAAATCGTCGACGAGGATGACACCGGTGACGCGCTCTTGCCACTTGATCGGCGCACCCACCACGGAGCCAAAAGGTATGTGGTCGAAGGCTGTCAATCGCCCCGGCCAGGTATTGTAGTTTCCTACAATCAGCGGCTCCCCCGTCTGGGCGATGCGACCGGAGAAGCCTTGGCCCAGGCGCAAGCGAAGACCTGTCAGTTCTCCGGGCAGATTGTAACCTGCCTTCAGTTCCAGCGTCTGCTCGTCCGGCAGCAACAAGTAGAGTTCTCCCATTGGGCTGCCCAGCAAGCGCGCGGCGCGCTCGACGATGGTCTGCAGCAGCACAGGCAGGTCGAGCTGCGTGTTCAGAGCAAGGCCGGCCTCGTGCAGCGCAGCCAGCGTCTCGACGCGGCGGCGCTCGGCGCCATACAGCCTGGCGTTGTCGATGGCGATAGCAGTATGGTCAGCGAAAACGAGCAGGCGCTCGGCGTGCGTTGCCGTGAAGAAACCGGGCGCGGCGCTGTTGAGGTTGAGGAAACCGATCGTCTGTCCCTTCATGCGTATCGGCGCGCCGACGTACGAGCGTATCCAGTGCGTCTCCGGGCGGTCGACCCAGCCGGTATAGGTCCGGGTATCCGGAATGACCAGCGGCTGGCCGGATTCGCTCATCTCACGCAATGTCGGCACGTCGGCCACCCGGAAGCGCAGGGAGCGCACGCCCGACCCCGCAACCGGGTCCATGTAGCCCACACGGCGGACGAGATAGGATACGCTCGCTTCGATCAGCATCACACTGGCCGCGTCGTGCGGCACGACCCGCCCGACGTTGGCCAGGATGCGGTCGAGCACTTCCTCGAGGTTGAGCGTGCTGTTGAGTGCGGCCGTCGTGTCGCGCAGAGCCTCCTCTGCTCGCTCGCGTTCGGCAAGTTGCAGTTTCACCCGGTCGCTCAGATCGCGCAGCCGCCCGACGGCCGCGCCGATCAGCGCCAGCGTCACGAATCCCGGTCCGCCTCCGGTACGAAACACTACGTCCCAACCGGCCTCCCCGGCCAGGTTCAACAGGAGCGTATTCAGCATGATACTGAGCAGCCCGGCCAGCAGCCCCGCCCACATCCCCCAGAGCCACCCGATCGCAGCCACCGGTAATATGACCAGCGCGGCCGCCGCGCCGCCCATCACGGGATGAAGCGCGAAAAACAGCAGTGCGTAGCCGCCTACACTGCCGAGCGCAAGCATCACCCGTGCTCGGCGGGACTGCGCGCCGAGGCGTGCGATGCGTGTGGTGAGCTGTTTGATGTGATCGGGTTTTGTCGCGTCGTGCATCGCAGGCTTGGAAGCTGTCTCAAACTCGCGCAAAGGCGCAAAACCGCTAAGAATTCCGGACAAGACTTTGCGCCTGAGCATCCCTTCGGCCCTGCTCGGGGCAGGCTTGGCGTGAGGCTTTTCAGACAGGCCCTTCGAGGTGAAACCAACCACGTGCGATGCACTCTAGAAGTGAGTCGCACGTTCTTGCACCTTTAACCCTCACCGTTGAGTCTATGTCAACTTTCTCCCGGAGTCAAGAAGCGGTTGCAGAAGCCCTGACCTGCCCTTCCGGGTCTCTTGCCGACCGTGGTATATTTATACTGCTCGCACCTGTAATCCTGAGCCATAGACCTGGCAGGTTTGTCCGCCGGTGTCAGTCGCGGGTTCGCCCCACGTTGCGAAGGCCTGCCACGTCTACTTGGAGAATCCGGGTGCGTATGGGATAATGGCGACGGGGCATGGATCGTTCGTCGCAGACGAAGGGCCGGCAAGATGGTGAATCGCTCGAACGAAGACTGGCTGCGGGCGCTCTCTGAACAGCCCGGCGAGGCACAGGCCGAAGCGTTGCAGGACTTGCGCGACTTCCTCGTGCGCGCTGTCCTCGTCTATCTCTCCCTGCATCGCACCGAGCTGGTCAACTGGAGCCGGGAGGATGTGCGCGGCCTGGCGGAAGACCTGGCGCAGGATGCGCTGATCGAGATCCGCGCTAGCCTGGATAGCTTCCGGGGTGATTCGAAGTTCACTACCTGGGCTTACCGCTTCGTCATCAACCGGGCGGCGAGCGAGCTGCGCCGACGGCGTTATCAGAATCAATCGCTCGATGGCCTGCGCGAGCAAGAGCCGGCCCTCTTCCAGGCCATTTTGAGCGACCAGGACAGGGTGGAGCCGGAGCAGTTGGCCGACCAGCGTTACTACCTGGATCTGCTCCGCGAGATCATCGAGACCGAGTTGAGCGAGCGCCAGCGCACGGCACTGATCGCCATCCACTGGCACGGCCGTTCGATGGACGAAGTCGCGGAGATGATGGACCTCACTCGCAACGCGCTGTATAAGCTGCTTCACGATGCCCGCAAGCGCATCAAGGCGAGCCTACAGGCCCGCCACTTGAGCGGGGGCGATATCCTGGCCCCCTTTCAAGAGTGACCATAGAAAACCTGTAAGAAATCGCCTACTGAGAGCGTCTTACCTCTTGGTAAAGAGATACCCCACAAGGAGCGCACCATTGAACTATACAGAATTCACCGAATGGCTCGAGCGCATCTATGCGACTGCCGAGACCGAAATAGATTGCGAGCAATTTCAGGCGCTCCTGCCGGCCTACGTCGATTTCGAGATCGCCGGTCAGGCCGCAGCCCTTTACCTGGCGCAGGCTAAAGCGCACCTGGCTCAGTGTCCGGACTGCGCTGAAGAATACGCGGGCCTTCGCAAAGTGGCCGAACTCGAAGCCCGGGGCCGTCTGCCGAAAGTCGAAGAGAGTCTCAAGCCATTCCAGGAGAGTCCCGCACTCGAGCCCGTTTGAATGTGATACAACGCGCGACGCACCTCTGACCCTCTCCGCTTTCCTTCGGCTGCGCTCAGGACAGGCGCAGCGAGAGCAAGAGTGCAGCGTCACATTTAGGCCTATCCGAAAAGTGAAGTGCAGACTTTCGTCTGCATGGCCAAAGCGGGCTAAAGCCCCGCAGGCCGGGATTTTCGGATAGGCTCTTTGGGATTGTCAAGATAAGAAGCCCGGTTTCTAGGAAGGAACCGGGTTTTGTTGTTGGCCCAAATATCCCACACCAATTACTTACACAACCCCAACGAACGTCACGTAAGAACAAATCGTATCGCAACGTCCCACCTCTCAACAGCAGCGACGCGGGTTGAGGAGGCAGGCAATGGATACAGGCAACACGCTTCTGGCCAAGATCGAGCAGATGCAGGACACGACCGGATTTCGCAGCCTTCACTGGGAAGGCAGTTTCGAGGATTACCTCCAAATCGTGCGAAACGATCCCAAAGTCGCGCGCACGGCCTTCCAGCGTATTTACGACATGATCGTCTCTTATGGTTACGATGAATACACGCGCAACCGCGAGACGCTCGTCCACTATCGTTTCTTCGACGACCCCTTCGAGAACGGCAAAGATGCCGTCTTCGGCCTCGACAAGCCGCTGATGGAGCTAGGGCGCATCTTCCAATCGGCGGCGCGCCACTACGGGACCGAGCGGCGCGTGATGCTGCTGCACGGCCCGGTCGGCACGGCCAAGAGCACGGTCGTCCGCCTGCTCAAGAAGGGACTGGAGGCCTACACGCGAACCGATGCCGGCCGCCTGTACTCCTTCTACTGGCTGCCCGACGACGGCGATCGGATGGATTGCCCGATGCACGAGGAGCCGCTGCACCTGGTTCCTCTGGAATTCCGGCCGGCCGTGCTGGAGGATATCAACGGGGGGCACGGCGAGCTAGATCGGATCGAAATTGAGGGCGATCTGTGCCCGGCCTGCCGTTACATGTACAACCGCCTTCTGGAGAAGTCTGGCGGCAACTGGCTCGACGTCGTCCGCCAGGCGCGCGTCAAGCGGCTGCTGCTGACGGAGAAAGATCGGGTGGGCATCGGCACCTTCCAGCCCAAGGATGAGAAGAATCAGGACTCGACCGAGCTGACCGGCGACATCAACTACCGCAAGATCGCCGAATACGGATCGGATTCTGATCCGCGCGCCTTCAATTTCGACGGCGAGCTGAACATTGCCAATCGCGGACTCGTCGAATTCATTGAAATCCTCAAGCTCGACGTGGCTTTCCTCTACGACCTGCTTACCGCCTCGCAGGAGCACAAGATCAAGCCCAAGAAGTTTGCGCACACAGACATCGACGAAGTGATCTTGGGCCACACGAACGAGGCCGAATACCGCCGCTTGCTGAGCAACGAGTACATGGAGGCGATGCGCGACCGCACGCTCAAGATCGACATTCCTTACGTCATCCGCTACAGCGACGAAGTGAAGATTTACGAGCGCGACTTCAACGATCGGCGCGTCGTCGGCAAGCACATCGCGCCGCACACGCTGGAGATCGCCGCGCTGTGGGCGGTGCTGACCCGGCTGGAGGAACCCAAGCACGCCGGGCTGACGCTGCTCCAGAAGCTGAAGCTGTACGACGGCCGCTCGCTGCCCGGCTTCACCGAAGACAGCGTGCTGGAGCTGCAGGCCGAAGCCAAGCAAGAAGGCATGCTCGGCATCTCGCCGCGCTACATCCAGGACAAGCTGTCCAACGCGCTGGTCAGCGATCAGAGCCGCACCTGCGTCAACCCCTTCCTGCTCATGCGCGAGCTGGAGGGTGGCCTCAAACACCACTCGCTGATCACGAGCGAGGAGCAGCGCAAGCACTTCCGCGAGCTGCTGGCCGTGGCGCGCGCGGAGTACGACGAGATCGTCAAGAACGAAGTGCAGCGCGCCATCACGGCCGACGAGGCTGCCATCAAGCGCCTGGCTGCCAACTACATCGACAATATCAAGGCTTACACCCAGAAGCAAAAGGTGCGCAACCCGTACACCGGGCAGGACGAGCCGCCGGACGAGCGACTGATGCGCTCGATCGAAGAAAAGATCGAAATCCCCGAGAGCCGCAAGGACGACTTTCGGCGTGAGATCATGAATTACATTGGCGCGCTGGCGATCGAGGGCAAGACGTTCTCCTGGGACTCGAACGATCGTCTGCGCCGCGCGCTCGAGCTCAAGCTGTTCGAGGATCAAAAGGATTCCATCAAGCTGACCAGTCTGGTATCCAACGTGATCGACAGCGAGACGCAGGAGAAGATCGAGGTCGTCAAGAGCCGCATGATCAAGAACATGGGCTACTGCGACGTGTGCGCGACGGACGTGCTCAACTACGTCGCCAGCATTTTCGCCCGGGGCGACACAGCCCGGAAGTGAAACGTAACGAGTAAAACGTAAAGAGTAAAACGTAAATTGTGACGTTTTACGTTTCACGTTTTACGATTTTATCTTCAGGAATACAGCCATGATACTCTCCATCGAGCAAGACACCAGCCGCTTCCGGCAGATCGTGCGCGGCAAGATCAAGCAAAACTTGCGCAAGTACATCTCCAACGGCGAATTGATCGGCCGCCAGGGGAAAGACCTGGTGAGTATTCCTATCCCCGAGATCGAGCTGCCGCACTTCCGGTTTGGCGGTCGGCAGGGCGGCGTCGGGCAGGGGCCGGGCGATATCGGCACGCCGCTCGGCCCGGGCGAGCCGGGCGACGGCAATGGCAAGGCCGGCGATCAGCCCGGCGCGCATATCCTCGAAGTCGAGTTGACGCTGCAAGAGCTGGTCGAGCTGTTAGGCGAAGAACTTGAGCTGCCGCGCATCCAGCCCAGGAGCAAGAACAACGTCGACGGCGAAGTCACTCGCTACACTGGCATTCGGCGCGTCGGCCCGGAGGGCCTGCGACATTTCAAGCGCACGTACCGCGAGGCGCTCAAACGGCAGATGATCTCCGGCACGTACAATTACGACCGCCCGGCCATCCTGCCCATCCGCGACGACAAACGCTACCGCTCGTGGAAGGTCTACCCGCGCCCGAATAGCAACGCGGCGGTGATCTACATGATGGACGTGTCAGGCAGCATGACCAATCGCAAGAAGCACCTGGTGCGGCTGACCGCCTTCTGGATCGATACCTGGCTGCGCGCGCACTACAAGAATCTGGTGACCCGCTATATCGTCCACGACGCCGTCGCGCACGAGGTGGACCAGCACACGTTCTACCATGTGCGCGAGAGCGGCGGCACGCGCATTTCTTCCGCCTACGAATTGTGCCGCGACATCATGCGCCGGGATTACCCGGTCGAAGACTGGAACCTGTATGCCCTGCACTTCTCCGACGGCGAGAACTACGGGGACGACGACGACGAGCGGTGCATCGCGCTGCTGGGGCACGATCTGCTGCCGAAGACGAACCTGTTCTGCTACGGCGAGGTTCAAAGCTCGTCCGGGCGCAAGTTCATGGACACGCTCGACGACGTGGACGACGAAAAGCTCGCCACGGCCGCCATCGACGACGACGACGACATTTACGAGGCCATCAAAACATTTCTGGGAAAGGGTGTGTGAACGTAAAGCGTGAAGCGTAAAACGTAATTACGTTTTACGCTTTACGTTTTACGCAACAGCCATGTCTCTCTCTCCCGATCTTCAGCAACTCCAAACCACCATCGAAGGCTACGCCCGCGAATTCGGCCTCGACTTCTTCGAGGTTCGCTTCGAGATGCTCGACTACCGGATGATGAACCAGGTGGCCGCCTACGACGGGTTCCCCACGCGTTACCCGCACTGGCGCTTCGGCATGGAATACGAGCGCCTGTCCAAATCGTACGCCTACGGCCTGCACCGCATCTACGAGATGGTGATCAACACCAATCCATGCTACGCCTACCTGCTGGCCAGCAACCAGCGCGTGGATCAGAAGCTGGTCATGGCGCACGTATTCGGCCATTCCGATTTCTTCAAGAATAACCTGTGGTTCGCGCACACCAACCGCAGAATGCTCGACGAGATGGCGAACCACGCGGCGCGCATCCGCCGGCACGTGGAGCGGCACGGGCTGGACTGTGTCGAGGATTTCCTGGACGCGTGCCTCTCGCTCGACAACCTGATCGACATTCATTCGGTCGGCATTCGCCGTCGCCCTCTGCCGTCATCTGAGGATGAAGAGCCGAAGACTGTGCACAAGCTGCCCGCCAAAGCCTACATGGACGCATATATCAATCCACCGGAGTTCCTGGCCGAGCAGCAGCGCCAGTTGGAGGAGGCTGAGCAGCATCGCAAGCACTTCCCCGAAGAGCCGGAGCGCGACGTGCTGCTGTTCCTGCTCGAACACGCGCCGCTGGACAACTGGCAGCATGACGTGCTCGACATCGTGCGCGAGGAGGCGTACTACTTCGCGCCGCAGCGGCAGACGAAGATCATGAATGAGGGGTGGGCAAGTTTTGCACATACCCGCATCATGACCGAGCGCGCCCTGGAGCCGGACGAACTGATCGACTACGCGGAGCACCATTCCGGCACGGTGGCCGTCCACCCCGGCCGCCTCAACCCTTATAAGTTGGGCCTCGAACTATACCGCGACATCGAAGACCGCTGGAATCGCGGCGCGTTCGGCCCGGAGTACGAGGCATGCGAGAGCATGCAGGCTCGCCGCGAGTGGGACCGGAAACTGGGACTGGGCCGGCAGAAGGTGTTCGAGGTGCGCCGTGTCTACAACGATATCGGCTTCATGGACGAGTTCCTGACCGAAGACTTCGCGCGCGAGCATCAGCTGTTCACATTCGACTACAACGAAGACGACGGGCAATACGAAATCGCCAGCCGCGAGTTTCAGGAGATCAAGCGCCGCCTGCTCTTCCAACTGACCAACTTCGGCCAGCCGATCGTCGAGATCGCCGACGGCAACTATCAGAACCGGGGCGAGCTGTATCTCGTCCATCGCCACGAAGGGATCGACCTCGACGTTCCGTTCGCGCAGGACACGCTCCGCAATCTGTACACGCTCTGGGGCCGGCCGGTCCACGTCGAGACGCAGGTCGAAGACGAGGGCCGGGTGCTGTTCAGTCACGGGCCGGACGGCGGCGCACGGCGCAATCTGAACTGATCCATGCTACAATGGCGTTCGTGTCTCAACTCGACCCCGAACGCCAGCAGCAAGCCAAAATCTACGCCCGCATCCGCCGCCGGCTGTTCCTGGTCGACGTCCTCATCGGCGGCGCGTATGCGCTGGCCTGGCTGATCCTCGGCTGGTCTACTTCACTGAAGGCGTCACTCCTCACAGTGACAACTGATAACTGGCTACTGGTCGCCCTATTCGGCGCTGTCTTCGGCGGCATCTACTACCTCATCAACCTTCCGCTCTCGTACACCTCTGGCTTCGTCCTGCCGCATCGATTCGGTCTTTCGGCGCAAACGCGCAAGGGTTGGATCGGCGATCAGGTCAAGATCCTCTCGCTGGGCGCGATTCTCGGCGGGCTGATCCTCGAAGTCGTGTACGCAGTGCTGCGCGCCGCGCCGGAGACGTGGTGGCTGTGGGCGGCCGGGCTGCTGCTGCTGTTCAACGTCGTCCTGGCCAACCTGGCGCCGATCCTCATCGCGCCGCTGTTCTTCAAGTTTGTCCCGCTCGGCGAAGAACACGCCGATCTCGCCCAGCGCCTGATCCGGCTGGCGGGGCGCGCGAACACGAAGGTGCGCGGCGTGTTCAAGTTCGACATGAGCCGCCGCACGAAAGCGGCTAACGCTGCGCTGATGGGACTCGGCAACACGCGCCGCATCGTCCTCGGCGATACGCTCATCGAAGGATTCACGCCCGACGAGATCGAGACCGTCCTGGCGCACGAGCTTGGGCATCACGTCAACAAAGACATCCCGCTCGGCATCCTTGTCGAGACGGCGCTCACCGTCGGCGGGCTGTACCTGGCTTCGCTTGCGCTCAATTGGGGCGTGGCGGCGTTCGGGTTCGGAGGCCCGGCCGACGTCGCCGCGCTGCCGCTCTTCGCGTTGGTGATGGGCGCCTACGGGCTGATCACAATGCCGCTGGGCAATGCCTATTCGCGTTGGCGCGAGCGCCGCGCCGACGAGTACGCGCTGCGCGCGACCGGCAACGGCCCGGCGTACGCCTCCGCGCTCACCCGCCTGGCCAATCAGAACCTGGCCGAAGTCGATCCCGAGCCGTGGGTGGAGTTCCTTTTCTATTCACATCCAGCGCTCGGCAAGCGCATCGCGATGGCCCGGGCGAGCGGTGAGTGAAGGTCGTCCCTGGAACGAACTGAACACGGCGATCATGGCCTGCGAGAAATGTCCGCGCCTGAGAGCGTACTGCGCGAACATCGCCCAGGAGAAACGCCGCGCCTTCCGCGATCAAACCTACTGGGGTAGGCCTGTCCCCGGCTGGGGCGACCCGAATGCGCGCATCCTGATCGTCGGGTTGGCGCCTGCGGCGCACGGCGCAAACCGCACCGGCCGGATGTTCACCGGCGATCGATCCGGCAGTTTCCTCTACAGTGCGCTGTATCGCACCGGCCTGGCCAATCAGCCGACGTCTGTGTCGAGAGACGATGGCTTGAAGCTGACCGACGTGTACATCACGGCAGCCACACGCTGCGCCCCGCCCGACAACAAGCCCACACCGGGTGAGCTGCACAACTGCCGGCCTTACCTGGTTGAAGAGCTGCGCCTGCTCCAGAGGGCACGCGTGATCGTCCCGTTGGGGAGGATCGCGTTCGACAACTCCCTCCGCGCGCTCGAAGCGGTCGGCGCTTCGGTGCTGTCGCCTCGGCCGAGATTCGCCCACGGCGCAACGTGCCGCGTCGAAACCTGCCACGTTCACACCCTCATCGCTTCGTATCACCCCAGCCGGCGCAACACGCAGACCGGACTGCTCACGCCCGTCATGTTCGATCGCATCTTCCAGCACGCTCGCGCGTTGGCGCGCTGACACATCCACTGGCGCCTCCGTTCTGGTGATGACATCCGCCCGTGATACAATTGGATGCATGCGCCTCTTCCCTTTGCTCTGCGCCATCGCGCTGTTCGCCGCGCCCATCGCGGCTTCGGCTCAGTCCGACGCCGTGTCGGATCTGCTGAACCGCATCAACGCGCTACGCCGCCAGAACGGGCTGGCTCCTCTGGAGCTGAACGATGCGCTCAACGCAGCGGCCCAGCGTCACAGCCTGGACATGGCGAATACCGGCAACGTCGACCACACCGGCTCGGATGGATCGACACCCGAGCAGCGCATCGACGCGGCGGGCTACGCGCCGCGCTACACCTGGGGTGAGAACATCTACGGCGGCGGGATCGCGACGGTCGACGACGCATGGGCCTTCTGGACGAGCTCGACAGTGCATCGGAACAACCTGCTCAACGAGCGCTACCGTGAGGTCGGGATCGGCGCGGCGGCGGGCGCGAACGGAACGTACTACACGCTGACGTTCGGCGCACGACCGGGCGTGCTACCGTTTTTCGTCGACCAGGGCAGCGTGGTGGACAGCCCCGCCGTCACGCTGACGCTGAGCAACGAGGAAGCTGAGCCGGTCGGCTCGGGCGGAACCATGGGACGCGCCGTCGAAATCCGCGTTGGCGAAGGAGAAGTCCTGAGCGCCGTCGCCTGGCAGCCCTGGCAGCGCACGATTCCGTTCACGCTGTCGAGCGTCGACGGCGAGCACCGCATCCGCGTCGAATATCGCGACGCGAACGGCGTCGTCGCCTCTTACTTCCGGCTCGTGACGCTGACTGGCGCGGCTGCCCCATCCACGGCGACCCCGACGACCATTCCGACCGTCCAGCCGGCGAGCACGCACACGGCGAC
>DASSFZ010000284.1:0-9396 GCA_035693785.1 Anaerolineae bacterium | reverse complement strand
CGTGCATACGGCGTGGGCATGCCCTTGTCCAGCGGGATTACAGCCTTCGCGAATTCGATTACAATTACCCTGACACCACTAAACCAAAGGGGATGGACACCATGGCCAAGAAGAAGTCGACGGCAAGGCGCGCTTCCGCGCCGAAGGCCGACAAAACGAAGGTTTTGGTCTTCGTCGGCACCCGCAAGGGTGGCTTCATCTTCACCAGCGACCGCAAGCGCAGAGAGTGGAAGGTCTCCGGGCCGCACTTCAAGGGTTGGACGGTGATGCATATGACGCTCGATCCGCGCGACAGACGGATTCATGCAGCCACCTCGCATTACGTGTACGGTCCGAATACCCATTACTCCGACGATCTGGGCAAGACGTGGACACAGTCGAAAGAATCGCCGGCTTTCCCTCAGCCGTCCACGTCTGGCCGGCCGCTCGGCACGCCGGACGAAGCGGCCGATCCTGAGGCGGCGAAGTCGAAGCTGGAAAAGGTTATCAAGCCGTGGAACGTCACACCCGGCCGGACGGACGAGCCGGGCGTCCTGTACGCGGGAATCGAGCCTGCCGCACTGTTCAAATCGACTGATCGCGGCGAGACATGGCACATCGTCGACGGTCTGTACAACCACCCGCACCGGCCGACGTGGTTTCCCGGTAACGGCGGATTGTGTCTGCACACGATCATCCTCGATCCGGCCAATCCCAATCGGATGTACGTGGGCCTCTCGACCGGCGGCTGCTATCGCACGGACGACGGCGGCGCGACGTGGCAGCCACGCAACAAGAACGTGCGCGCCGATTTCCTGCCGGACAAGTTCCCCGAATATGGGCAGTGTCTCCACAAAATGGTGATGCATCCGGGCCGCCCGGACGTGCTCTACCAGCAGAATCACTGCGGTGTCTATCGCAGTGATAACGCGGGAGACGACTGGATAGACATCGGCGAAGGCAGGCTGCCCAGCCGCTTCGGGTTCCCGATCGCCGTCCACCCGCACGACCCTAAGACGATCTACGTCGTGCTGGAGGAAAGCGACGACTATCGGATGAGCGTGGACGGCAAATTCGCGGTATGGCGCAGCAAGAACGGCGGCGACTTGTGGAAGCGTCTGAACAGCGGCCTGCCGGATCGCGCCCACTTGGTGGCGCTGCGAGAGGCCGTGGCGGTCGATACACTGGACGACGCGGGAGTGTACGTCGGCGCCAATACCGGGCAGGTGTTCCACAGCCGGGACGCAGGCGACTCGTGGGGGCTGCTGGTCGACTTCCTGCCGCCGGTGTTGTCGGTTGAGACGGCGGTGATGAGATAATACGAGACCTGGCAGGTCTGAGAGACCTGCCAGGTCTTCTCTTACCCGATCTTTTCCATTTGCTCCAGATTCAGGACGAACACCGTCGCTCCGCCGATCTCGACCGGCACCGAGCCGAGAAACCGCTCGCGCGCCTCCAGGCTGGGCAGCATGGGGTTGAGGTGGCGCGTTCGCCGCTTGCAATGCTGGCGCATCAGCTCCAGCACCTGGCTCACCCGCCCGTCCTCGACGGCAATCATCAGAGTGACGTTGCTGGCCCGGAGAAATCCGCCGCTCGAGCCGATTCGCGTGGCTCCAAAGTTGCTCTGCTCCAGAGCGTCGGTCAATGCATCTTCGTCCTCTCTTTGAATCACGGCCAGGATCAGCTTCATGGTGTCCTCACCCCCTCCCCTTGCCCCTCCCCCTCCCCTGCGCAAGAGCGCAGGAGAGGGGGAGGGGTGAAGTGTTACGGCGCCGATGTGTCCGCTTCCGCCTCGCGGCACAGACGAATCCCCTCCAGCGCGTTAGGCTCCTCCGGTCGCAGCGCCAGCGCCTTGTCGAATAGGCGGTACGATTCCTCGCAGTTGGCCAGGTAGAAGTCGGCCAGTCCCAGTATATAATATGCCTCGACCAACCGATCGCATGCGCGGCTGGTCGCGTTGACACAGTACCGATCGGCGTCGAAAGCCTCATTCATCAGCTCGATCGCGCGCGGCAGCGTCTCGACTGCGCCTTCGTAGTTGCGATTCGAGTAATACGCGATGCCGAGGTGATTGTGCGCCGACCACGAGCTGGGATCGACGCGCACGGCTTCTTCCAGCACTTCCGTGGCTTTTCGATAGTCCTGGAAGTTGTAATACGTCCAGCCCAGCTCGTCGTGCGCCGGGCCGTAATTCGGATCGATCTGAATCGCCCGCTCGAAGGCGCCGACCGCATCGTCGAAGTACCCGGCGTCCGTCTGGGTGGTCAGGATGCGATAGTTGCGCCCCAGCGCCAGCCACAGGTACGGCACATTCGGATCGGTGCGCAGCGCCTCCGTGTACGCCTCGGCAGCGCCGCGATAGTTGCCCTGCGACTCGCGCACGTAGCCGACGGCGCGCTGCACGTCGGGCCGTTTGGGGTCGATCTCGACCGCCTGCTGCGCGGATTCGATCGCGTCGACGAGCCGCCCCAGGTCCATGTACGCCTCGGCCAGGTAGGCGCGCGCTTCGGGATAATTGGGATCGAGCTGAATCGCTTCCAGCGCGGCCGACACCGCCTTTTCGTAGTGATCGCTCGCCTCGACGTCACGCCCATGCAGCAGCAGCCACGTGCCGTGCCAGTCGTATGCCATCGAAAGAGCGGCGTGCGCGGGCGCCGATTTCGAATCGATCTGTACCGCCCGCTGCGCGCGCTGCAGGGCCTGGCCCGTGCGGTCGGCCAGCGCCAGGATACGCGACAGCGTGATCAGCACGTCGACACGATTCGGCTCAAGCGCAGCGGCTTGAGTATAGGCGTCGATCGCCGCACTGAACCGCCCCGCCTCATAGTGGGCCTGGCCCTCGGCAACGTAGGACTGAGCGGTCCGGGTGGCGGTCGGCGTCGGCAGTACCGGGCGCCGCAAATCGCCTTCAAAGCGCAGAAACAACAGCCCGCCCGCGATCAGCGCCAGATAGACAACGACGCGGCGCGGCGACGACCGGCGGTGCGGTGGACGACTGAGCTGCATGGGAACTCCGGAGAATGAGCCGTGTAAATCGATCTTAGCATGCGGATAGGGGAGCGTCAAACAGTCCCGATGCTGGACATTCGCCGCCTCTCCGGCTATAATCGCGCCATCCCTCATCCGGTGCTATCCACGGCGATCCTCGCATGAGATGTCAATCTTGCGGCGCGGCGCTTCCGCCCGACGTGCGGCTGTGTCCCAACTGCGGCACGCTTCAGCAAGACACACGGCCTGCGCCACGCATTCGATCGAGTGCGCCAGACCCAGGCGCGACGGCAGGCGCTTCACGGCAGATTGGGCTGGCGATCATGGTTGTCACCGGATTCGCTTGCGCTTTGCTCGTTGTACTGGCAGGCTCAGGCTACGCCGGCTACGAGGCCGGAAAATCCGATCGTGCGACGTTGCGCGCCCAGGAGGCCGACAAGTATTACGGGCGGGGTCTCGAAGACCTCGGCGCCGGCCGGCTCGAACTGGCCGCAGCCGACTTCGCCTACGTTCTCCAGCTTGATCCGAACTACCCCGACGCCGCCTTGCAGCTCCAGGCCGCGCGCGACCGCATCGCCGAGCTTGCGCGCGTCGAGCCTACACCCACGAGCGCGCCGGCCGAGATGGCCGCTACGCTGGTCCAGGCTGCACGCGAAGCTTATGACGCGGGCGACCTGCAAGCCGCCATCGAGCGCCTCGTGCAGGCGCGCGAGCTGGAGCCTGGCTTCGAGCGGCAGGCTGTCGAAGACCTGCTTTTCCGCGCGTCCTACACGCACGGTCTGCAGATGCTCGATAGGGATCGCCTGGAAGAAGGAGTCTATTACCTGGAGCAAGCCGCCGCACTGCGCCCGCTCGACGCAGATGCTGCACTGCAGCTCGAGTACGCCAAGCTCTACCTGACCGCGCGCGGCTACTGGAACGTCAACTGGGATCGAGCCATCGAGCGTTTCGGTGAGCTGGTCAACATCGCGCCCGGCTACAAGGACACCTACAGCCGCTACGTGACCGCTCATATCCTGCACGCGGATTCCTACGTCGCGCGCGGCGACTACTGCCCGGCTCAGCCGCTGTACCAGAAGGCGATCTCACTGCGCCCCGACGCGGCCGTGCAAGCCAAACTGGAAGAAGCGACGGCGGGCTGTCTATCCGCCACGCCGGTTCCACTCACCGGGACGCTGCCGATCAGCGGCACACCCGTCGCCGTGCCCGGCATCACCGTCGGGCGGCTCGCCTATCCTGTGTATGACGAAGCGACCGGCTCGTATACCATCTACGCGATCAGCCCTGGCGCCGGCCCTTTTCCCGCCGCGACGGGCGGCCAGCCGGCGTGGCAACCCAACGGCTCGTCGCTCGCCTACCGCGTCCTCGGCATCGGCGTCAACGTGATCGACATTTCGAGCGGTCTGGCTTCGTCCGTAGCCCCGGCCGGATCCGCATGGCCGACGTGGTCTCCTGACGGCTCGCGCATGGCCTACGCTCAGCGCGACACCGCCGGCAATTTCCAGATTATGATTGTGGGACTCGACGGTGCGTCGCCGCCTGTCATACTCGGTCCCGGCGCGTCGCCGATCTGGGGACCGAACGGCGTCCTCGCCTATTCCGGCTGCGATGCTTCCGGCTGCGGGATATTGGTCGACAACCCGGATGACGCCGATCCTCCTGTCCGCCTGACCGCGTCCGCCGGCGACACACCCACCTCGTGGTCGCCCGACGGGTTCAACATCGCGTACTTTTCCAATTCCGACGGAGACTGGGATATCTACTTCGTGAATACGGCGGGCGGCGTGGCGCAGGTGATCAACTCGCCGGACGACGATGGCATGCCTGCCTGGTCACCCGACGGCGCGCATCTTGCCTTCGCCTCCAACCGCGACGGCGAATGGGCGATCTACACCGTGCGCTTCGACGGCCAGGAGCTGACGAAAGCCATCACGCTCGGCCCCTCAAGCCCCAACTGGCTGAACGAGCGGCTGGCGTGGGCGCCGTGAGTGAGGGGATTGGAGGTTAGAGATTGGAGATTGGAGATTGGAGGTTGGAGGTTCGCCCGATAGACGAGGGTGATCGGGAATGGGTGGGTCACTTTCTTGTGGAGCGTTGGGGCGCGGCGGTGGTCGTCACTCGTGGCAAGGCGCACCACGCCGATCGCCTGCCGGGATTTCTGGCCTTTCAAGATCGCGCGCCGATCGGATTGATCACGTACCGAATCGACGGCGCCGAGTGCGAGATCGTCACCCTCGACAGCGTCAGGGAAGGCATGGGCGTCGGTTCGGCACTGATCGGGGCCGTCAAAGACGCCGCGCGGCGGGCCGGCTGCACGCGCCTGTGGCTGATCACGACGAACGACAACCTGCCGGCGCTGCGCTTTTATCAAAAGCGCGGTTTCTCGCTCGTCGCCGTGCATCGTAACGCGATCGAAGAATCGCGCAAGCTCAAGCCGTCGATTTCGGCGATCGGAATCGACGGCATTCCGATCCGAGACGAGATCGAGCTGGAGCTGCGGTTGTAAAACTTCAAACTCCAGTCAGCTATTAGCCATAAGCCATCAGCCACCAGCGAACATCTGAATAATCCGCGCCGTGTGTCGCGTGCCGTTGAAGAAAAGATCCAGCCGCATGTTCTCGTTCGGCGCGTGCGCGCGTGAGCCGGGATAGCCGACGCCCGCCGTCGCGATCGGCACGCTCAGGTACTCGATGAAGGCGTGGTTCGGGCCTGAGCCGCCGATCATCGGCGCGACCAGCATGTCGTGCTCGTAGATGCCCCTGGCTGCCTCGACGACGAGCTTGAGGAACGGATGATCGGGATCGATGCGGCCCGGCGCTTCACCGCCGATGAATGCAACCTCAATGTCGCCGAACCCTTCGGCGTCCAGGTGCTTGCGCAGCTTCGCAACGATCTCCTCGGGCGTCTGGTTTGGCACCAATCGAAAATCGACCTTGGCGCTCGCCTCGGCGGGCAGCACGGTCTTGGAGCCAGGTCCTTGGTAACCGGAGGTTAAGCCGCAAATCGTGCAGGTTGGGACGAACACCCCTTCGCGTTTGAGCTCCAGTCCGCCAGCCAGGCCCTTCAGAAAGCCTTTCAGGCCGTAGCGCTTGAGATAGTTCTGCGACTCGTCGGGCAGCGCGTCCAGCAGTTCGAGATCGCGCTGCGTCGGCGGGACGACGTTGTCGTAGAAGCCGGGGATGCGAATGTGCTCGTCCGGGTCTTTGAGCGTATTGAGCGCCCAGACCAGACGCCACGCCGCATTAGGAAAGATCGATCCCCCCAACCCGGAGTGCGCGTCGAGGATGGCCGTCTTCGCGCGCAGCTCGACGTAGCAGATGCCGCGCATGCCGGCATCCTGCATGGGGATGCCCGCTTCGTTCACGCCACCGAACTCCCAGATACACGCGTCAGCCGCGAGCTTCTCCCGGTTCGCCTTGATGAACGGCGGCAGAGAGACGCTGCTGATCTCCTCTTCGCCCTCGATGAGGAACTTGACGTTGCACGGCAGCTCGCCTGTCACGGCCTTGATCGCGTCGATCGCGGCCAGGCGGCACACGATGTGCCCTTTGTCGTCGCTCACGCCTCGGGCGTACAGCGCTCCCTCGCGCAGCGCCGGCTCGAACGGCGGCGAATCCCACAGCTCTAGCGGCTCCGGCGGCTGCACGTCGTAATGGTTGTAGAACATCAGCGTCTTGCTCGATTTGCCTCTGGCCTCGGCGTATACGACGGGATGGCCAGCCGTGGGCATGATCTCGGCGACGAAGCCGCGTTTGCGGAGCATGTCGGCGACAAGCGCGGCGCACTCCCGGATGCCGAGATTCTGCGCCGACACACTGGGCTGCGCGCACAGCGTCGACAGCTCGGCAATCCATTCGTCAAGATGATCCTGGATGTAGGCGTCGACTCGTGACTGGAGATCGTTGGACATGCGCTGTTCCTTTCCGTGTGAGGTGACGCCAATTGTAGACGAATCGGGTCAGGAGGCAAACGACATATTGACGTCCTGGTGTATACTTATCATATGCGGCGCGCACGACACTGGCTGCCCTCATACCATCCTCGCGGCGATCAGCCGTTTATTCCCTGGACGGTTCGCACATTCCTGCCCATCGATCGACCCTACGTCCATCCGGACTACCACTGGGTTCAATGGGCCACCGGCGACTGCTGAGTCTCCCGTGCGTCTTTTCCCTCGCCCAACTGGTTGTTGACTACCGAATTTATTCAACTTGCACATGGGCAGCCGCAAGGGCAGCCCCTACAGCTCGCCCAACCGGGTATTGACTATAGTATCCATTCAATCTAGCTCAGGAGGCTCAGCCATGGCACTCAATCGCACCCGCACGCGAGAACTATACCAGCGCGCGCGCCAGGTCTTTCCACTCGGCGTCAACTCGAACTTTCGCTACTGGGGCGACGAGCATACCAACGTCTTCGTCCGGGGTGAAAAGGGCTACGTGTTCGACGCCGACGAGAATCGCTTCATCGACTATCGCCTGGCCTACGGGCCGGTCATCCTCGGCCACGGCTACCCGGCCGTCGTCGAGCGTGTGGCGCAGGCGATCAAGGACGGCGGCGTGTTCGCCGCGACGCACCCGCTGGAGATCAGCGCCGGCGAGCGCGTGCAGCGCCTGACCGGCATGGACAAAGTTCGTTTCGCCAACTCCGGCACCGAAGCGACGATGCACGCGCTGCGCATCGCCCGCGCCTACACCGGCCGCGAGGTCGTCATCAAGTTCGAGGGCAACTACCACGGCTTCCACGACTACGTGCTGTTCTCGACGGCGATGGCCGGGCGGGGCACGCTGGGCGCCCGGCGCAGCCCGCTCAACGTGCCCGCCAGCAGCGGCATTCCCAAGGTCATCAACGAGCTGCTGATCAATCTGCCCTTCAACGATTTCGAAGCGCTCGAGCGCACGGTGAAGGCCAGGTGGGGCAACATCGCCGCGATCATCCTCGAGCCGTGCCAGGGCAACAGCGCCTGCGTCATGCCCGCCGAGGGCTGGCTGCAGCACATCCGGCGACTGTGCGATGAGCACGGCATCGTCATGATCATCGACGAGGTGAAGACCGGCTTCCGCATCGCCAACGGCGGAGCGCAGGAGTACTTCGGCGTGCGGGCCGATCTGGCGACCTACGCCAAGTCGATCGCCAACGGCTTCCCGCTGGCTGCCATCGCCGGAAAAGAGGACATCATGAGCATCGTCGGCCCTGGCTCGGTCGCGCAGGGCGGCACGTATGTAGGCAACATTCCGGGCACCGCCGCCGCCGATGCCACGCTGGAGATTCTCGAAACGCAGGACGTGATCGGCAGCATCGCCAAACGTGGAAAGAAGCTGATGGGCGGCCTCGACCGCATCCTGACCGACGAGGGTATCCCGCACGCGATCATGGGCCTGCCGCAGATGTTCGGTTTCGTGCTGGGGATCGACGAGACGCCGCGCGACTACCGCGCCTGTCTCGACTGCGACCTGGAGCTATATGAGCACATCATCATGGAGATGATCCAGCGCGGCGCGATCGCCGAGCCGGACTACCGCGAGCCGTGGTTCCTGTGCTACGAGCATTCCGACGCAGACATCGACGAGACGCTGAACGCGTACGCCGACGCCGTCAAGGCGGTCAAGCGCAAGCACTAGCCGGCACCGGATCCAGACGGTTCCGTCTTCGAGGGAACTGAGGGAACTGAAGGAACTGGCCTGAAGACCGCAGTTCGGCGACTTGCCGAATTCCAGTCCGTAAAGAGCGCGCGAAGTCCCCGATGTCTGACCCGATCGGGGACTTCGCTTACTTGCGGATCAGAGGCAGGTAAACGCGATCCGTCGGCGTGAAGGTAAACAACTGTATATTGTCAACGTACCATCCTGCCGGTTTACTTGGGGAAGGGCCGGGATTGTAGCTGCCGTCTACGGTGTCGAACCCGAACTGGATACGTATGCTCTGGCCTTTATACTCACTCAGATCGATCAAGCCAATCGAACGCCATGCCTGCTCGACGATCGGCCGCTGATGAGTGCTCCACTTCAACCTCCAGGTGGAGTCACTTGAGCCCGAGATCCACACTTGCCGTACATCCGTCTGGCAGTAGGGTGTACCGGAATCTCCGGGGGCGCAGCCCCAATAGAACGACTTCTCGGTGAGCTCCCAGCTCATAAAGGTCATATACGTGTAAGATTCGTTGGACGGAACCGGAATCGGCGTTCCGATGTAAGTCAGAGTGCCGGCATATCTCGGGCACGGATTGTCGGGAAGGCAGGCACCTCCGTACTGGCCGGTGGCTGGATCGCCGAACCAAATCGCATTCGGTCCTGTAGGGCCTCCGGCCGGCTTGGGGAACGGGCTGCCGCTCTGTACGAAATTCCAGCGCGGGCCGGTCGATCCTGGCGGTCCTGACGATTGCCAGGCGCCAAAGCCGCCTTCGAAATCTTCGGAGAAAATAGTGCTGAG
>DASSFZ010000283.1:0-23182 GCA_035693785.1 Anaerolineae bacterium | reverse complement strand
GAAGTCGGTGAAGTGGTCGATCTGCATCGCCACCAGGTTGTTGATCTCATCGACGATGTAGGAACTCGGGAACGTCCACGAGTCGGTCGTCGTCGAGAAGTACGCCGGCTTCAGGTGGCTCTCCTGGATGCCGCCCGCGATTAGCTCGGCCTCGCTGTATGGGAAGACGATCAGCACGTCCTGGTTGAAGCGCTGCTCGATCGGGTTGCCCGCTTCGTCGAACGCCTCGAACGCGTAGCCGTACCGCAGAACGTTGGCGTGATGCTGGTGCGGGAACGTCGCGATCGGCGTGATGTGCAAGATTACGCGGCCACTCACCGGCAGCGCACTGGCCGGGATGACGACCCGCGTCCCGTCGGCCAGCTCGAGATGCTGGGCCTCGCTCGCGTCGAACGTGATGGCGAGCGGGCCGGGCTTGGGCTTCGGCCCCATAAGCACCAGATCCTGCGCCGCATTGCCGCCGCCGACGTGGACACGCGTCTGCGTGATGAAGTACGTGTTCCGCGTCTCGAACGCCGCGCCGATATGCCACACCGTGTTCGAGATCACCGGAATCGTGTACGTGCCCGCGCCGTTGACGAGCGCGGCGTGGACCTTGTTGTACTGGCCGTGGTGGTTCCACGCCCACAGCGTCACCGTACCGCTGAGCGGGGCGTTGTTCTGGAGTGAGAGCGACCCGGTGATCAGCGTGTCGGGTCGGGCAAAGCGCAGCACAACGCCGCCCACCGTGCCATCCTTCGGCACGACGATGATACGCGACGCCGGGTTGATCAGGCGCGGATCGTGCCGGGTCGTCGCGCGCAACACCCACGCGCCGTGCGGCACGCGTAGCGCGAACGAGCCGTCGTCGTTCACCGGGACGCCGAGATGCAGCCGGCCGAGATCGCGGCCGAAGCCGTCGGCCAGGACAACCGCGCCGTGCATCGGCGAGCCGTCGGGCGAGAGAACAGCGCCAGTGATCAGGCCGTCCCTCTTTGCAACTGGCAGCGGGACGGGCACCGTCATGCCGGTGGGCACCGGGATGGCGCGCGGCCCGCTCAGCTCGACGTAGCCGCTCTCGGGAGCGACTTCGTAATTCAGCCACCACACGCCGCCAGTGACGTCCAGGTTGTACATGCCGTTGGCCGGATCGATCGGCGCGCGCGCCCACAAGTCGTGCATCCATCCGAACACGCCGCCCGCGACGCCGGTTGGTATCCTGTTCTCGCGCGGATCCCACAGCGGGCCGACGATGTGCGAATCGATCGCCTCGAGCGTGAAGGTGACGTAGGCCGTCTGGCCCAGGCCGACAGGCACGATCTTCGCCGCACCGGATACCAGGTACGGCGCGCCGGGCGCCAGATGCAGGCCGACCTTGTACGTCGCGCCGCCGGGAACCAGGATGTCGAGGGCGCCGTCCCGCGCGGGCGCGCCATTGTGGATTTCGGGATTCCCGATCTGCGCGGCGGTCGCCCAACCGGCTGCATCCGTGACGATGGCCCCGTCTTCGTCGACGAGTGTGCCGTGGATCGTCGCGTCTGCGGCGATCAGGCCGAAGTCAACGCCGGAGACGACCTGGTTCGAGCCGGCGATCTCGACTTCCTGTGGGCGGCCGATGTAGAGATAGGGCTGATCGGGTTTCGGCGCGGGACGGACAAGCCACGTGCCGGTATAAACTGACAGGGTGTACATGCCGTCGAGACCGCTTTCGCCCATGGCGCCGCCGGGGCCACGCACGCGCCAGGCGATGACCGGCACGCCCGCGACGGGCGTCGTCGTGCTGCTGAGGGTCAGCGTCCCGGTGATCGCACTGTCGCGCGGGATCAGCGTGATCGTGCCGAGGTCGAGCGTGTCGGACGGCGGCGCGAAGATCGGCTCGATCGCCGGACCGGCCCAGTTCGGGTCGTGCGGGCGGACGCCGACCTTGTAGCGGCCGTGCGGTACGTGCAGCGTGAACGCGCCGCTCGCGTCGATGTTCGTTTCGACGCCGACGCCGTCATCGCGATGCAGCGCGACGGTCACGGTGAACGGCGGCGTCCCGCCGTCGGGAAGCTTCACTTCGCCGATCACGGTTGAATCGGCGGTGAGGACGGTGAAATTGACCGTCTTGTGCTCATTGCTCTGATCGTGCTGGAAAAACACGAGCTTCGGCGGATACGGATAGATCCAGCGTGAGGGATCCGAGTCATCCTGACGGTGTACGCTGATCGCCCACAGGCCCTCGCTCAACTCGAGGAGATATTCCCCCGAATGGTTCGTCAGCGCGCGCGCCTCGCCGTTCTTGTCGACGCGCCGCGCGACGACGAGCGCGTGGTATACCGGGTGCTCCGTGTTGGTCTTGACGACACCGCCGACGATCTTGCGCGGCGAGAGGAACTGCAGATCGATCTGCTGCTGCGCTGGCGGCACGGTGAAGGTGATGGGCAGCGGCGAGATCAGCCCCGGCTCGTCCCACGGCGGCGCGACCGCCAGCCAGTACGTGCCGGTTTCGAGGCCGCCGATCGCGTAGTAGCCGTTCCCGTCGGACACGTCGCGCTCGACGCGATGCGGATGGCGGACGACGTGCACCGTCGAGCCGGGCACGGGATTGCCGATCGAGTCCGTGACGAATCCGTACACGTTTGCGGGAGTGAGCGTGAGGTTCTGCACCGCCACGCCGGCCCCGACGGTGACGCTGATTCTGGCCGAGCGCCAGTACGGATCGCTCGTCGCGCGCCGCGCTTGAAGCTCGTACGTGCCCGGGAACAGGCCGCCTACCTTGAGCGACCCGCTCACCGCCAGGCGCGATTCGACCTGCCTGCCTGCCGCGAACACGCTCACCCAGGCGTCGACCGGTGTCGCGCCGTCCGGCGCGTAGACTGTGCCGGTGATGCTGGGGTTCGTCAGTTGGAGATCGACCGTGAGTGGATCGTATAGGATGTTGATCGGCTGGAAGTTGCTCGGCGTGTAGTCGGATGCCTGAGGCGGGATGGCGCGGAGAACGTACACGCCGGCAGGCACTGCACCGTAGGAATACGCGCCGGTCGCCGGATTCACCGGCGCGTCGCCGTGGATGCTCAGATTCGGGTTGAGCAGGTGAACATGCGTGCCGCTCGGAACCGGCAGCCCGCCTCCCGGCAGCGTGACTGTGCCGCCAATCGACGCCGGCGCGGCGCTCGCCGTCGCCGCGATGGTGAGCGCGACGGCGACGAGCGGCAGCAGCATCGTGATCGCAACCCGCCGCAACGATTGAGACCGATTCGCTTTGCTCATGTCTTCCTCCTTACGATGTGCACCCGGCGAATCGAGGCGCGCCGGGCCGATCGCCTGCCATGGCAAATCTATCTTGCGTTAGGGAAGTTGCGGACGTTTTGCGGCCATGTAAACACGAGGTAAAACGAGGAAGAGGACAAGTAGTACGTTGGTACTCCGCGCAGGGCAGGAGAAAACGACAGAGACACAGACCTGAGGAGCACGAGCATTTCCGCCCGGCGGCGTCTGCGGTCCCCGACCTGCCGCCGCCGGGTGACACACCCGGCGGGAGCAGTGGAGACACTCTGTGCCCTCTGTGTCTCGATGGTTATTTCTGAGAGTGAGAGGAGACCCGATTACAGGCCGTCCCGCTCTTCGCGCGGGACCTTGAGCTTGGCGTCGATGAACTGGTCGTGGCTGAGCTTGAGCAGAGCGGCGACGTTGCGGATGTTTTCGATCTGCTCGTACGAGACCTTGCTGTGAGAGCGCGCGACGCCGAATAGGCCGTCGATGAGCCGGAGACGTTCTTCCTCGGTCGTCACCTCGAACAGCTCGCGCGCAACACGAAAGTTGTCCAGCCCCCGGCTCGCCTCCGATGCGGCGACCTCGGCCACGAGCATGGCATGCTCCGGCCGGAGGGACCAGTACGTTCCGATCGTGCGGGCGATGGCGTCCTTTTCCTTCTCGTCGATCCCGTCGCCCACGTGCGCGACCTGCGCCGCGAGAGCGCCGGCCAGCGACAACCGGCGCAGCTCCGCGTCGGCCAGATCGAGCTGGATCGCTTCGCGGCCCATGCGCTCGCGCACCAGGTAATAGACGCGGTTGCGCACGAAGTCGTCCAGGTAGTTCTCGCGATTCGGCGCGTCGCGCAGCGTCTGGCTGCGCCGCCCGGCCGCGCCGCGCAGCAGCCGGCCGAGCTGGCCGGAGGCGGACCTTCCCTCGTCGAACGCACGCTGAACCTCGGCCAGCACGGCGGCTTCCGATTCGCCGACTTCGCCATCGCTCTGGGCGAGCGCGGTCAACGAGTTCATCACGAGCGCCTTGTCGGCATCGGTGCGCACGACACCGGACAGCTCGGCCACGAGCCGGGCGCGCTCGGCCTCTCCGATCGGCGTCGCCAGATAAATCTCCACCTGCGTGTAGTCCGCAGCGGTCATATTCGGCATGTAGAAAAGCAGGTCTTTGATGCTATTCACCTCCTCGTGGTCAATCTCGCCGTCGGCCCACGCGGCGGCGATCATGACCTTTGCGAGAGCGGTGATGACGGTCGTATCAGGCATGGTCTCCTCATGAATGCATATCCAAATATACATTATAGGTGGATTCAGGCATTCGCACAAAGGCATCTTGACCCCGGCGCGCCGCGCTCGCCGGTGGGAGGAGAGATTCCTCACTGCGTTCGGAATGACACGTATAGGCCTCGGAATGACACGGTGGGTGGTGTCACGGCTACGGCAGACTGCCCGCCTGCGGATCTTGAGTGCGCGGCTTGCCCCACACAACGATCACTCTCGCCGCAATGCCGCTGCCGCCGTTCGACGGGATGCCCATCACGACGACGCGCGCGCTTTCCTTCACGTCGTCCGGCGTGCCAATCGAGGCTCCATCTTCGCCGCGCCTGATGACGAGCGTCGAAGCGTCGGTCGTCACAGTCAGTGTCGAGCCGTCTGGGAAGCTCAATGCGAACTCGCCGCCGTTCACTTCGGCGGCTCTGCCCACCTCGACCGGGCCGCCCTTGGGACCGCGCGGCCGGACCGCGACAACTTGCTTTGCGACCAGCGCGCCGCTCGCGTCGAACTGGCCGGCCGCGCCGAGGAGCATGCCGGCTTGAACGTCATCGATCGATGCTTCCGGTTTGCCTTTCACGCGGAACCTCGTATCGGCCGACGTGGCGATATCAACCGCGTTCCTGTCTCTGTCTTCGACCGTGATCAGGCCGCCGTCGACGGCGATCACTTTGCCGCGCACGCTGTCGGATAACTCGCCTGGGACGAGGATCACGATTCGCGCGGCGAACGCGCCCTCGCCGGTGAAGTGTCCTCTGGCGGCGATCGTGTCGCCGACCTCGATGTCGGCGAGCGAGGACTGCGGATTGTCCTTGGCGCGGTATTTCGTCTGCGCGCCGGTCTGCACGACGATCGATCCGCGATGCGGCGTGTCGAGCGTGAGCGCGGTGCCGTCGATCGCGGTCACTTCGCCTGCGATGATCGCGCCGCGCCGGCCATCACGTCCGAACGGCTTTGGTCCTTCGGCGTGCGCCAGGCCGATACCGCCTAAGGCCAGCAGCCCAACCAACAACCCTACCAGCAAAGTCTTGTGTTTCATCTCAGCCTCCGTGGGTCTTCCCTGCTTACCGAGGCTGATTATCGCGGCTGAATGTTGTGAGGGAATGTGGAGGTTGTAAACCGCTGGTAAAATCGATCTGAGAACCGATCCGAAAACTGGAGTGCAGGCTTGAGCCTGCCATCTGAAGCGGACTCAAGCCGGCACTCCGTCGGTTGTCGGACAGTCACTAAGGGGTCAGCGGCTGAAGGACCACGTTCCACGATAGTCGGCCCTCGGCGCCGACATCGGTCGTGCAAGGATCGGCGCTCAGATTGCCGACGAGCGCGAGCGTGGACTGCGAGCCGGCGCCGACACGGTAGCTCACGTCCGGCTGCATGTCGAAGTCGCCGAAGCCAGGCCCCAGCTCCGGCTTCAGCCCGGTCACGAAGCGATCGGCGCCTCCGTCCCACGTGATCCACACGTCGACGCCAGGCAGCCCGTTGCCTTCGGCATCCTGCACGGCGACGCGAATCTGCGGCGCGCCGGATTCGCACACGCCGTCGGAACTGACGACGACGAATTCCGGCGTCGGCGTCGCGCTGGGCGTCAGGGTGGGAAATGCGTCGATCGACGTCGGAGTTGGTTGGGCAGGTCTGCCAGTAGGCGGTATCGATGCAGGAAAGCTCGTCGCGCGCGGCGTCGGGGTGACGGGCGTCGTCAGGTAGACGAGCATGCCCGCAGTCACTGCCCTCGCGTCCAGGCGCTCGACGAGGCGAGCCAGCGCGCGCGCCTGTGGATTCGGACCGTTCGCGCTGTAGCGCTCGAAGAGAGCGGCGGCAGTCTGAGCCAGGTTGGGGTCCTTCAACCCGTCGAGCCTAGCTTGTGTCCGATCCCAGTCGTCGCCTGTGATGTAGGCCTCGGCCGCCATCACCAGCCACGCTTCCTGGTAGCGCGCATCGACGTGATACGGATCGGCGGTGGTGAATTCGACCGGATCGATCAGCCAGGCATAGGTCAGACCCAGCCCGATTCCAACGGCAACGCTGATCAGGAATACGGCACGCATAGATCAGGGCGCCAGGTTGAGAAAAGGGTCGGTGCGCAGTGAGCGCGCGCCGTACGCGGCGGCCAGCCGCGCCAGATGGGCGATCTCAACGGGCGGGAATCCTTCGTCGATCGCTTTTTCGGCGCGCGCCAGGACGATCGGACCCAGATCGACGCTGCCGAAGACGGGCGCCAGGCGGCCGCTGGCCGCTTCGAGGTCGCCGTCGTACGCGTAAGCCTGAGCGGCCACCCAGATCGCTTCACTTTTCCAGCCGGGCGCGAGCACGGACGGCGGCGCGCCTGTGAACGTGGCCGGCCAGGCGAACCAGCCGACGAACAGGCCGATACCGATGCCGAGGGCCAGTCCGATGAGGGCGAGGAGGAGTCGTCGGATCATTATACAAACGGGCCGGTCTAACCCATCGGCCCGCGACGTTTGCCAGTGCCGCGGGAGGGACTCGAACCCTCACAGGCTCGCGCCCAGTGGTTTTTGAGACCACCGCGTATACCGGTTCCGCCACCGCGGCATCCGCTGGCAGTATAACCAAGACCGGGAGACTCGTCAAGCCATATTCCGCGTTTCGGCGGCCCGGTATATAATTCAGGCATGTCGGATACCGTCCTTGTGATCGAAGACGAAGCGCGTATTGCCGATTTCCTGCGCCGAGGCCTGACGTTCGAAGGCTATAAAGTGCTGGTCGCCGCGGACGGCCCGAGCGGCCTGGCTGTGGCCCGCGAGCAGCCGCCAGACGTCGTCATTCTCGATTTGATGCTGCCGGGTATGGACGGCCTGGAAGTGTGCCGCCGGCTGCGCGCGGCCGAGTCCACGCCGATCCTGATGCTCACAGCCAAGGACAGCGTCACCGATCGCGTCACCGGCCTGGATGCCGGCGCCGACGATTACCTGATCAAGCCATTCGCCTTCGAGGAGCTGCTGGCGCGCCTGCGCGCACTGCTGCGCCGCAGCAAGCCGGCCGAGGCGACGGAGACGCTCAAGTTTGCTGACCTCACGCTCGATCCGGTCGCGCGCGAGGCGAAGCGCGGCGAGCGCCGCCTCATCCTGACCGCCAAAGAGTTCAATTTGCTGGAGCTGTTCATGGCGCATCCACGCCAGGTGCTGACACGTGAGACGATCTACGAGCGCATCTGGGGCTACGACTTTGGCGGGGAATCGAACATCATCGAAGTGTACATACGCTACCTGCGGCAGAAGACCGAGGCGGGCGGTGAGCCGCGCCTGCTCCAGACGGTGCGCGGCGTGGGCTACGTGCTGAGAGAAGAATGACGGATGTAGCGTGTCGAATGAAGAATGCAGAATGAAGAAAAAAGCGGCGTCTATCATCCCGACTTAATTCTGCCCTCATCCGTCTCTCATTTGCGCGGCCTAGACTTATCAATAGGAGTCTGGTGAATTTCCGGAGTCGAGCCTTTAGGCGGTCATGTCTGACGATCGAATCCGGCTAAAACCTCGACTCCAGCGCCAAATGAGGCGGTCGCCAAACTCCAGTTCTCAAGGGACTGTCCTTGGAGCGACCCAATTTCTACATTCTACATTCTGCATTGACCTTCGATGTCTATCCGCCTCCGCCTGACCCTGTGGTACACGCTCGTCTTGTCCGCGATCCTCGCGGCGGTCGGTTTTGCCATCTACAGCGTCTTCGCCGCCACGCTCCTGGAGGACGCGGACCGCCAGCTCGACGAGACGGCGGCGCAGGTACGGGCGGTCAGCCGCGCGTTCAACGTGCTCGGCGAAATTCGGATCAACGTGCCGGTGGAAGCCGACGTCTTTCGTGCCGGCGGGTTGCACCTGCAAGTGATTGACGCGTCGGGCCGCGTGATCCGCGTCTCCGACTCGCTGCGCGGATACAACCAGCCGATCAACCCTGCCGTGCTCAGCCTCGACCTGTCGGACTTGCGCCCCGTGCGGCACGACGTGCACACGGGTGATGTGCACCTGCGCGTGCTGACCGTGCCGATCGGCTCGCCGGAGCAGATCATCGGCTATCTCCAGATCGGCTTGCAGATGGATTCGTACGACGAGTCGCTGTCGCAGCTCACGCGTCTCCTGCTGGGCGGGTGGATGGTGGGCGGGCTGCTGGGCGGCGTGGGCGGCGCGTTCCTGGCGCGGCGGGCGCTGCGCCCTATCGACGACGTGACGAGCACGGCGCGGGCCATCGCGGAGGCTGGCGATCTGGGTCGCCGCATCCCCGTTTCGCGCGCGCGCGACGAGGTGGGCCGCCTGGCCATGACCTTCAACGACATGCTCACGCGGCTAGAGGCGCTGTTCAAGGCGCAGCAGCGCTTCACAGCGGACATCTCGCACGAGCTGCGCACGCCGCTGACGACGATTCGCGGCAATCTCGACCTGATCCGCCGCATGCGCGTCGCCGACGACGCGTCGCTCGACGCGGCGCAGGGCGAGATCGAGCGCATGACGCGGCTCGTCGGCGACCTCCTGCTGTTGGCGCAGGCCGACGCGGGACTGCCGATCCGGCGCGAGCCTGTGGCGCTCGACGCGGTCATGTACGAAGTCTTCGATCAAATGCGAACGATCGCCGACGGCGTAAGCGTGGGAGCCAGCGCCGAGGATGCCGTCGCGGTGATGGGCGACGCCGACCGGCTCAAGCAGCTCATGATCAACCTGGTCGGCAACGCCGTCCGATACACGCCCGCTGGCGGGAGCGTCACGCTGAATTTGAAGCGGCGAGACGGCTGGGCGGTATTCAGCGTGTCCGACACCGGGCTGGGCATCCCGCCCGAGCATCTGCCGCACATCTTCGAGCGGTTCTACCGCGTCGAAAAATCGCGCTCGCACCACGAAGCGGGCGTGAACGGCGCGTCGAGTGGCGCCGGGCTAGGGCTGTCGATCGCGCAGTGGATCGCCCAGAGCCACGGCGGGCGCATCGAGGCGGAGAGCGAGGTAGGGAAGGGGACAGTGTTCACGGTGTATTTGCCGGAGCTGAGAGTGATACGTGAAACGTGATAGGGTTGCTCCCGCCGGATTGTCAAATCCGGTAGCCGAAAGTGGCGGATATGACTATCCGCCGCGAGCAGCAGAATGTGCGTTGCACCCGTTTGAGACATGAGCCAAGGTCGAGGAGCGTCATAAATGATTCGCCATTTTGCAGTGCTGTTCGTCGCGTTCGCCGTGGCGCTGGCTGCGTGTACGCCGCCTAGCCCGACGCCGACCGCCGTGCCGGCCGCCTCCCCAACTCCAAGTGAGCAGCCGGTCCGTACAGAAGCGCCACCTGATACGCCGTCGCCCGAGCCGCCGACGGCCGGGCAGACGCCGGAGGCGACGCTCGGCCCGCTGGACGGAATCCTGCGCGAGCCGGTGACTGACGCCGATCGGGCCAATGCGGCGGCGATCGGCGCTGCCGATCTGCCTATAGGCGATTTGCGAGAGCTGGCGATACGGTTCAAGGGATTGCCGGCCGACACGCCTGAAAAGACCTGCACGACCGCGCCGGCGCACAACCTCGGCGACCGAGCCGTGTTCCAGGTGTCCAACAACGACACGTTCGAGCAGTTCGAGGTGACCGCGACGTTGGTGTCGAAAGAGCCGAATGTGTACATGTGGGTAGACAACAAATGGCTCGGCCAGATCGACAGAAACGCCGTTGCCGCCGCTGCAAAGGAGTTGAGCCAGAAGATCATCCCGCGCAATCGCGAGCTGTTCGGTCTGGAATGGTCGCCGGGCATTGACTGCGACGAGAACCTGCACGTGCTGCACACCTCCAACACGGCGGCGGGCGGCTACTTCTCCAGCGTCGATCAATACACGACGGCCGTCCGGGAAGACTCGAACGAAAAAGAGATGTTCTACGTCGACGTCGAGGGCATCGGCGCGCCATCGCTCATCGGAAGCAGCTTTTACCTTGGCACGCTGGCGCACGAATACCAGCACATGATTCACTTCCACGTGGATCGGAACGAGGATACGTGGGCGAATGAAGGGCTGTCCGACCTGGCGATGTTCCTGAATGGCTACAGTGTTGGCGGCGCCGACTTCGCTTTTGCGGAGGAGCCGAACACCCAGTTGAATTTCTGGCCTGAGGGCGGCGGGCGAGGCGAGAACTACGGCGCGTCCTACATGTTCTGGCTGTACTTCTACGATAAGTACGGCGAGCAAGGTATTACCGAGATCGTCGCCGATCCGCGCAACGGGCTTGACGGCGTGGCTGGGTCGCTGCAGAGAGTCGGCTATCCGGGTGTGCTCGACGATTTCTTCGCCGATTGGGTGATTGCGAAGTTCGTGGACAGTCCGTCAATGGGAGATGGACGGTATGGGTTTGAGGAAACCGATCCGCCGACGGCCGATATTGCCCAGACGTTCGATTCATTCCCCCACCAATTCATGCGCCCGCGTCGCGTCAATCAATATGCAGCGCAGTATTACCAGTTACGTGGCGACCGCGACCTGCACGTCGATTTCGTCGGATCGACCCGGGCGCGCATGATCGACGCCGAGCCGCACAGTGGCGAGACCTTCTGGTGGAGCAATCGCGGCGACAGCGCGGATATGCGCCTGACCCGCGAAGTCGACCTGACCGGCGTCGACAAGGCAACGCTGAGCTACTGGACGTGGCACGACATCGAAGCCGACTGGGACTACGCTTACGTGAGCGTGTCGACGGATGGGGGCCAGACCTACCAGACTCTCAAGACACCTTCCGGCACGGATCGCAATCCGAATAACAATAATCTCGGCTGGGGCTATACCGGGAACTCCGGCGGTGGCGAAGACCCCGTCTGGATTCAGGAAAGCGTCGATCTCACACCATACGTTGGCAAGAAGATCCTGCTGCGCTTCGAGGTCGTCAACGACCTCGCCGTGAACCTGCCCGGCTTCGCCATCGACGACGTCGAGATCCCGGAAATCAGCTTCCAGGATGACGCGGAGACGGATACAGGTTGGACTGCGGAGGGCTGGATCCGGACGAACAACTTCGTGCCGCAGAATTTCATCGCACAGGTCATCGGCTACGGCAAAGACGGCAGCACGACGGTCACGCGCCTGCCGATCAACCCGGACAACACCGGCGCGTGGGATATCCCGCTCGGCCAGTGGAACTCAGGCGTGCTCGCGCTCGCGGCGACGGCGGTGAAAAGCAGTGAGCCAGCGCTGTTCAACTGGACGATCACGGAGAAATAAAAGAGCCCTGCCAGGTTTCTGAAACCTGGCAGGTCTTTACTCATGCCGGCTCTTTGCCCTGCAACTGGCGCAGTTGCCGCTCCAGCTCGGCGCGCCGCTGCTCGGCAGCCTTCCGGCCTTCCTCCACGATCTCATCGAAGCGCGTGCGCGCCTGCTCCTGCATCTCGGTGCCGGACATCGGCGTCAACAGCAGCGCCACGACCGCGCCGGCAAGCGCGCCGCACAGGGCGCCGGCGGCGAATGCCATGAACTTGTTCATCGGGTGCCTCCGTGAATGGATTGGGCGGGATTATACACTAGGATCATCGCGTGCTATAATTGTTGCACTCGACGGAGACGCTCATGTCCCTTCAACGCATCGCCCGCCTGCAAGACGCAGCGCGCGCCGAAGGCTTCGACTGCATCGCGGTGATGCCCGGCGCGAACATGGTTTATTTGACCGGCCTGCATTTTCACCTGATGGAGCGGCCCACACTCGCCCTGATTCCGGCCGAAGGCAGCGCGCCTGCGCTGGTGCTGGGCGCGCTCGAAGCGACGAAGCCGGCCGCTGGCCCGCACCCGATCGACTGGCAGTTGTTCACGTTCGCAGACGGGACGGATCCGGCGCTCGCCTACAACGCGGCAGGCCAAGCGCTGAACCTGGCCGGCAGGCGTATCGGCGTCGAGACGCTGGCGATGCGTGTGAAGGAGATGCGCCTGCTCGGAGCGGCCGCGCCGGGCGCGCGCCTCGACGAGGCCGACCACATCTTCGCCCGCCTGCGCAGGGTGAAGGACGCCGACGAGTTGGCGGCGATGCGGCACGCGGCGCACATTGCAGAAGACGCGCTGCGCCGGACGCTCGAGGCGGTTCAGGTAGGCATGACCGAGAAGCAGATCGCGGCCGAGCTTCTTGTCAACCTGCTCAAAGGCGGCGCGGAGAACCTGCCCTTCGAGCCGATCATCGTCGCCGGACCGAACTCCGCGTTGCCGCACGCCATGGCGAGCGATCGGGCCGTGCAGCGCGGCGATCTGCTTCTGTTCGATTTCGGCGCGACCGTGGAAGGCTATCACAGCGACATCACGCGCACGTTCGCCGCCGGCAAGATCGACGACGAGCTGAAGCGCGTCTACGACTTAGTGCTGAAGGCCAACGAGGCAGGTCGCGCGACCGCCGAACCGGGCGTGTCGGGCGAAGCCGTCGATCGAGCCGCGCGCAAGGTGATTGTCGACGGCGGCTATGGCGCGTACTTCACGCATCGCACCGGGCACGGACTGGGGATGGATGCTCACGAGTCGCCGTACGTCGTCGAGGGCAACACGACGCCGTTCGAGCCGGGCAACGTCATCACGATCGAGCCGGGCATCTATCTGGAAGGGAAGGGGGGTGTCCGCATCGAGGACGACGTGGTGATTACGGCCAGCGGCGCGGAGAGCTTGACGACGTTCCCCCGCGAGCTGATAACGATCGGATGAAAAGACCTACCAGGTCTGCGGTCAATGCCCGCCGCAGGCGCACGCGCCGCCACAGGCACAGCCTCCGCCGTGTGATTCCATCACGGACGCGCCGTCGCCACCTTTGATGGCGAATACCGACAGGACGCGCGCGGTGTGGCCGCCACCGCAAGTCTCGCAGGCGATTTTTTCGTCGGCCTGGGCCATCGGGCGCAACACCTCGAATTTGGCCCGGCAATCGGCGCAGAAATATTCGTAAATCGGCATCGTTCCTCCCCGGCTGGGTGTTGCGTTTCAGGATAATCCGGCTATACTTAAATCAGTTCCAGCTCCTTGCCCACCGTGTAGAAGACTTCCAGGACGCGATCGATTTGCTCGTCGGTGTGGGTCGCCATGTACGATGTGCGCAGCAGGTCCATGCCCGGCGGCACGCCCGGCGAGAGCACGCAGTTGGTGTACAGGCCGGCCTGGTAGAACATGTTCCAGGCGAACACGGTCCGGTCACGGTCGCCGATAATGACCGGCACGATAGGCGTTTGGCTGGGGCCGATGTCGTAGCCCATGCCTTTCAGTTCCCGGCGCACGCGATCGCCGATCGCGTTCACGCGCTCGACGCGTTCCGGCTCTTCGAGCATCACTTCGAGCGCGGCCATCACGGCGGCGACGTTGGACGGTGGCATCGACGCCGAGTAGATCAGCGCGCGGGCGTGGTGCTTGATGTAGAATATCACGTCGTCGTCGCCGGCGACGAAGCCGCCGAGCGAGGCGAACGATTTGCTGAACGTGCTCATGATCAGATCGACGTGCTCGGTCATCCCGAAGTGATCGGCTGTGCCGCGACCGTTGCGCCCGAGCACGCCGCAGGCGTGCGCGTCGTCGACCATCAGCCGCGCGCCGTAGGTCTTGCAGACCTCGACGAGCTGCGGCAGCGGCGCGATGTCGCCGCCCATGCTGAACACGCCGTCGACGACGACGAGGACGCCTCTGTCGTCCGGGATCGACTTCAGGACGCGCTCGAGCGCTTCGACGTCGTTGTGGGGGAAGCGCTTCATCTGGCCGTAGGACAGCCGGCAGCCGTCGACGATGCTGGCGTGGTCGTCCTTGTCGATGACGACCACGTCGCCGCGCTGCACGATGGCCGAGATCGTGCCGAGGTTGACCTGCATGCCCGTGGAGAACACCAGCGCGGCTTCTTTGCCGACGAATTGGGCCAGCTTGTGCTCAAGCTCGTGATGCAGGGCCAGCGTGCCGTTCAGGAACCGCGATCCGGTGCACGACGTGCCGTAGCGGTGGATCGCGTCGATGGCCGCTTCGCGCACCTTGGGGTGTGTGGTCAGACCGAGATAGTTGTTCGAGCCGATCATCAGGACACGGCGGCCGTCCATGATCACTTCCGTGCCTTCCGTATCCTGCAACGGCTTGAAGTACGGATAGATGCCGCTCTCGATACTTTCGCGAGCGATCTGCATCAGTTCGGACTCGCGGGCCTTCTGGAATAAGTCCATGCGCGAACTCCTTGCGGTTGAGAGATAACCCGGCGCGGGCAACGTCGGTCATGTTGACGAGGGGTCTATTGGAATTGTAACCGGGCTTACCGGATAGGTCAAGGCAAGTCTCTTCGACGAGGTTGCGAACCATGTGTGGCCGATTTACACTCACCGTCGATCCCTCGGAGCTGCAACAGGCATTCCCCTGGCTGAAGCTGCCTGCTGATCCCAGCTTGACGCCCCGCTACAACGTCGCGCCGACGCAGGGTGTCGCCGGCGTCGCCAACAACAGCCAGAATACCCTGGAGATGTTCCGCTGGGGGCTGATTCCGGCGTGGTCCAAGGATGCCGCCATCGGCAATCGCCTGATCAACGCGCGCGCGGAGACGCTGGCCGACAAGCCTTCGTTTCGCCTGGCTTTCAAGCGGCGACGCTGCCTGATCCTGGCCGACGGCTTCTACGAGTGGCGCAAGGAGCCGAACGGCAAGACGAAGACGCCGATGTACATTCGACTGAAGTCGGGCGAGCCATTCGCCTTCGCCGGGCTGTGGGAAGCGTGGCGATCGCCGGAAGACAAGTCGATCCTGACATGCACGATTATCACTACGGAGCCGAACGCGCTGCTGGCGAAGATCCATGACCGGATGCCGGTGATCTTGAAGCCCGAGGCCTACATGCGCTGGCTCGATCCTGAGCCGCGCGAGCCGGAAGAGATGAGCAAGCTGCTCAAGCCCTATCCGGCGTCGCAAATGACGGCCTACGCCGTGTCGCGGGCGGTGAACAACCCGGCGAACGATTCGCCGGAGTGCATCGTCCCGATGAAATGACAAATGACCCATGACGAAGGGCGAATGTGCGCAGATCGTCATTCGTCTTCCACCTGATGGAAGGAGCATGTTATGTCGCAGGATGCCATTCAACGCGCGATGGAGGTGAAACGCCGCCACGAAAAAGAGCTGATGCGCAGGCCCAACGTCGTCGGGGTTGGAGTCGGATTTCGCACGCGTGGCGGGGTTCGCACCGACGAGGCGTGCATCGTCGTTTCGGTGAAGGTCAAGCTGGCCGCGTCGCAGATGAAGCCCGGCGACCTGATCCCGCCGTCGATCGAAGGTGTGCCGGTGGACGTCGTCGAAACCGGCGAGATCACAGCTTTGGGCGGCCGTTAGGCCGCCCCCATCTCTCTCGGGGAGGAATCACATGGATGCGATGCAGAGCGAGGCGCTGGCCGCAGCACGGCAGGTGAAGCGCGAGAGCGTCGTAACGCTGATGAAGATGGCGAACGTCGTCGCCACGGGCGTCGGGTACAAGATATCCGGTGACACGCAGACCGGCGAGCTGGCGGTGGTCGTGTCGGTCAGGAAGAAGCTGCCGCTGGCGCAGCTCGCCGAGTCGGACATCGTGCCCAAGACAATCGACAGCGTGAAAACCGACGTGATCGAAACTGGAGAGATCGTCGCGTTTCAAGACCCCAGGGAAAGGATGCGGCCGGCGCGCCCCGGCGTGAGCATCGGTCATTTCGAGATCACGGCAGGGACGCTAGGCTGCCTGGTGCGCAAGAACGGCGAGGTTCACATCCTGAGCAACAATCACGTGTTGGCCAACAGCAACAATGCGCAAATCGGCGACGCGATCTTGCAGCCAGGGCCTGCCGACGGCGGGACGTCGGTGGATCAGATCGGGACGTTGGCCGAGTTCATCCCGATCGCGTTCGACGGCACGCTGCCGCCCCCCGGTGGCTGCCTGACGCAGTTGCTTTCGGCGGTCGGCCTCCAGCCCAGGGCACCGATGCAGAACGAGCCGGGTAACAACAAGGTCGATTGCGCGCTGGCGCGCCCGACTACGCCTGATCTGGTGGACCCCAACATTCTCAACATCGGCGTGCCGATCGGCGCCGGCACGGCGACGCTGGGTACGCCGGTGCAGAAATCCGGCCGCACCACCGGCTACACGACCGGCACGATCCTGCAGATCGACGTGACCGTCACCGTGAACTACGGCGGACCGTTCGCCACGTTCACCGGCCAACTGATGGCCGGCGCGATCAGCCAGGGCGGCGATTCCGGGTCGGCGGTGCTGGATATGAACAAGCGCGTCGTCGGGCTATTGTTCGCCGGCTCGCCGACGACGACGATCATCAATCCGATCCAGTTCGTGCTGGATATGTTGGGCGTCACGATTGTGACGTAGGCCGTCGCCGATTCTGAAGGCAGCGGATTGCTTCGCACAACGGATAAACGGATGAGCTCTGTCCCATCCGTTTATTCGTTTCTTCAATCCGCTGCAATTCCAGCTTCGGCCGCGCTGTGCTAGAATGTGTTCGATTCGGATCGCCAGTAGTCGCTGCCGTCCTGGCGCCGGTTGATGAGACCGAGGTCGAACAGGTCGCGCCGCATGGAGACGACGTCGGGATGGAAGCGCCGGAGCAGCTCGTTGACTTCCTTCTCCGTGTAGTGCCGCCCGATCTCGAAATGCGACGCGATGTGCTCGTACACGATCATCCTCTTCTTCAGTTGGCTCGGAATCTCTTTGAGCGATCCATCCGGGCGAAGATAGTCGGCCAGCACTTTTTCGAGCGAGGTGGCTGGGGGAGAGGCTGGCGCGCCGGAGGACAGGACACGCTTCGCCTGCGCGTGCAGCGCGTGGTGGTCGAGCGTGTAGACGCCGCCGCTGGCGGCCACGAGTCCGGCTTCGACCAGGCGATCGAGGTGGCGCTGCACGTCGATGCGCGGCATGTCCAGCTCTGTCGCCAGCGTTTCGACCGTCGCGCTCGATCTAGCCAGCCGGCCGGCGATCGCGAGCCGATCGGGATCGACCAGCGCCTTGAAAAAGGCCAGGAGTTCATTGAGAGCATTTTCTTCCATTGTCATACCTCTCATCCCGTCGGGCGAAATCACACGGAAACCTTAGTGACTTGGTGGAAAGCATATACGATTCTACCACGTCGCACGCACGGAGGCATGCATGAGCAAGCGACAGGTCCATACCGTGAAGATCGCCGGGCTGACACGCGATTTGCCCCTGTTTGAGGTCGCGCCCGGCGTGCGCATCGCCATTTTCAACATGCTGGGCGATACGGAGATCGTGCTGGCCGCGGCGAAGGCGCTCGCCAGGCGGCTTCCCAAGGACGCCCAAACGCTCGTGACCGCCGAGGCCAAGAGCATCCCTCTGTTGCACGCGCTGTCGGTCGAGAGCGGGCTGCCCTACGTCGTGCTGCGCAAGTCGTACAAGCCGTACATGGGCGTCGCCGTCAGCGCCGAGACGCTCAGCATCACTACCGGCCAGCCGCAGACGCTCTACCTCGACGAGAAGGATCGGGCGCTCGTCGACGGCAGGAAGATCGTGCTGGTCGACGACGTGATCAGCACCGGCAGCACGCTGCAGGGTATGCGCCTGATCCTCGAAAAGGCGAGTGGACAGATCATCGCGACAATGGCGGTGTTCACAGAAGGCGAGCGCGCCAAGTGGAAGGACATTATCGCGCTGGGACATCTGCCGCTGTTCGTGGATGAGGCGAAAGTGTAACTCTAAAGCACGATGACGCTTTCGGTCGATCCCGTCCCTCTGCGCCACAGCCTGGCAGCTCAGCGGCAACTCATCGACGAAGCGATCCGCGTGGCGCTGAGCGCCGTCGATCCGCGAGAAGCGATCTTCCGGCGTGTGCAGCGTGTGGGGCACATGCTGATGATCGCCGATCGCGCCATCGATCTGCGCGCCGCCGATCGGGTTTTACTCGTCTCGATCGGAAAAGCCGCCGTGCCGATGGCCGATGCGCTGATCGATCTGCTCGGCGACGATCTGTCGGCAGGCGTCGTCGTCACCAAGTACGGCCACGCGGCGGGCTTTGAGCCGCCGCTGGCGGTGCAGGTGGTGGAAGGCGGGCATCCGGTGCCGGATGAGCGCTCGATCGCCGGTGCACGCACGATCGAAACGATACTGCGCGCTGCGACGAGCCGCGACGTGCTGCTGTGCGCCATATCGGGCGGCGGCTCGGCGCTGGTCACGCTGCCGATCGAAGGCGTGCCGCTGGCCGACCTGCAGGCGACGACGGATATGCTCTTGCGCTCCGGCGCGACGATACACGAGTTGAACGCGGTGCGCAAGCACGTGGATTGGTTCAAGGGTGGGGGACTGGCCAGGATGAGCCAGGGCGCAGACGCAATTGCGCTCTTACTCAGCGACGTCGTCGGCGATGATCTCTCGGTCATCGCCTCTGGCCCGACTGCGCCGGATCCGTCTACGTTTCAGGATGCGTGGCGCGTGGTCGAGCAATATCGATTGGCAGGCGTTATCCCCGCTTCGGTGCGCGCCCATCTGCAGGCCGGTCTGCGCGGCGATGTGCCCGATACGCCCAAGCCGGGCGACCCGGCGTTCGAGCGCGTGCGCAACGTGATCGTCGGCAGCAATCGCGCGGCGGCCGAGGCTGCGCAGCAGTTTCTCCATTCGCGCGGACTCAATACCATGCTATTATCTACATTCCTTGAGGGTGAAGCACGTGAAGTGGGCAGAGTCGCCTCTGCTATTGCGCGAGAGATCGTCACGAGCGATCGTCCGGTTGCGCGGCCTGCTGCACTCATTGCCGGCGGCGAGACGACCGTCACTGTACGTGGCAGCGGTGTGGGCGGACGCAACCAGGAGCTGGCGCTGTCGGCAGCCATTGGCATCGACGGACTGGACGATGTGTGGGTCGTCACGTTGGCGACCGACGGAGCCGACGGTCCAACCGGCGCCGCCGGCGCGATCGTCAACGGTGGTACAATGGCCTGCGCGCGACGGGCGGGAATCGACGCGGGCAGGCGCCTGGCGGAGAACGATTCACACGGATTTTTTAACGCACTGTCCGCGGCCGGAGACGCCGCTTGTGGAGGGTTGATCGTCACCGGCCCGACCGGCACGAATGTCAACGACCTGCTGTTCGTGCTTGCATTATGAGGTCGCTGCCCATACCTGAAGCGAACGGTGTCCAGGAACAAGTCCGATCCGAAGCGGGTCGACGCGCTGCTCGGCTAGGGCGAGGGCGTAGCGGGCGCCTGGAGAACTCCAGCGGCTCCGACATCGGCGAGTGATCGGGGCACGTTCCGAAGAATGCCTCTCAGGTCACGTTGCGCCGGGGAGTTGGTGTGTTATAATGGCGCTGGCACGGGGAGGTTTTACCTCCCCGTGTGATGTTGACGGATCACGCCCCGGCCGTGCGGGAGAATTGGATGCTTCAACCCGAAGCGATCGATACCACACGCTCGCTCAACGTCATGCGCCGCGCCTTGTTTCTGTCATCGTTTCCGATCGGCGTGCTGACGTTTGCGATTCCGATATTCGGACCGCAGGTGCTCAAACTCAACGCCGTACGGGTGGGAGAGCTGTTCAGCGTCTACGCTTTGATGACGTTGATCATGCGGCCGGTCGCGGGCTGGGCGATGGATCGGTACGGGCGCCGCAATTTCTTCCTCGCCGGCCTGGCCGTACAGGTGATGGCCAGTGCGTTCTTCGCTGTAGGCAGCTCGTTCGACTGGCTGTTCTGGGGACGCGTGATGCAGGGCATCGCCGCGGGCATGATTTGGCTCTCGGCCTACGCCATGACCGCCGACCTGGCGGCGCGCGGCGGGCGCGGCAACATGTTCGGCGCGGTCGAGGAGATGCTGGCGCGCGGCGGGCTGTATGGCGTGCTCGTCGCCGTGCCCTTCTTCGCGCGGTTCTCGTTCAACCCCTTCAGTTTTGCGTTCCAGATCGACGCCGTGGGCTGGACGGCGATATTCGTCCTGTATGCGGCGCTCGCTGCGATAGCCTTCTACATTGCCTTCCGCTACCTGCCTGAAACGTACGTGCGGCGGGCGACGCAGATCAAAAGCGACGGCTCGGTGATTTCCATGCAACTGATTGTCCTGGCCGTGATCGTGTTCCTGACCTCCACGGCGCTGCGCGGCCTGGAGCCTATTCTGCTGATCTACGTGCAAGACCATTTCACGACGAATCTGATGATCATCGCACTGGCGTATTTGCCGTCGGCGCTGATCTTCGGTTTCCTGCAGTCGCGCCTGGGCAGGGTGGCCGATCGAGTGGGTCGCAAGCTGCCGATCGCCGTCGGGTTGGTGACCAGCGGCACGTCGAGCGCGATTCTGCCCAGCCTGCCCGGTCTCGTGCCCATGCTGGGTACGTGGACGATGGTGCCGCTGGTCGGGCTATGGGCCAGCGAGGCGGCGGCTTTCTCGGCGGCCACGCCCGCCGAGCAGGCACTCGTCGCCGACATGAGCGGCGGAGACAAGCGCGGCACGGCCTTCGGCATTTATACGCTGGCCTTGAGCCTGGGGCAGGTCGTGGGGCCGCTGGTCGGCACACAGCTCTACGCGAATGTTTCGCCGAGCGCGCCTTTCTATCTCAACACGGTCGTGCTGTGGCTCGGCGCGCTCCTGGTGGCTTTGTTGATCCGCGATCCGTTGCGGCAGCGGCCCGTTGCGGCAAGTTTGTCGGCCCGCGAGCCGCCTCCGCCACAGTGGCCGGCGAGCGGAGGGCAATAGCTCTCGCCACGACCTCGGCATCTGGAGATGTCTCGCACAGGTCAAGGGGATGGGAAGAGAGCCATCTCGTAAACGCGGTATCGCTTGAAAACTTCGCAGCCTACGGACATTGCGCCCTTCAGCATGAGATCATTTATTTCTAAGATCCAGCCGCCTTCCGCTTTGTGAATCCCCTTGGGCAGCGCCCGGCGCGCGACCTCCATGTAGAGCATCGCTTCGATCCCCTGCTTCCGATAGTCTTCCAGCACACCGAGTAACACCACTCGCACCGTGTCGATCTCCTTGCGCACTTTCCAGTGATAGAAGAGCTTGATCAGCGTCCACCACTCCGGCACGCCAGGCCGGGGATAGGCCTTGCGCAATGGGATATTCATATCCGGCAGGCACAGCGCCAGACCGACCGGCACACCGTCCCCTTCAGCGATCAAAATCAGGTCGGGGTCAACGAACTGCCTGAGATTGTGACTCAGGTAGTCGATCTCGGCTTCGGTCATGGGCACGTTTCCCCAGTTCTTCTCCCATGCCTGCGCATACAGCGACTTCATAATCTGCACTTCCTCGTTGAAGCGCCTGAGATCTGCCGGGCGCAAGGTGATCTTCTTGCGTTGCTGAATCTTTTTCGTCAGACGCACCAGGCGCGGGTCCATCGCCCTCTCGGCATCCTTCAACTTGCCCACGTCGAGGAATAGCTGGAGCAGGTCCATGGCCTTAACGAAACCGAAGCGCTCGATGAAGTCCTTGTAGGTGGGCGGGTTGTAGGGCATCAAGATGCACGGCGGCTTATCGAAACTGTCCACGAGCAAGCCGATCTCGTCGTTGACCGAATAGCTGGCCGGGCCGCGGATGGAGGTCTTGCCGCGCGCCTTCACCCAGTCGCACGCCGTCGCGAGCAGCCGCTCGGCGACGGCGTAATCCTCGACGCACTCGAACAACCCGAAGAAGCCAATGTTCTCGCCGTGCGTCTCGTTGTGGCGATTGTTGACGATCGCGGCGATGGTGCCGACGGTCTGCCCGGCGCGCTTCGCCAGGAACAACGCGACCTCGCTGTGCTTGTGGAAGGGGTGTTTGGTCTTGTCAAGAAAGACGCGCCGCTCGCTGATGAGCGGCGGCACCCAGTAGGGGTTGCCTTTGTAGGGCACCCACTGGAAAAAGATGAATTCGTCGCGCTGCTGCGGCGTGACGGCTTCGACGATGTCGATGGGTGAGACGGACATGGATTCCCCCTGGAGGTGATGCGCCGATTATAAGTCGCGTACGGCGGAAAGCAAAACGCCCCGATCGGATCGATCGGGGCCTTGCCGATGGCGTGTTTGCGAGATTTGTTCAGTCAGTGCGGGGAACACTTACCTGGGTCGGGTTCTGACCGTCTGGAACTCCATCAGGCGGTCAGGCTCCGATGCGGGTGTGAACGCATCCAGACCGGTGCAAGTCCCACTGATGCACTTGCGAAGCACAATGTTGTCCACATAGCCACCTTCGGAGAAGGTGACGCTACTATCGCTCTCGAAGATAAGGGCGATCCAGACGTTCGGCTGGCCGAGCAGGTTCCCCAGCGTGGGAACGTTGCTCAGGTCGAGCGTTCGATCTATCCAACCTGCAGAGTTGCCCGACGTGCACGTGCCGTAGAAGTCCAGGTCGTTCACGGAAGCGGCCCGGCAGACGCGGTCGAAGCCCGATTCGCTGTTCATCCAGAGCCGGAAGTTAAGCTCCGCCGCCGATGCGTCGACCAGACTGAACGGCCCGTACTCCATCCACGAGTCGGAGTTGCTCGGGTAGCTGTTGCCGCAGGCAAGCGCCGCGCCGTTCGTTCCGCCTCCCACTGCCCAACCGCTGTAGCTGCCCGTGTCCGCCCGGCAATTTCGCTTGGCCCAGTAGTACTCTCCATTGGTCGCGCCGTCGTTATCGAAGACATTCCACTGGCCGGGGAATGAACCCTCGAAGTTCTCGCTGATGATAGTGACCCAGTTGGAAGGTGTAGATGGCGGGTAGTTCTTCATCACGGCCGGCAGGTACACGCGCTCACTCGCTGGCCCCTGAACTAGAAACGTGCGCGCGGCGGTCGTGATCGCGCCATAGGTGGC
>DASSFZ010000282.1:0-2640 GCA_035693785.1 Anaerolineae bacterium | reverse complement strand
CCCGCGCGACGGCCTGGTCGAGATCGGCGCCGCGCTGGTCGCGATGGCCGCCGGGGAACGCGCCCGCGAAACGGTCGTTCACGAACTGCGCCGAATCTGTCAATCGGCTTCCAAATTTGACCCCCGATCGGCGTCCAATTTTGACCCTTTTGAGCGACGGGTTTTGGCGGTAGCGCTCGCGCCGTCGGAGCTGGTCGGGGTTGCGGAGACGGCGCGAGCGCGGGTTGTGGGGTGATCGTCAGCTCGGCTCTTGAAGCGCCAGCTGTCGTTTCCGGTTTCGATGATATCGCAGTGATGGGTCAGGCGATCGAGCAGAGCAGTGGTCATCTTGGCATCGGTGAAGACGCTCGGCCATTCACCGAATGCGAGGTTGGTGGTGACGATGATTGACGTCCGCTCGTAGAGCCGGCTGATGAGGTGGAACAGGAGCTGGCCGCCGGACTGGGCGAAGGGCAGGTAGCCGAGTTCATCGAGGATGACGAAGTCCATGCGGGTCAGGTGATCGGCGAGCCGACCGTGGCGGGCGTTGCGGGCCTCGGTCTCGAGCCGGTTGACGAGATCGACCACGTTGTAGAAGCGGCCGCGGACGCCGCCACGGATGCAGCTTCTGGCGATGGCAATGGCCAGATGGGTCTTGCCGGTGCCGGTGCCGCCGACCAACACGGCATTGCGCTGCTGGGCGAGGAATCCGCCGCCGGCGAGATCGCGCACGAGGGTCTCGTTGATTGGCGTGCCCTCGAACTGGAAGTCGTCGAGGTCCTTGGCGAGCGGCAGCTTGGCGATGGTGAGCTGATACTTGATTGAGCGTGCCTGCTTCTCGCTGATCTCGGCGGTGAGCAGATCGCCGATGATCCGTTGCGGCTCATGCTGTCGTTTGACGGCGGTGACCATGATCTCGTCGAAGGCGGCCTTCATGCCAAAGAGCTGGAGCTCGCCCATGAGGTCGAAGAGCTGGGATCGTTCCATCAGATGGTTCTCCTGAGGTTGTCGTAACGGGCGCAGTCGGCGATGGGCGCGTGACGTAGCGTCAGCACGGCAGGCGTAAGGATCGTGGCCGGGGGGGCGGGATTGCGCTGGCGGGCCAGAATGTTGAGGACGACATCGGCGGAGTGGACGCCCTGGGCGATCGCTTCGGCGCAGGCGGCCTCGACCGCTGGCAGGCCGTCGGTGAGCACCGCGGTGAGGATGTCGACCATCTGACGATTGCCATCATCGGCGCCAGCGAGCTTGCGCCGCACGCGTTCCATTGCGGCCGGCAGCACCCAGTCCTTGAAGGGTGCGCCGTTGCGCAAGGCACCGGGCTTGCGGGCAAGCACCGGCACGTAATGCCAGGGGTCGTAGATTGTCTCCCCGCGGCCGAATGAGCGGGGATGCTCGCCGACGATCCGCCCGTCCTGGCGGATCACGATGCGGTGCGCATAAGCATGGACTTCGACCGGGCGCCCGACCGCGCTGGCCGCCACCGAGTATTTGTTGTTATCGAAGCGCACCAAACAGGTCTTGGAGACCGATGCCGGCACCGCGTGGAAGCCATCGAACCGGCCGGCGTAAGGAACCAGTTTCGGCCGCTCCGCCTCGAACACCTGCCAGATCGTCTGCTCGGTCAGTTCCGGATGGCGATGCGCCTTGGCGTAGGCGATGCATTTGTCGGTCAGCCAGGCGTTCAGCTCGTCGTAGCTGTTGAACCGCAGCCGCGGCGTGAAGAACCGCTCGCGGACGAGCCCGACCTGGTTCTCGACCTGCCCCTTCTCCCAGCCCGAGGCCGGTGTGCAGGCGACCGGATCAACCAGGTAGTGACTGCACATCTGCAGGAAGCGGCGATTGTAGACGCGGCCCTTGCCGACGAAGACCGTCTCCACTGCCGTCTTCATGTTGTCGTAGATGCCGCGGCCGCAGGTCCCCTTGAACAGGGCAAAGGCCCGGTCGTGGGCGTCGAACACCATCTCCTGCGTTTCGCGCGGGTAGGCCCGCACGAACAGCATTCGGCTGTGGCAAAGCCGGACGTGTGCGACCTTCACGATCACCGTCACCCCGCTCAGCAGGACGACTTCGTGGCTCCAGTCAAACTGGTAAGCCTCGCCCGGAGCGAAGCTCAGCGGGATATAGGCCGCAGCCGTCGCTTGCCCGCGATCCTTGGCCCACCGCCTGGCGTAACGACGCACCGCATCGTAGCCGCCGTCGTAGCCGCGCCTGCGCAGTTCCTCGAAGATCCGGATCAGCGTCAGCTGCTCACGGGCCGGCTTGGCCGCATTGCCCGACAACAGCTCGTCGAGCTCCACTGTCCATCGTCCGAGCTTCGGCCGCGGCTGCACGTTCCGTTCGTATTCGAACGACGTCTCGCCCGATCGCAGCACCTTGCGAACGGTGTTACGGGAGACCTTCAGGTCCCGCGCGATCTCCCGGATTGTCTTGCCCTTGACGAATCGTTCGCGCCGAATCCGGCCAATCGTCTCCACTGTCAGCATTCCCCCCTCGCTGCTCGCTTCGAATCACAGCGAGCAGCGCATCAGGCCAACCTTCAGGGGGTCAATTTTGGACGCCGATCCCCCGGCTTAGGGGGTCAATATTGCAAGCCGAAACACACACCCGTCGACGGATGGTGATCTGAACCATGGCCTGCCGGCCACAAGCCGGCGGGCT
>DASSFZ010000281.1:0-3285 GCA_035693785.1 Anaerolineae bacterium | reverse complement strand
AAGACCGTCGCCATCATCCCCGCCTTGAACGAAGCCGTTGGACTGGCCAAAGTCTTATGTGAGATGCCCACTGGCTGGATCGACGATGCCATCGTCGTCGACGGCGGATCGACCGATGGGACGCCGGAGGTCGCTCGACGGCACGGTGCGCGCGTCGTCGTCCAGCCAAAGCGCGGCTACGGGCTGGCCTGCGCCACGGGTGCGGCGGCTGCGCCGGATGCCGATGCAATCGTCTTCCTCGACGCGGACGGCAGCGACGCGCCCGCCGATCTGCCGGCGCTGGTCGAGCCGGTTCGCTCGGACCGGGCCGACCTGGTTCTGGGTTCGCGGCTGGCAGGATCAATTGCGCGCGGCGCGATGCCGCCCCATCAACGCTTCGGGAACCGGCTGGCTGGGTTCCTGATCCGGCGGCTGTATGGCGTCCCGCTCACCGACCTGTCGCCGTTCCGCTGTGTGCGCGCGTACGTCCTCCACGCGCTCGACATGCGCGAGATGACGTACGGCTGGCCGACGGAGATGATCGTCAAGGCGATCCGCCAGGGCTATCGCGTCGTCGAAATCCCGGTGCGTTACCGTCCGCGCGCCGGCGGGCGCTCGAAGATCAGCGGGACGGTCAGGGGCACGCTTCTCGCCGCCTATTTCATCCTGGGAACTACGCTGCGCTATGCCTTCTCGTCCTGATCAGCCTGCGCTGGCGATCATGGCAAAGCGCCCGCGTGACGGTTTCACCAAGACGCGCCTGTGCCCGCCGCTCACACCCGCGCAAGCGACCGACCTGTACGAAGCGTTCGTCGCGGACGTGATCCGGACGGCGTCGCAAGTGCCCAACTTGCAACTGGCGATCGCCGTCACGCCGCCCAGCGATGTCGGCTACTTCGAGTCGATCGCGCCGCGCAGCACGCTGATGCTCCCCGTCGAGTGCGGGACGATCGGGCGCTGCCTGGATCACGTGCTGGCTGCGCTGCTGGAGCGCGGTCATGCAATGGTTGGCGCAGTGTCGAGTGACAGCCCGACGGTAGCGCCCATCCTGATCGCCCAGGCATTCGACCGCCTGCGGACTGTGGATCTCGTGTTAAGCCCGGGCGACGACGGGGGATACTATTTCATCGGCGTGAAGGCGCGCCACTCGGAATTGTTCGCCGACGACATCCCGTGGAGCACGCCGGAAGTCGCCGCGCGCACGATGGCGCGCGCCCGCGATCTCGGGCTGAGCGTCGACCTCGTCGCGCCGATCCTCGATGTCGACACGGTCGACGACCTGGCTCGACTGCGGCGCGAGCTGCAGCGCCTGCCCGACCACGTCGCGCCGAATACACGCCGCGTGCTGGGGACGATCAATGGATGCTGACGACCTTCGCAAGGCTTTCGACTCGAAGGCCCAGGCGTGGGACGATTACACGCGCACGCCGATGGGCCGCCTGCGCGAAGAGCTGACGCTGCGCTATCTCAGCCGCCACCTGCCCGACCCGGCTCGCGCGCCGCTCGTCCTCGACGCAGGCGGCGGGACGGGCGGGCTGGCGATCGCACTGGCGCGGCGCGGCTTTCGCGTGCATTTGCTCGACGCCGCGCCGGCGATGCTCGACATTGCGCGCTCGCGCGCTCGCCCGGGCGACCCGATCGAGTATCACGCCGGGCCGGTTGAAGCGGTGGATCGTCTGTTCTCGCCAGCTTTTTTCGACGTCGTCGTGTGCCACACGCTCGTCGAATACGTGCACGATCCGGCTGTGACGATCCAGCAGCTCTGCCACGTGCTGAAAACGGGTGGCCTGTTGTCGCTGGAATACGTCAACCGCTATGCGGACGCGCTGCGCATGGCGTTGACGAAAGCGCAATTCAGCGAAGCGCGCCGCGCGTTCGACGGCGCTGCCTCGCAGGCCGACCTGTTCGGCGTGCCGCGCCGCACGTTCAGCCAGGACGAGGCGCACACGATGCTGAGCGCGGCAGGCGTCGAGCCGATCGCCGAGTACGGCGTGCGCATCTTCGCCGACTATCTCGCCGACGGGCAGTGGCAGACGGACGAGACGGCGTACGCCGACCTCGTCGCGCTCGAGGAAGCGGCTTCGACGCGCGATCCGTATCGATCGATCGCGCGCTACGGCCTGGTCGTCGGCAGGAACCGGCGACGGTGGACGCCCCCCGTCTCGGCGCCCGCATCGGGCAGCGGGCGGCGCGAGCTCTGGCTATAGCCTATTTCCGCAGTTCTCGCCGCAGTTGGACTGCGGCGGCTGGGAACGGCAGTGCAACTGCCGTTCCAACATTGCTTTGGCTATGAACGTCTTATTCGTCTATCCTTTCTTCCTGAATGAAAGCGCGCTCGAGCAGCGGTGGATGACACTGTATCCGCCGCTCGGGCTGCTGGCTCTGGCGGCCGGCGGGCGCCGGGCCGGACACGGCGTCGCCGTCTTCGATGGGACATTCGCCGAAGGCGACGCGGACTTCGTCGCGGTGCTGGACAGGCATCGCCCCGACGTCGTGTGCTTCGCCAGCCTGATCACGCTGCGCCCAACTGCGCTGCGACTGGCGTCCGTGGCCCGATCGCGCGGCGCAGTCACGATCGCCGGCGGCCCCGATCCGACTTCGTATCCCGAAAAGTACCTGCTCCCCCTGTCCTCTCAGGAGAGGAGTCCAGGGGGTGAGGCCTTCGACTTCGTCATCACCGGCGAGGGCGACGAGACGCTGCTCGAAGTCCTCGACGCGCTGAAGTCCAACCGCCCCGTATCATCGATTGCCGGAATCGCTTACCGAGATGACGTTGGCCCGATTAACCGAACGCCAGCGCGTTCCCCAATCTCCAATCTCGATTCTCTTCCCTTTCCCGCTCGCGACCTGATCGACGTGCCGCGCTACCTGGACGCGTGGAAGTCGGCGCACGGCTACTCGTCGCTGACGATCGCCGCGTCGCGCGGATGCCCGCTCGGCTGTGACCATTGCGCTCATTCGGCGACCGGCCCGCACTTTCGTGTTCGCTCGATCGAGAGCGTCGTCCGCGAAATGGCCGAGCTTGAAACAGTCTACGCGCCGGATCGCTTTCGATTGGTCGACGAGCTTGAAGGCCTGGGCCGCGACTGGCTGATCGCGCTGGGACAGGCGATGGTCGAATCCGGCGTGCGCACGCCGTTCGAGGGACTGAAGCCGTCTCATCTGGAAGGCGTGCCGATGCTCGCCGAAGTGAAAGATATCTGCGCCGAGCGCAACGCCTGGCTGCCCCCTGATTCCTCGGACGCGCACGCTGTGCCGAATATGGATATCGACGACCTGCTGCGCCGCTGGCGCGAGGCGAAGCTG
>DASSFZ010000280.1:0-4246 GCA_035693785.1 Anaerolineae bacterium | reverse complement strand
GTTCTGCGTGTACGTGAATGTGCTGACGGCGTCTGCGACCGTGGCTACCAACGTCGTGGCGCCGACCGGCGCAACAACGAGGGCCAAGAGCAAAAGCCCTATCGTTGGCAGCCATGCGCGCTTTCGATTAGCGGCCCATGCCACCGGGCCGGCCTTGCGATTGGATGTGCCCCGCAGATACATGAGTTCCTCCCTTGTTTGCTTAGATTCAGTAGCCGTGCCCCGGCCAGTCTTATGCAGGACTGAGCGCCAGAAGCACAGCGCACTATCTGCTCCCAGACCCCCTCACCTGCTGCGGTGGACTGTCCCTGCATCCTTGCCGCATTTGGTGCAATCAACCTCCGTAAGGGTCTTTCACCCTCTAGCCAACGCCCATGCTGGGCGCACCAAGACCGTGGCCCTGGCATGCGCCAGGGCCATTCAAGAGACAGATGGGTTAGCCCTGGACTACGGCGTGGGGCCGGTGTATCTGAAGATCCACAGCCCGCTGTCCCGGTCACTCGCCGCCACGTAAGTCGTCTCGTTGGGATCGGCGGGGAGCCGGAAGACCTGGACACCCCAGAAGTCGTTGCCGCCCTGAGCGATGAAGTGGCCGTCTTCCTGTATGCCGTTTGGTCCGAACGTGGCCACCCGGAAGCCTCCGGCGTAGTAGGAGAAGTAGGCCAGGTTGCTCTCGATGTCTGTGGCAACCTCATGGACGGTCAGATTGCCGAAGCCGAACGGATTGGCAGTGGTTCGGAGATTTGCGGGACTGAGACCCTCTGGGATGGCATAGGTGTCGATCTCTGCCAGCGTTTGCGCGTCTAAGAGGTGCACATAGCCCCAGCCGTTGAACTCAGCCGTGGCCGCGGCGGTGACGGGAGGCGCGCCGTCGCGAAGCAGCTCTCCCGTGCTTCGCTCGACGGAGACGGCAGGGATGGTGATCACAGTGCCGAACACCGCTGGCGAGCCATCTATAGTGGCGGCTACCGGATTGTTGCCACCCATAGTGAATATCGCAGCACCGGGAAAGTTGTAGACGATCGCGCCCACCGCGCCATTAAGCTGCGCCCAGGCGATCTTGTTGTCAAAGCGACACGCGCCGCGTTGGATAAGCGCGATCTTGCCAGTGGGATCGGCGAGGTACGGGTCACCACCCGGCACCGCCGGTGTGCCCGGCGGGCATCCGCGACCAATATGAACGACCTCACCGGTCATCTGGCTGCCGGGGAAACTGGCGATCGCGACGGTAAAGGAACCCTCATTGGCCGCGCGGGATCCGGAGAACGCGCTGCTGGTGAAGGACATAATTCGGCTATGGCTGAAGTCCTCATCCGTGCCGATGATGAACATGTTGTTATGGCTCCACTCGGCCTGATGTGCGTTCCCCTCGGCCGGGCTGAACCCTGTCTCCGGATCAGGGTCGCTGTAGGTGGAGTCGTTGACGAACACCGGGTTGGCCGGGTCGTCCACGTTCAGAATGACCCACCCCGCATCCCAGTAGGACAAGAGCATCAGCCAGTACCCACTGACCTTCTTGACCACGACGTCGTGGAAGAAGCTGGCAGCGAACGAGCCTATCCCGGCCGACTGAGCATCCTGAGCGTCAGGCCAGTTCGGCAGGCCGACCTCGGCGATGAACACCGGGTTGCGCGGGTCGGTGATATCGAAGATGTCCACGTCTGAAAGCTCCTCGTCGTCCACGATCACGACGTAAGCCTGCTGCCCTTGCTGCCAGGCGAAGGCGCTGTGGATCTGGTTGGCTCGGCTCACCCCGCCCACGGTGCGGACGTCGCCCGCGTTCTCGACGAGCGTCACCGGGCTTGCGGGGTTGGTCACGTCGTACAAGGAGAACCCGCCGACCCGGTTCGGGATCGTCCCGCAGGATTCGCCGTTCACCACCAAGAGATCACCCTTGAACGCCGGCGTGTTGACCTTGATGGCCTGCACGCCCTCGCCGACGAATGTACCGGGGGTGGGGATGAACCCGACCTGGGTCGGGCTTGCCGGATTCGAGATGTCGATGATATAGACGCCGCCTCCTCCATCTGACACACATCCGGGCGAGAACTGCCCCAGGTAGGCGAAGTTCCCCAAGACCCCCACGTCTGGGATCAGGCCCGGCACGGCGTCGCTAACGGTCAACTGCCCGACGAGCTCGACGTTCAGGCTCGAAGCGGGAAGGTGTCCCCCCGGCGCGCCGTGCTGCTGCCCGGCGTCGTCGCCGTCGGTGATGCCTTCGCCGTGGTGAAGTTCATCAGCCTCGAGTGGCGTGTCGATTACGCCGTCGCCAACCACGTGACGCTCCCCGATCTGGTCGGCGAGCACGACGCCAACAGCGGTCAGGATGAGCGCCATTAGCAGCAATATGCTGACGAACGCGCGTTTCGCCTTTCGATCGGTCATCATGTGTTGCATGGCTTGTTCCTCCCTTGGCTTGTAATACCCCTTTGGCTTTTGATACTGAATCAAGCGTGCGTTTCAGTATGATGTTTTGGTCGGTATCACCCCCTTCCACCTTACTCTGTAAGGCCATCCTGCTGCTTGTGTAGCATGTCCACCTCAAGCGGGGTGTCGGGAACGCCGTCGCCGAGCACGTGGCGACGCGGCACCCCTTGGCCGCCTGGCGCTTCCCCGGCTTCCACTTCCGATATCTGCCTCGATTCAGGTTCCCGAGCATCCACTGCCCCTGACAGGAGGAGCACTACGATGAGCAGGCCGAAGAGCATGAGCGCGATATGTATCACCGAAATTTTCTGACGCATGTGCATACCCTTTGGTACTGCGGCGCAGTGCGGAGGAACTGGCAACGGCCAGCTCCTCCGCATTTCACGTACTCGTCTGGCTCACGGTCCTGTGTACCGGAAAATCCACAGGCCGCTGTCTCGGTCACTGGCGAGGACGATCGTGCTGCCGTCCCTGGGGTCGATGTGCGGGTCGATGCCCCAGAAGTTGTTCCCGTTTGCGTCGATGTAGTGACCGACCTCCTCGATCCCATCGCGGCTGAAGCGCGCCACGCGGAATCCGCCCGCGTACCAGGAGAAGTAGGCGAGGTTCAGGGTGTCGTCGGTCTCTACCTCATGGACACTCAGATCGCCGAATCCGGTCGCGAAGGGTCGGGCGAACGTCTCCGGGATCGTGAAGGTGTCCACTTCGCGAAGCGTCCCGGCGTCGAAGAGGTGGGCGTAGCCCCACCCGTCGAACTGCCCTGTGATGCTCACGTCCGACCCACTCGCGCCGACGGTTGGCAGAGCCGGATTCGAGCCGCCGGGGCAGTTGGCCGGGTCGTAGCCCTCGATGCCCAGGATCTTGAACCCGGTCGAGCGGGCCACGAACAGGAACGGGATATCACCGGCAACGAGCATGGATACCAGCGCATCGCAGGGCGGGTCGCCTGTCTCACTGTTGAAGACGATCCCGCCGGCATATCCGGCAGCCGAGACGTTGCCAGCCTTCTCGGTAAACGTGCACACGCCACGCTCGACGATGGCGATGGCATCAGGCGATGGCGCCGGCGGCACCGGAACTGCGCCGGGGCCTCGGGCGTTGCACGCCCGCCCGACAAACACGGTGGGACCTACCAGAGAGGTCTCGTCGGTGATCTGCGGGACGTTGCTCCCCTGCGTCGCGTTGAACGTCTCGCGTCGGAACGGGCCAGATGTGATCTCTGTGAACACGCGGAACGCGTCGAAGTCCTCGTCGGTTCCGATGAAGAACTGTCCGTCCGCGCTCCACCACGCCTGGTGGGCATTACCTTCGGCCGGGCGGAACCCCGTGACTGGGTCGACGGGGAAGTAGTCGGTATCGTCGACGAAAACCGGATTGGCCGGGTCGGTGACGTCGAGGATGACCCACCCCGCATCCCAGTAGGATAGGAGCGCCAGCCATTGCGCGCCAAACTGCCGCACTTGCAAGTCGTGGAAGAAAGATGCGGCGAACGCGCCCGTCCCATCCGACTGCGCATTCTGTGCAGCCCCCCAGTCCGGCAGCCCGGTCTCTTTGAGGAGCACCGGGGTGCGCGGGTCGGTGATGTCCATGATGTCCACGTCGAGAGCCTCTTCGTCGTCGACGAGGATCACGTACGCCCGTTCTCCGGCGTCCCAGGCGAAGGCGCTATGAACCTGGTTAGCGACGGCGCTGGTCACCCCGTCATCGGTGAAATCCCCTACTCCCTCCGCCAGGATCGCCGGCCTTCGGGGATTCGTAACGTCCACGAGGGAGATTCCTCCCACGCCGTGCGTCTCATTACAGATCTCATTGTTGTGCA
>DASSFZ010000279.1:0-12181 GCA_035693785.1 Anaerolineae bacterium | reverse complement strand
TCGAAGTCTCCGCTCTCGTTCGCGACGAAGCACAAGTCGATCACGTCGAGTTCCGGGTGGATGGCAGGACCTGGGCGAGTCTCAGCGCCGCGCCGTTTCGCGTCTGGTGGTCACTGGCCGAAGGTAAACATCGCCTCGTCGCCATCGCCGTCGATCGGCAGGGCCGGCGCTCGGTCAGCGATCCGGTCACCGTCGTTGTGGAAGAGCAGTGAGTCTCATTGAGGAGTGCTGCAATGTCCTACCGAACTGCACGCATCGTCCGCATCGGCACAGCCCTCGCGGTCACCGCGCTGGTTATACTGACGTTAAGCCGCTGCGCCACTGCGTCCAGTGTGCGCGTGATTGAATGGTCGCCGGGCGTGATTGACGACGCGCCGATTAATGCGCCCATCTCGCTCACATTCGATCAGCGCATGGATGCAGACTCGATCGCGGCGGCGTTTCACATCAGGCCAGCCGTTTCGGGACGCTTCGTCGCCACACATTACGAACCGCCGTCGACGCTCCAGTCGCCGCTCGTCTCGGCGGCCGCTCATTCTCCGCTGGCGAGCCAAGATGGACCATTTAGCGTGATCGTATTCCTACCGGATCGGCCATTGGAGAAAGCGACGCAGTATCAGATTGCGGTCGATGCCTCGGTGCGCAGCCAGTCGGGGCAGACATTGCGGGAACCCTTCACTGCCGCGTTCACGACGACCGGCCAACTGCATGTCGGGTTTTACCCGGCCATTGGGAAAACCAACGTCCCTACCGGCACCGCCATCGGCCTGTCATTCAACGCGCCATTTTCCGCCACTGGTCAGGTGCCCATCTTCATCACTCCACCGGTTACCGGCGCGGGCCGGTGGCTGAGCAGCCGGCGCTACGAGTTCGAGCCTTCCGCGTTGCAGCCCGCCACGCGTTACACCGTGCGCCTGCCCGCCGGTCTGAGAGGCCCCGGTGGTGAAAAGCTGCTCAGCGACGCCGTGACGACCTTCACCACAACACTGCCGGCCGTAGCCGACCACGCGCCCGACGGCTACCTCGTCGCGCCGTCGACCGCCGTCACCCTCACTTTCAATCTCCCGGTGGATCCCGCGAGCGTCGAGTCGCGCTTCGCGATGCGCGGCATGGACAGGCAGACCATCTCCGGAACGCTCGCCTGGGTCGACGACCAGACACTCGTCTTCACACCGGCGGACAGGCTGCTGGAAGGCGAGACCTACTCGGCCACGGTAGCCAATGGCATCCGTACGCCTCTGGGCGACCTGCCTTCCGCGCAGCCGTTCACTTATGATTTCCGCATCGCGCCGAAGCCCGAGCTGGTCAGCTCGAGCCCGAGCGACGGCGACTTGAAAGCCGCTATCGGCGATCGCGTGACGCTGCGCTTCAACGTGCCGATGGACAGCGTCTCGGTCGAGCGCGCGCTGCGCATCGAGCCGGCTGTCGCCGAGGGCGAGCCGCGCTTCGAATGGGATACCAGCCACACCCGTCTCGACATCGTCTACAACATCGACCCGACTGCTCTATACACCCTCGCGCTAGGCGACGAAGCCAGAGACTTCCTGAACCGGCCGTTGACGGGCAATCGCAGCATTGTCTTTCAGGCCGGACCGCAGGAAGCCGTGACGTGGCTGGTGGGGCCGCGCGGCTATTGGAACAATGTCTACGGCACGTACAACCCGAACCCCCAGGTGCGGCAGTACACGCAGTTTCGCAACGTCGAGCAGATCACGTATCGCCTTTCATCGATTACTCGCAAGGATTTCCTGTCAGCCTTCAGGCCGAACTGGTATTGGGACGAGAACAAGATCCTTCCGGCCAGCACGCCCATCTTCACCTGGACACAAGCGGTCAGCGCGCCGCTCAACGCGCTGGCTTTCGCCACGACGGACGTCACGCTGCCTGATGGATCGCCGCTGCCGTCCGGCGCATATTTGCTTGAAACCGATGGCATGCCCGGCCATTCCGAAGACTGGCGCGTACTGGTTGTGTCGCCGCTCAATTTGGCGCTCAAGCGCAGCGAGCGACAGCTCTTTGTGTGGGCCACCGATCTGCGAACGGGACAACCCGTGAGCGGCCTTTCGTTGACCGTGTACGACCAGGACAAGCACCTCGTTACGTCCGGCGCGACCAACCAGGTGGGCGTATTCATTACCGATCAACTGCCGGAGTGCTTCGACCGGTGGGAGTGCGCCTACGGCTGGCGCCCGCTGTACGTCGTCGCCGAGGCCGAGTCGGGCGAGTGGGGTTTCGTGGCAAGCGAATGGGATGAGGGCATCGCCACGCGCGACTTCCGCATGCCGTACTACTACGGCGAGCCGTCGCATACCGTCTTTCTCTATACCGATCGTCCCATCTATCGCCCCGGCCAGACGGTGTACTTCAAAGGCGTCGTCCGCGCCGACGACGACGGGCGCTACCGGCTGCCCGCCTTCAGCCGCGTGCCCGTCGTTATCCAGGACGCGCAGGGCAACGAGATCTTTCGCGAAGAGCTGCCGTTGACCGACGTCGGCACGCTGTACGGCGAGTTCACATTGAGCGCGGAAGCCGCGTTGGGGTCGTATTCGGTGCAGGTCCGCCATGCCGAGGACGAGCCGCCGGCCTACGGCAACTTCCGCGTCGCCGAGTATCGCAAGCCGGAGTTCAAGGTGAGCGTGACGCCGAACACGACCACGCCGCTGCATGGCGAGGCCGTCACCGTCGTCGTGCAGGCCGATTACTACTTCGGCGCGCCGCTGCCCAACGCAGCCGTCGAGTGGCGTCTGTCGAGCGAGGACTATCTCTTCTCGCTGCCTGGTGCCTGGTACAGCTTCGGCGACGTCGACGAATACTACTGGTTATGGGGTGAGGAATCCGATAGCGGGCAAAACATCTATGCCAATGGAACCGGCCGGACCGACGTCAACGGAACGTTCACCTTCACCGTGCCCATCGACCTGTCACAGGCCAAACGCGGTCAGGTGCTCACCTTTGAAGCCGACGTTGTCGACGCCAATCACCAGGTCACCAGTGCGCGCGGCTACGCCGTGGCGCACAAGAGCGCGTTGTACGTCGGCGCGCGCCCGCGCTGGTACGTCACCAGGCCCAACAACTCTCTCGAAATCCAGCTCGTCGCCGCCGACCCTGGCAAGAACAGGCTGCCGGGCATGCTGCTGACCGTCGAGCTGTACGATCGCGTGTGGAAGTCTGTCCGCGTGCGCGACAGCTACGGCACCTACCACTGGAACAGCACCTCCAGCGATACGCTGATCAGCACGCAGGTCGTCACCACCGGCGTGAATGGAGAAGTGGGCGCCGTCGTCGTGCCGCCGAGAGGTGGCTCCTATCGCGTTGTCGCGCGCGGGAAGGATGTGCACGGCGTCGAGTCGGTCGCCTCAACTTTCTTCTGGACGTGGGGCGGCGAGTACGTCAACTGGGGCATTCAGAACGACGATCGCATCAGCGTCATCGCCGACAAGCGCACGTACCAACCCGGCGAGACCGCTCATCTGTTGATCACGGCGCCCTTCGCCGACAGCACCGCGCTGGTCAGCGTCGAGCGCGGCGGCGTGCTGCGCTACTGGACGCTGCCCATTAAGAGCACCAGCGCGCTGATCGACGTGCCGATCCATGCCGACTACGCGCCCAATGCGTTCGTCAGCGTGATTTTGATCAAAGGCCAGGCACCCGATTTCCCCGCCGCCGATTTCAAGATCGGCTACGCGGCGCTCAACGTCGAGCTGACCGAGCAGCGACTCAACGTCGAGCTGATTCCTGACAAGACCCGCTACGCGCCGCGCGACACCGCTCTCTACATCGTGCGCGTTACCGATCACCTCGGCCAGCCGGTCGACGCCGAAGTGTCGCTCAGCCTGATCGACGCGGCGGTGCTGGCGCTGGTCGGCGACGAAGACCGCGACATCTTGACGGCCTTTTATCGCCAGCGCGGGTTGGGTGTGCACAACAGCCTGACGCTGGTGACGAGCGTCGATCGACTCACCGCTATCCTCGACAAGAAAGCCAAAGGCGGCGGTGGCGGCGGCGAGGTCACCGAGCGCGACCTGTTCGCCGACACTGCATTCTGGCGGGCAGCCGTCCGCACCGGGCCGGCAGGCGAGACGACGGTGAGTGTGCCGCTCCCCGACAATTTGACGACGTGGCGCATGCGGGCCAAAGCCGTCAGCACCGACACGCAGCTCGGCCAGACGGAGGTCGACGTGATCGCCACGCAGGACTTTGTGCTGCGGCCGGTTCTGCCGCGTTTCTTCACGGTTGGCGATCAGGCGCAGGTCGGCGCCATCGTCCACAATTACACACCCATCACCGAGACGCTGAACGTGTCCCTCGACTTTGCGGGGCGAGACGACTTCACGCCGCAGCAGATTACTATCGGCCCGAACGGGTCGGCGCCCGCTTACTGGAACGTGAGCGTGCCGCGCACACTGTCGGTCACGGTTCGGCTGCAGGCGGTCACTGCCGACGGGCGCGGCGATGCCGTCAGGCTGCCGCTTCCTGTCAACGCTTTCTTCGATCGGGTCTCGTACAGCAACTACCGGTCGATCACGGGCACGCAGGCGATCCCGATTGCGCTGCCGCCTGACGTCGACCGGAATCTCGACGAGCTGGTGATCGAAGTCGAGCCGACGCTGGCGGCCAGCATCGACAGCGGGCTGGAGTATCTGATCGGGTTCCCCTACGGCTGCGTGGAGCAGACGATGAGCAGCTTCCTGCCCGACGTCGTCGTGATGCGCCTGATCCAGCAGGTCGGCATCGACACGCGGCCCGACTTCCGCGAGCAGTTGAGCGACATGATCGAATCGGGCATGCAGCGGCTGTACGGCTACCAGCACAACGACGGTGGCTGGGGCTGGTGGAAGGACGACGACAGCAACCCGGCGATTACGGCCTACGTACTGTACGGTCTGCATCAAATGGAGTTGGGCGGGCGGCCCATCGATGCCAAAGTGCGCGACGCGGCGGTGAGCTATCTCCTCAACTGGCTGCAGCGCACATCGGTCGACGCGCCGATCGGGCCGACGCACGGCGCCGACGCAGTGTCGAGCGGGGCGAACGTCCGCGCCTACGCGTTGTACGTGCTGGCCGAGCTGGGACACGGCAACCCCGGCCTCACCGGCCGGTTGTACGAGCAGCGCGACAAGCTCGATCCATATGGCAAGGCCTACCTGGCGCTGGCGCTGTACCTGACGAACGATCGCGCCATTGACGCGCGCATCGAGACGTTGGTGCAGGAGCTGCGCGACGCGGCGAAGAAGGAAGGAAACACGCTCTACTGGGAGGATCGGCAGCGCGATTACTGGGGCATGAGCACCAGCGTGCGCTCGACGGCCATCGCCATCGACGCCCTGGTCCGGCTGTTCATCGAAGACCCCACCATCGATCCGGCGGCGCGCTGGCTGTTGATGCAGCGGCAGGAAGGTCGCTGGAACACCACACAGGAGACGAGCCTCAGCCTTGCTGCGCTGACCGATTACGTGGTCAGCACCTTCGAGCGCGAGGGCAACTTTACCTACACGGTGCGCGTCAACGGCCAGGTTGTGGCGACGGAGAGCGTCACGCCGCAGACGCTCGGGCGGCATGGCAAGTGGGTCGTGCCGCTGGCTAATCTCGGCGCAGGTGACCCCGTCGTCGAGATCGCGCGCGGCGAAGGTCCCGGCGCGCCGCTGCGGGTGTCGGTCAGCCTGCGCCATTACCGCGCCGGGGACGACATCGCGCCGATCGACAATCATGGCGTCCACGTCACCCGGACCTACAGCAAGCCGCTGGACCATCTCCGGCCGGGCGACGTCGTCAGCGTCACGCTCAACGTCCGCTTCGACGACGGCGGCACCTACGTGCTAGTCGAAGATCCGTTGCCTGCCGGATGGGAGCCGATCGACGCGAGCCTGGCGACGACCAGCCAGCAGTTCCAGGGGCGCTCCGGGGATTGGGTGTGGACGCACGTCGAGCTGCGTGACGACCGCGTGGCGTTGTTCGCGACGTGGATACCCGGCGGCCACACCTACACCTACACCTATCGCGCGCGGGTTACGACGGCCGGCCGGTTCTACGCGCTGCCGATGCAGGCCTACGCCATGTACAGCCCGGACATCGTCGGGCGCACGCCGGGCACGGTGATGCAGGTGAGCGAGCGCTGAGGCGCGAGAGGACTGGACTCACAATCGTGGAGCCACCGGCTCACTCTCCAGCGCCGGTATCCAGAACACGCACTCGTGTACGCGATAGGGCGGCTCACCGCGAGCGAAACGCTCCATCACCTCGACGCTTAGCGCGAACTCACGTAGGGCGAGTGACCGTTTACCAGAGAATCCACTTCTGTCGCCCGCATCACGCCCTGCGCTTCAGACTGGATATCCCCCAGGCACATCTCGGACGCCAAGCGCCAAGCCAGCTGTGCTGGTCGGCTCGGCTGATCACATCTGGAGTGTGGAAGGCAACACGGTTCGAACTAACGTCGAGATATGCTATGGCCGAACTTGGCAGACGGCTACAATCAGGGGGGAATTCAAACCTGATATAATCCTCGTCACATCGTCCATCGTCGCGCTTGCCCGATCTGTGCCGGTCCGCCTACAAGCGACGATCCACGTTGGACACGGACAGTCGTGCACGCCTTCGCCATCCGGATTCTGGGTTCGCTAAGAAGGGACCTATTTTTCTGGTGGAGGAACTTATCATCTTCCGTCAGCGTCTTAGAATCGCTTCCGCTTGGATTTACGACTTGGAATCGAGGCTTTAGCCGGATCCGCCTGAAGGCTCGACTCCGGAATACCGTAAACTCAACTGGAAACCGCTATAAGTAGGAACTTGCCGGATTTGCACTCCCTCCTCTGAAGTGGAGACCCTATGTCTACCCGGCTGCATACTGTCTTTGCGGTGTTGGTCGTCTGGGGCGTGCTCGCCGCACAGCCGGCCGCCGTGACGATGACGGTCGAACCCTACTTCGGCGGCCATTTCAAGTTTGGTGAGTGGTTGCCGCTGCACGTCAGCCTGGCAAACGATGGCCCTCCCGTCCAGGCAGAAGTCCGCGCGGATACGACCGAGGCGGGCGGTCAAACCACCTACAGCACCCCGATCGAACTGCCTACTGGCGCGCGCAAGCGGCTGACTTTGTACGTGCAGCCTCCCTCGTTCGCGCAGGCCGTCCGCGTGCGATTGATGGATGGGACGCGCGAGTTAGCCAGCCGGTCCGTGCAGGTGACCGTCGAGCGTAACGTCAACTATGTGGTCGGCATCGTCGCACTGCGCACCGAGGCGTTCGCCGTACTGGCTGGGCTGACGCTCAATCCTTCGTCCACCGATCAGAATGCCCAGATAGTTGGGATAGTTGGGGGACAGCAGCAGCCGCGCCTCGTCACGCGGATTTCGATGCCCCTGGCCGACATCCCCGATCGTTTTGAGGGGCTGCGCGCACTGGACGCGCTGATCATTTCCGGCGTGGATACGAGCGAGCTGACCTCGGATCAAGGGCGCGCCTTGCAAGCCTGGGTAGAGCAGGGCGGGCGGCTGATATTGGGCGGCGGCGCAGGCGCGGCCCGAACACTCGCCGGACTGCCCCAGGCGCTCGTGGAGAATTGGCGACCCACAAGTGGCCCTGCCGAGATTTCATCTCTGAGCGCCTTCGAGGAATTCACGGGTCAAGCGGTGCGTGTCCCAGGCCCCTTCAGTGTGACATGGCCTGAGACCGGTCGCGCTCTACTCGAACAAGGCGGCCGCGCATTGCTGGCCGAGGAGCGCATAGGCGAAGGCCGTGTGAACTACACTGCGCTCGACCTGGCCGGCAGCCCCTTTGATGCCTGGGCGGGGGTCACACGCTTTTGGGAAAGACTGCTCACGCCGGGATCGGCCTATCCGCTCAACGTGCCCCCGGATGTTTCACTGCGTGTGATGCGTGCGAACTCGATCTACTACGCTCTGCAGAACCTGCCCGTCCTCGAACTGCCTTCGATCGATTGGCTGACCGGCCTGCTGGGGGTTTACATCGTGCTCGTCGGCCCGGTCAATTATCTCGTGCTGCGCCGGATGCGAAAACTAGCCTGGGGTTGGATCACCATCCTGGCGCTGACGTTGTTGTTTTCAGCCGGGGCGTTCGCGCTCGGCTTCAACATCCGAGGCAGCGATGTGATCGTCAACAAGATTTCGATGCTCACTTTCGATACGCGGGGGGCGGCCGCGTCTATGCAGTCGTACGTCGGCATATTCTCGCCGGAACGCAGCGCCTACACGCTGAGCTTCCCCGGCCGCGCACTCGTGGCGCCGATCGCGTTCGAAGGTAGCCCCTGGGGCCCTTGGAGTCCGGGCGGTCCAGCAGTCGAGTATGCGCGGGTGGAGATCGTGCAGGGCGAACCGGCTCAGGCGCGCGGCGTGCAAGTCAACCAGGGAGCGATGCAAGGGCTTCAAATCGAGTCGCCGGTGCCCCCGACCTGGAGCATCGAATCGGACCTCACGTTGGATGGCAATCGCTTGCGTGGGATGTTGGTCAATCGTACCAGCGAAGCCATTGTGGATGCCGTGATTGTGCACGGCGGTCGCTTTGCCCGGCTGGGTGATTTGTCGCCAGGACAAACCCAGCAGTTTGACCTGCCGTTGCAGGAGACCTCCGGCATGTCGTTCCCGTATTTCCTTTTTGAGGAAGCCTTCAGAAATGTCGGACCGACTGGACCGCCGCGCGAGGCCCAGGTGCGTCAGCAATTACTGGAAAGCCAGTATCAAAGCTATAATGGGCCTCCGCAACCTCCGGACCGGCCTACGCTCATCGGCTGGATGCGCAGCAGCCCGCTGGACGTTCAGGTGACCGGCGTACGCTCGGCAAGCCAGCAGACCAGTCTGGTGATTGCTGAGCTGGGCACACACTATCCACCCGGCCCCATCCACCTGCCTTTTGGTAGTTTGCCCGTACGTCTCGTCGACATGCAAGGTAACGTAGGCGTGTGCGGCTCCTATGGAGAGGTATACGTGGATACCAACAGCAGTGCGACGCTCGAGTTTCGACTGCCGCAAGAGTTAATCGATCTCGATGTGACGCATGTGGCGTGGCGGATCGGCGGCGGGAACGCGCCGACGATTGAGGTGCTCGATCGCGCCGGAGAGTGGCACAAGCCGGACGGCTCCGAACTGAACGACCCGGCGCGTTTCGTCCTGGCCGACGGCACGCTGCGCCTGAAGACGAGCAACACCGGCAACTCGATGGGTTGCCTGCGCTACGAGATAGAGGTGGAAGGGGAATTACGAAGCAAGTGACAGGTGCGACGTCATGCATGAAAGGCATGCCACACCCGATCCGGAGTCGGAATGTCGCAAACTGAGCGCACAGCGTATGCCATTGAAACGCGTGATCTGACGCGGCGATACGGCCGCCTGCTGGCCGTCGATCATCTCAGCCTACAAGTGCCGCGCGGCGCGCTGTTCGGTTTCATCGGCCCCAACGGCGCAGGCAAGACGACCACGCTGCGTATGCTGGCGGGGCTATTGGAACCCTCGGCCGGCGAGGTGTGGGTGAACGGGCAGCGCGTCGATCACGACTGGCGCGCGACGCGCCATGCCATCGGCTACATGCCGGATTTCTTCGGCGTGTACAACGACATGCTGGTGTGGGAATATTTGGATTTCTTCGCGCGCTGCCATCAAATGCCCGCCGCGCGGCGCAAGACTATGGTCGACGAATTGCTCGACCTGGTGAACCTTACCGATAAACGCGAGGCCAATGTGCAGGCGCTTTCACGCGGGATGCAGCAGAGGCTGTGCCTGGCGCACGCGCTTGTGCACGATCCGCAGATCCTGCTCCTGGACGAGCCAGCCTCGGGGCTTGATCCCCGCGCCCGGGTGGAGATGCGCGAACTGCTCAAAGAACTCGCCGCGATGGACAAGACGGTCATTGTCAGCTCGCACATCCTGGCGGAACTGGCCGAGATGTGCAGCCAGGTCGGTATCGTTGAGAAAGGCAAATTGGTGGCGTGCGGCTCGCCGACCGACATCCGCCGCAAGTTGCAGGCCAGCCGTGTGCTGCGCGTGCGCGTGCTGGCGGACGAGTCCCAGGCGCTGGAGTTTGTGCGCGGCGGCGTGCTCGCCCTGGGCGAAGTCGCCGGGCCTGCCCCTTCGCCAGGCTCAGGGCAAGCTCTGAGCCGAAGCCCTGACCCTGAACGAAGTGAAGGGGAAGGGGCAGTCGAAGGGTTGCCGCCGGCAGGTGAGCCGGCGGTAATCACCGACTACAGCCGTCCGGGAACCACGCTCGAATTGGAGCTGATTGGCGACGATCACATGGCGGCCGCATTGCTGGCGCACCTGGTTGCGCGCGGTGCGCCGGTCGCCGATTTTCACGAGGCGAGCAACGCGTTGGAAGAGCTGTTCTTGCGATTGACGGAGCCGGTCAGCACATGAAGCTTCGAGTCTCGCTCAACCCCGTTCTGATCAAAGAGCTGCGTGGACGGATGCGCGGCCCGCGCGCTTACCTCTTTCTGGCTGGGACGCTCGCCCTGTTAGGATTGGTGAGCTATGGCCTGTATCGGCTGGCCCTGTTCGGCGCACAAAGTTTCGGCGGCGGACCGGCTGGGGCGATCATCGGCCAGAGTGTGTTCGTCGGCCTGATTTTCGTGGCGCTGCTGGCGATCTGCGCGATCGCCCCTGCGCTCACGGCTGGCGCCATCAGCGGTGAGCACGAACGCAAAACGATTGACATGTTGATGGCCACGCCGCTGCGCCCCTCTTCCATTTTGTTCGGCAAACTGGCCGTGTCTTTGAGTTACGCAGCCCTGATCCTGATTGCGGCCATACCACTGGTCAGCCTGTCTTACGTGTTCGGCGGCGTGGCGACGCTCGATATGCTCCAGTCCCTGCTGCTGCTCCTGGGCTTCGCGTTGACCTTCAGCACCATCGGCCTGTTCTTTTCCGCTCTGCTTCGCCGCACCGGGTTGGCCGTCGTGGCCAGTTACATCGTGCTGGCCCTGTTTGTGATGGGCACCGTGTTTTTGTATGGGGTCGTCGCCGTCATCCGCCAACAACCGCCCCCGAGCTGGCTGTTGGCCCTCAACCCGTTCAGCGCGATGGCTTCGGCTCTGGTAAGCCCCGCATCGCTCAACGTCTTTTCGTTTGGCGGAGGGGCGTTCTCAGGGCCGCTGTTCGGGTTGCTGTGGTTGATCGCCGGGGGTAGTTTCGACCCCAGCACCTTTGCCGCATCGAGACCGCTGTGGCACTACACGGTGGGCATCTATGCCTGGCTGACGGTAGTGCTCTACCTGGTGAGCACGCAACTGATCAAGCCGGCGCGCCGCTTTCGTTTGCGCCCGCGTCAGTGGGTGATGGTCGCCCTGTTTATGATCGCTTCCATCCTGGCGGCGCTGGTCATCTACGGTCCGCTGACGCCCGGTCGCATCGTCGCCTGGTTGCGCTGGACTACCTCCTCGCCGCGCAATCTGATCGTCAATGGCGCGTTCGGCGCGCCGCTCGATACCGCATGGCAGGTGAGTGCGGAATCCGAGCACGACAATGAATCACCCGGCGAGGCCGTGCTGCTTACACAAGATGGGCGCACGGTGCTGCGCATCTCGCGCATTGGAGATGCCCACGCTGAGACGCGCATCACCCAGACGATCAGCCAGACCATACCCTCGGACGGGTGGTTGCAGGTGCGGGTCTCCTTCCGCATACAGAGTGACAACCTGTATCTGTGCGGTATTTTCGGCAGCGAGTGCCCACTCATGATCAAACTGATCTACCAGGATGCTTCGGGTAATCGGCACGAGTGGATGCAAGGACTGAATACCGAGACGGTTCCGCTAAACTTCGTGGCTTATCCCGAAACCTGCACCACATGCGAGAATCCACAGCGGTTTGTCCCAGCCCCGCCCCAAGATTGGTATACATACGAATCGCCGAATCTTCTGCAAAGCCTGTCGCCGTATGCCGCGCCCAGCCGCATCGAATCGATCACGATTGCGGCCGGGGGACATACTTACGAGACGGAGGTGGCGGAAGTAGCATTGTTCGTGCGTGACGGCCGGCCGCCCGACTGGGGCAGCGACGCGGCCGGTTTTCCCACGCCCACGCCTGTGCCGCCCTTCGGCCCCGTGTTCATCGAAAGAGCCATTCCCGTGGTACCACCGCTGCCGCCCACGCCGGCGCCGACCGCTACACCCGCCGGCTGAAGAATCAGGACGTTGATGATGGATGCATCGAATGCCCATGCTCGGTTGTTGTCGATCTTGCG
>DASSFZ010000278.1:0-4992 GCA_035693785.1 Anaerolineae bacterium | reverse complement strand
GCTCGCCAACGTGTTCTTCCCGCAGGCTCCGCTCGGCGCGCTGGTCCCGGGCGCGTTCGCCGATCTTATCTTCGTGGATTATCACCCGACCACGCCGCTCACGACGGGCAACCTGCCCTGGCACATCCTTTTCGGCTTTGAGTCTTCAATGGTGACGACGACGATGTGCGGGGGCAAGGTGCTGATGAAAGACAGGCGGTTGCTGTTCCTGGACGAACCCGAGATCGCGGCCAAGAGCCGGGAACTGGCGAAGAAGGTGTGGGAACGAATGTAGGCCAATTACCACTTACCAATTACCGATCAGAACACCGCGGGAACTGGCGAAGAAGGTGTGGGAACGAATATAGGAGATAACTGCCATGTCGGATAGGCAAGTTTACACTCTCCAGGTCAACGGCCAGCGACGCGAAGTCACGGCTGCGCCCGACACGCTCTTGATGGATGTGCTGCGCGATCAGCTCCGCCTGACCGGCGTCAAGGATGGCTGCGCGACCGGCCACTGCGGCAGTTGCATGATCGTCAAAGATGGCGAAGCCGTGCGCTCGTGCCTGGTGCCGATGAAGCGGGCTGACGACGCCCACATCACGACCATCGAGGGTCTGGCCGCTCCGGACGGCAGCCTGCACCCTGTCCAGCAGGCTTACATTGACCAGGGCGCGACGCAGTGCGGCTTCTGTACGCCCGGCTTCATCATGTCCACCGTCGCGCTGCTGTCGAAGAATCCCAGTCCCACGCTCGAAGAAATCTACAAAGCCCATCAGTGGAACATCTGCCGCTGCACGGGCCACAACGCCATCATCCGCGCGATCCAGCAGGCTGCCGGACAAGCCGTTCCACCTCTGCCCTCCGTCAAGAACCCTTTGAAAGCCGTCGGCCGCCCGCTGCCCCGTCCGGATGCGGTAGACAAGGTGACCGGCCAAGGCATCTACGCCGACGACCTGTACGTTGAGGGCATGCTGCACGCCAGGGCGCTGCGGAGCCGATACCCGCACGCGCTACTGAAGAAAGTGGACGTGAGCAAGGCCAAAGCTGTGCCCGGCGTGATCGCCGTGCTCACTGCCGACGACATCCCGGGCCGGAAGGATTGCGGCGTCCACGAGATCGACTGGCCGGTGCTGTGCTACGACAAGGTGCGCTACGTGGGCGACGCCATCGCGCTCGTCGTCGCCGAGACGGAAGAGATCGCTGCGGAGGCGCTGAAGTTGATCGAGGTCGAATACGAGCCGCTGCCCGTCGTGGTCGGGCCGAGAGAAGCTGCGCGGCCCGGCGCCCCTCTCCTGCACGATGCAGCGCGCGTCGCACAGTTGGGGCACGGCGCGCATGGAAACTTCCTGGCCCACTTCCATCTGGCGAGCGGCGATGTGACGAAAGGCTTCACCGAAGCCGATGTCGTCGTCGAGCGCGAGTATCGCACCCAAACCGTCGAGCACGCCTTCATCGAGCCGGAGGCCGCGCTGGCGGTGCCCGAAGCCCGCCCTGAGCTTAGTCGAGGGGCGAATGGCCGCGTCACGGTGTACTGCGGCGGCCAGATTCCGTTCGGCGACCGCGCCCAAATTGCCGCGACCCTCGACGTGCCCGAAGACAGAATCCGCGTGATCAACTGCCTGATCGGCGGCGGCTTCGGCGGCAAAGAAGACGTGTCGGTGCAGATTCACGTCGCGCTCGCGGCCTGGATCACCCGGCGCCCGGTCAAGATGGTGCTCAGCCGCAAAGAGTCGCTGTTGGTTCACCCCAAGCGACACGCCACCATCATCAGGATGAAGACCGGCGCGAAGGCTGACGGCACGCTGGTCGCGCACGAAGTCGAGATCTACGGCGACGGCGGCGCATACGCTAGCCTGAGCAATCACGTCATGCTGCGAGCCACCACCCACGCCGCCGGGCCATACGAAGTGCCTAACGCAACCGTGAACACGTATGCGATGTACACCAACAACGTGCCTTCCGGCGCGTTTCGGGGCTTCGGCGTCCCGCAGAGCGCCTTCGCCATGGAGAGCCAGATGGACGTGCTGGCGGAGGCGTTGGGCCTCAGCCCGCTCGAGATTCGACGGAAAAACATTCTGGCCGTCGGCAAAAAGACGCTGGCAGGGCACACGCTCACCGAAAGCTGTGGCCTGTCCCAAGCGCTGGAGGCGGTGGCCGCCGAGATGGAAAAACACCCCCTCAACTTGACTCCCCACCCGACCACCCAACCACGCCCTGAGTCCTCGAAGGGCCACCCGACCACTCGACCACTCGTGGAGGTCGAGGGTGACAAGCGACGCGCGTGGGGCATCGCCTGCGCCTACAAGAACACTGGCTTCGGCAGCGGCGCATACGATGCCGCCGGAGCCGAGGTTGAAGTCTTCGCCGACGGGCGGGCCGCCGTTCGCGCGGGAGCCGCCGAGATTGGGCAAGGGCTGGTGGGCGTGCTGGCGCAGATCGTGAGCGAGGAGCTGGGCGTTCCCTATCCGCAGGTGGACGTGCTGGTATCGGACACCGATCTCACGCCCGACGGTCAGGCGACGACCGCTTCCCGCCAGACGTATGTGAGCGGCAACGCCGCGCGCTACGCCAGCAGGGAAGTCCGCGGCCTCCTCAGCCAGACGGCCGGGGAGATGCTCGACGCCCCGCCCGAAAGCCTGACCTTCGCAGACGGATACGTCAGTCACGACGGCCGGCGTGTGGCGTTGAGCGATGTCGTCAAAGCCGCGCGGCGCGAGGGGCGCGTGCCCAAGGTCAGCTATCAGTACGTCGCGCCGGCCGCGCCCCAGTATCACCACTTCGCCTTCGGCTTCGGCGCGCAGGCCGCGCTGGTGGAAGTAGACGTCAAGACAGGCGAAACCCGAGTGCTCAAGGTCATCGCCGCCAACGACGTGGGCCGGGTGATCAATCCGCTGGCCTTGCAAGGCCAGGTCGAGGGTAGCATCTCGATGGGTCTGGGCATGGCGTTGCAGGAAAACTTCGTGATGCAGGACGGCTACGTCAAAACTGATTCGCTCTTCAAGTGCAAGCTGCCCACGATCGACCAGACGCCGGAAGTGATCTCGTTCTTCGTCGAGGAAGAAACCCAAGACGGGCCGTATGGCGCGAAAGGCGTGGGCGAGCTGGCCTCGATTCCGACAACGCCGGCGATCATCAACGCCATCTACAACGCCACCGGCATCCGATGCTACAGCCTGCCCGCCGACAAGAAGTGGCTGAAGCAGGCGCTCAGCCAGGCAGGGGTCGGTGTGCACACTCTATAGACGGATGGTCAGATCGCCGCCATCGCCAGGACGCAAGAGCTTATCCTCGCCACGTTCAACCGCGGCGAATACGCCGGTTTCCAGGACCTGATTGTCGAAGACTGGCGCTGATACGATCGGCGCACCACCCCAAAGGTCAGCGCTCCTCTTTCCCCCACCCCATCCGACTATCCCGGATAACAGACTTGCCAGCCGGACGTGTTTGCCCGATACTAAGCACACACCCAGCCATTCGGAGGCCTCATGGCCGACATGAATCCGCTCGCTCAACTGCCTGACCGTCAGCTCCCCGACGACAAGGTACAGGAATACCGCGACTTCTACGTGGAACTGCTCGGCTTTGTGCCGCCGCGCATCCAGGCGCGCACCGATCTGCTGGCCCGGCTGGATCCCGACCTGCTCGCGATGCAGGAAGACATCCGGCGGCACTGCATGTATCCGAAGTGCTTTGACGTGAAAACGGCGCAACTGATGCTCTTCGGGATGCTGCTGGTGAATTTGCAGGACGCGGCTAAGCTCCACGCCCTGGCCGCCTATCGCGCCGGCGCGACGTTTGAGGAGTTGAGTGCCGTCGTCAACCTGGCCTTCCTCTTCCGTGGCCTGTCCGCCGCCAATCTGGGAGCCGAGATTCTCCAGGGCATCGCCAAAGACGCAGGGAAGTCCTGAGATGCTGCAGACCATCGAAAAGGCTGGCGAGGTCCTGGCGCTCTTCGAGCGCGAGCACGCCGAATGGGGCGTGCGCGAAGTGGCCGAGCGTCTCGGCCTGGCTAAATCGAGCGCGCACGACTTGCTGATTTCGCTCGCTCACGTCGGCTTGCTCGGCAAGACGGAGGAGGGTCGTTATCGGCTCGGTTGGCGTCTGGTCACTTTGAGCGAAACATTGCTCGCCACATCCGAGCTTCGCTGTGAGGCCCGTCCTATCCTGGAAGAACTGGCCGCCCAGTACCAGGAAACGATTCACCTCGCCGTTCTGGACGACACCAAAGTCGTTTACGCGGATAAGCTCGAGGGTAGGCAGGCCGTACGCGTCGAGTTGACGTCTTTGGGCATGCGCCTGTATCCACATTGCACCGCATTGGGCAAAGTGCTGCTGGCCTACCGCCCCGAGGCGGAGGTCAAGCGCATTATCAAAACCAATGGCCTGCCGCGTTTCACTCCCAACACCATCACCGACGAGGGCGCGCTCGAACAAACCCTGACCCAGATCCGCAAGCAAGGCTACGCCTACGATTTGGAAGAAATCCTGCCTGACTTGTGCTGCGTCGGAGCGCCGATCTACAACTACACCGGTCACGTGATCGCCGCCATCAGCATGTCGATCCCGGCGTACCGCTTCCAGCGCTCACAGACAGAGTTTCGCAAAGCGGTTGTGCGGGTCGGGAAAGTGATTTCAGAGAGACTGGGCTATTACAGTTGAAACGACTGGGAGTATCCAACAACAGCAAAGTCAAAGTCGCCATTCTCGGCTCGGGCAATATTGGCACCGACCTAATGTTCAAAATCCTGCGCGAGCCGGGTCACATGGAGCTTACGCTCCTGGCCGGAATCGAGCCGCAGTCGGAAGGCCTGGCGCGGGCGCGGTCACTCGGCCTCGACGCGAGTCACGACGGCGTCCAGGCCATCCTCGACGATCCCGAGATTCGCATCGTCTTCGACGCCACCAGCGCCTACGCCCACGTGCGCCATGCGAAGGTGCTGAGAGAGGCAGGCCGCACCGCGATCGATCTGACGCCGGCTGCGCGCGGCCCGTACGTCATCCCACCCG
>DASSFZ010000277.1:0-10062 GCA_035693785.1 Anaerolineae bacterium | reverse complement strand
GTGAGGGCGGGGAGGCTACGGTGGCGGCCGTCCTTTTGCCGGTGGCGGGGTCATAGGTGGGCAACGCCCAAGGGCTTGACTTGTGCCGCTTGAGCTGCTCCAAGCCCTCCAATGCTGCGCCAGCCCACGTGTCGGACCGGATGATTCCCCAGGTTCCCTTCCCTTTCAACTCAAGCGCCAGCACCCGCTCGTACATCTCTTTGGCCGCCGTCCGATCGCCAAAATCGTGTTCGCTCATCGCCCGGGTCAGCGCGATTTCGGCGTCGTTCGGATTGAGCGCGTAAGCTCGCCGGTGCGCCTCTAGCGCCGCCGAATACCGATACAGCGTGCGCAGCAGCGTTCCCATCCGCTGATACAGTTTGGCATCCTTGGGGTTGGCCGCAATGCGCCGGCGATATTCTTCCAGCCCGGCGAGGGGGTGCATGGGGTGCCTAAAAACACTCGATCGAAAAGGATGGACACGCGGATTGGGAGGCAAATCAGCCGCTGATTTTTGCCCGGAGAGCAATGCCGCCAGGTCGTCAACTTTATTGGGCAATACGAGCAAGGCCAGATGCGCGTTGGGCGTCATGGCATACCGGTCTACGGCGCCGCACTTGGGGCAAACGATTTCGTGATCCATGATGTAGGGATCATAGACCACGGGGCGTCCTTGCGTTTGCTGTTCGAGCGTAACAAGGTCGAGCAGAACGTTCTGGACAAAATGCTCCCGAACGCGGTCGCAGGCTGTACAGCGTAGCCGCAGATACATGCCATCCTTCCGTTGTTCAGGGGCCGGCACGGACGCCAGCCCCCAACGATCATGCACATCCAGCAAAGACATAATCGAGGTGTCTACTCGGTCCTCTGCAAACGCGCGCTGGATATCGGGATACAGTTCGCGCGCATCGAGGTCGAGCACATCGCCGATCAGGAACCCCACAAACGCTTCTTCGCCAGCCGTGTCGGCTTCTGGCCGAGTGAGCAGCGTGCGCATAAAGGCGATGATGTGTTCACGTTGGGTTGGCTGCCGCTCGGCGCGCTCGACCAGGCTTTCCGTGGCTGACGAGCGGATGTAGACGGAATATTGCGTGTCGGCGGCGATAGCCTCCAGTTCAGGTGTGGTGTAGCCGCCCACTTTGCCGCAGTGCTGAGTGAGCAATTCATTTCGCCAATCGCCCATGGCTCGATCTAGCCAGGCCGATAATTCGCCCAACACGGCTGCTTGCGTATCACGCAACGCGCGCAAGAGTGCGGCGGCGCGAGCAGGGGCGCCATCGGCGGGCAGCGCCCGATCAAACGCCAGCCGGATAAGTTCCGGAATCAATACTTGGCCCTGTCTCCCGCGCAGCGTCTCGGCTTCGACAGTTGCATCACCAGCCATGCTAGCGGTGAGCAATTGAACAATGGGTGGCAGGTAAGGTGAGGTGTCCCGTGTGGCAGAACGCGTGGGCCTGGCTAGCAGAGACGGCAACAAGGCCGCACGAAATTCTGACAGCACAGCGGGGGATAGGTCGCCGGTGCGGTCTGGCGTGGAAGCCAATGTTTCAGTCGTGCGACGGCGTTGTTCGGTCAATTGCATTTTTAGTTGTTCCGGATCATCCCGGGTGATAAGCGCCAGAACATAGTCCAGCACCTGCAGCGCCAAGTGAGGCAGCCCGGCTCCCGGAAGAGCAAAGGCCAACGCATTATAGTTCCAGATGTCGTCCGGGGTTGCTTGCGCCAGGCGTGTAAAGAGTGCCAGGCCAGTGTTCAGGTCGCCGGCTTCGAGATAGGTCTCGGCCAAATCGCGGCAATTACTGGCGCGGCTGCGTCCCTCGTCGCGCTGCTCATCACAAGCAATGAGGGCATGCGCCCAACGTAGCGCCGCCGGAAAGTTGCGTTTCCATCGGTAATAGCCCATCAGATTCAGATACAGCCAACTGTAATCTACGTCGCTCACTTGAGGCGAACGCAGGATCAACTCCGCGAGCGCCATGGCGCGGTCGCGGTCTTTTTTCTCTGTATCAAAATGCTTCAACACGTCCAAGAGCTCCAGACACCCCACGTGCCCGGGCGAATCGCAAGAATCTGTTCTCGGGTCAACGTGTCAAACTGCTTGACGATAGGTAGCATGGAGAAACTCTTCATGTTCTGCGTTTTTACCATGTGCGTGTGTCACTCACCGATTCGCGCTCGAACCATTGCTCAGCACGCGCATAGTCCTCGGGCCTCGGCGGTCGTTCATAGTCAAGTTTGTCAAGGTATTCGGCATCCTGCGCTAACCGGTGTTCGAGTTGGGCGAGAAGTGCCAGCTTCGCCGCCGCATCGGGTTTGCGTTGCACCGCGCGCCGGCACTTGGCCCGGTTGCCCTTGAACTTGCTCTCCAGCACCAGCGCCGTCCACCACTCGTTGTAGGTGAAAGGCTCGTCGTGTTCATCTTCGCCGAACGCCCTGAACCAAAAGGCGATTTCTCCGCCCTGCGGCACGGGGCGATCTGGCAGCACGAGCTGGTCGGGCCGTGCGAGCATGTGTGACAGGTCGGATAAGAAAGCCAGATCGGAAGGGATGAGGCTGTGTTGTGCAAGGCACGTGAAAAAATCGTGAATGGTCTCCGTACGCGACCGGCCCTGATCGTCATCCAAATCAGCCTCTTCCCGCAGGTATTCTGAAAGGTGAAAGCCGCGCAGGTCGGCGATCGAATGAATCTCGTTACCCGCGTCGAGATACCCGAACCAGTCTCTGAGCGTCCACCATTCGCCAATGATGCGGTCCAAATCCTCATCAAAGCTATCCAGGGAATCCGGATCGAGGCTCAAGCTCGCCAAATAGTCGTGGACCCACTCGTGCTTCCACCAGGCCGGGCTTTGCTCCGCATGAACATTCCGCACATCCTTCGATACATCCTCAAAGCTAAAGAAGTCATCTTGATCGCTCAGTTCGAGATCTTCCTCATTCCATTCCGCCTCTTCGTCACTCGCCTCGGCAGCTTGCTGCGCAAACCAGTGTTTCGCAGTCTCACTGCGCTCGAGGTCGCGCAGGTCAAACATCAGCGGTTTGCCGCTGCGATTCGGCGCCAGAGGCAGGTCACCCAACTCATCGCGCGTGGAATCTGCTGCAAGAGCTGCCGCCGGTGGATGCAGCACCCAGCGCTCCACCAGATGACGCACTTCGTTGAACTCTTTGGGCAGTGCAATGTTGTACTTGCGATTGGCTTCGACCGCGGCCGCGATAGTGGCCTGGGCGCGTGCCAGGCTGGTGCGATACAACCGCTCGCCCATCCTGCGTGCTGACCTGTCCACCAGCTCGCGCTGGAACTCTTGAGGCGTCATGCCATGCGTGGGAAACATATCTTTGAGCGCGCCGCGCCACGGCAGGCCAAAATCGAGCAAAAAGACCAGCGCCTGAATCACACCGCCCGCGCGCTCCCAGGCCACGGTCACACCCTGTTGCCAGGGATGGTTCGGATCGGTCGTATACGCGGCATAGAAACGATCTTGCGCGAGGTCGAGGATGGCGCGGGTGACCGGCCTGACGCCGCGCGCGGCCAGGCGCTCCAGCGCACGCTCGGCCTTCTGCTGTACTTCCGGAAAAGGAGCGGTGTGCGCCAGCGCGTAAAGAAAATCCGCCTCCAGGTCGGTGGCCCCTTCCTCGCCGCTCTTGATGTACTCCATCAGAATCCCCGTGCCGTCAATCGCTTCTTCCGGCATCTGGTTGATGCGGTGCATAAAGGCTTCCACTTCGGCCGGATCGCGCGATTCACGCAGGGAGCGTGCCAGGCCGCGCATGCCCGCGCGGAATCGAGCCTCTGCCGCTTTGATATCGCCGGGCTTGATATCACGCGGCGAGAAATAGCGGCCCGGATCGCTCAGGTCCACCTCTTCGCCCATCTCCTTGAGGATGACCAGCGCCGTCATCTTGGCGTCGAGCGAAAGCGCACCGCGCTTTTTCACTTGCTGCCAGAGATAGTCAATCACCTCGCGGCTTTTCAGACGCGGCAGCAGCGACATGAGCGTTTCGCGCTCGCCTTCGGGCGTCCCTTCCATCCGCTTGACCAGCGCATCGAGCGCAGCAGGATGACCGACCTCTGCCATGAGCGCGCGCACACCCGCTTCCAGCCCATCGAGATCGAGTTCACCTCGCGCCTGCCGCTCGAACAGTGCGTCGAGGCGGGGGCGGGTCATCACGCGCGGATCGATCTTGGGCGCTTTGGTTTTCTTCGATTTGCTCATCTCCATTCCCTCTCGACGTATGACTTGAAAAGTTGCAGCGCCCCATTCACTCCTCGTAAATCAAAGGCGTCGGGATCAAATTTGCCGCCGATCCATTCTACCATGTCATCGTGTTCAGGATGTTGGGGATCGTGCATCACTTCTAAAAAGGTGTCATAGCCCCACACCCCGCCGACATCCTCAGGCGGGCACGCACGCTTGCCATCCATACAGTGGGGATAAGGCACTCCTTTTTCGGACGGCAGGGTTTTCTCGACAACGATCTCGTGCTCCCAGCTATCGCCGAAATCGTACTCGTAGACGAAACGCGCCTTGACGTTGGGCGCAATTTGATTCAAGCGCACTCTACGCTCGTCAACGACCTCGAGCATCCCCGCAATCTCGGGGTCAGGCACGCCATAGTATCGCTCGCCCGCTTTGAAATGGTGCAAATGCGAGTTGGTCCAACCCATGACGATCTGCAATACCGCGTGCAGCTGCGACAGTGAAATGTCGCCCGACACCTGAATGCGCCGCCAGATGGGGGGATGGCTGTCCTTGAGTGTGACCTTGAGTTGGTAGATCAAACTCGGACCCTCGGATTCGGTGGTGGACGTTTTCGTGCGTTCTTTTTTCGGTGCGCGCCGACGCGGCTTTTCACCGATTTGTTCCAACAGACTGGAGAGCAGCGGATCAATATCCTGGCGTCCGACGTACGTCCAGCCGCCTCGGATCGGTTTCTTGTTCAGTTCAGGTTCCCACAGCTCGCGCGTCCAAATTTGCTCTAACGGATCGGGCGGCACCGGATGTTTGTATTGACCCGTAGCAAGCAAATAAGAACTGATATCCCACATGGCTGCTCCCGACACCGTACGCCGAAAGTAGGCCAGCGCGGCCTGCATCACTTGCTGATTGCGCACCGCGATGGCCTGTTCATCTCGCGTCGCGCGCAGCTGAAATTCGACCGCGTACATGCGCGCCTCACCATCGAGAGCGCGGAAAATCAGCTCATCGCCTGGCTGTGCCCTCAACGACTTGAACCAATTCCAGAATTCGGGCGAGGCGTGAGTTCCCCATTGAGCTTTGACCAAGTGTTCTAGCGTCAACTCGGCGACCGTACCATTCGGCAATCGGAGACGGACAGGCGAACGGTCGGCGCGTTTCTGAATCTCGAAAAATGCGGGCCACAACGCATCGCGTAGTTCTTCGGTGTAAGTCAGCCGGCGCTGAACCAGATCCGATTCGGACAAGGGAAGGCGAAGCGCCGAGCCGTTGATGACGCGATATTTCCAGCCATAGCGTCCGTCGCCGGTGTTGACGATCAATCTACTCTGACTGATGGCATTGCGGATCGTGCTCTTGGGATTCTTGGTAGTGATGGGCAAAAGGGCATTCACGCGATGCATGATTTCGGCAAACGGTAGCGACTCGCTCGCTTCACGCACGACCTGATGCGCGAGGTCCGCATAACTCAGTTTCGTCTCCGGCATGATGCTCCTTTCTCTCTTACTGGCAATGACGATGAGCGCGGCTCGGTTGATCAACTTGAACGATGTCATCTCGTGGATGACAGCCGCTGCGTACGGCAATCGCTGCACCACTACCAATCTCGTCGGCAAACACAATTTCTTCGCCGGACTCCATTGCACCAATCAGTTCAAACAACAGGCCGAAGCAGGCAGTAGCCAGTTGATGGTCTTCCTGCTGGGCACGCTGTGTACTGGATGCGAGCAGTTCGCCCAGGCGATCGAACCAGGCTTCGGTCTCTGGCGGGATGTCCATCTAGCTCTTCGAGTTCATATTGAACGGCGCGTAGTGCACACCCGCCAACGATTCGCGCTGGAATCTCCGGATCGTGCGCAGGAGTTTCTTGCCATCTACTGGCGCAACAGGTGATGTCAGGGCTTTGCTCATTCCAGTGTCTCCCACTTACAACCCACGCACAGTGTACTGTTGTCAAGCGCAGCACTGCTGAAAGCTTTGCGGGTCGGCGTCAGAGCGGATCATGGACTCGGTGAGATTAGGCAGAGCCATGGTCATATCCTCTCAATCGGATAGCGGATCGAGCATGCTCACTGCTGGGACTACCTGTTGCTCAAGCTTCTGGTTCACGGCAGCACGGCACACCTATTATATAACCGGATCGATTTATTGTTCTCGCCGGCCAAGGCCGCTCACCTGGCGGGCATGAGCTTCGATCAGATGAAGGCGCTGCTCGTCCAGCGCGGGATCCAGCTTCGCCTCGGTCCCTCCGACGACACTGAGGCCCGGCAGGAAGTCACCGATATGCAGCGCATCCTGGCCGACCGAAAACCTCGATGAGCGTCATCGCCAACACGACTGTCATCTGCAACTTCGCCGCCATCTCTCACATTCACCCGCTGACGCCCGGCGCTTGGCCTCGATGGATGACGAGGAACTGCGCCTGTTCGGCCAGTTGCCGGACGCGCTGCATCGAGACGAGGCCAACACCCTGCCCGACCGAATAATTCAGGCCGGCTATCGTTCGCCGTTCACCACGCTGGCTGAACTCCTGTAGACCTCTCCTTCCATACTTCTGAACAGCGGCGCTGGATCCAGCAGCCGCAATATGTTGCTGTACGCTTCGGCAAGTATATCAGAAGCGGCGACTGGGCAAGGACACCATTTCCGAAATGACGGCGTTCCAAATCACTCCCTTCGGCGAGTGGTTGCTGGACGCGCTTGCAGTTTGAATTGGAGGTGTAAATGATAGACGACTACGACGAGGCGATGGCTTTGCTGCAAGAGCTGGAAGCGCAACTTCCCCTCCCGGCGCGGCCGGCCAGTGCGCTGGCTCGCTCGATGAAGGACAAGGGCATCCACATGGCCCACTACGAACAACTGGCGATCAAGCGCGTATTCTATATGGGCGACGAGGGCGGCCTCATGTGCGATGTCACACTCGAAGGAGCGGAGGCCAAGAAGGAGGCCGTTGTTTGCTCGCTCACACACTTACGCGTCGATTCCCGCCACCCGCTAACCGGCGAGATTCAACTGTATCAAGAAAAGCGCACGCGGAAACTGGCGCAGCAGGGCGGCCCACGCGCGCCTTCCTCTTTTACAGTGGAGCCGCGTAAGCGACGCGGGCACTAAGCTGGACTTTATCCATCGATGCCGATACTTTTGCGCTATTGGCTGAAGCCATTGACCAGTACTGACTGGGGTTGCTTGGTTATCCAGAAAGCCCCCAAAACCCTCATTCATCTCTATAGTCGAGCCCCTCAGTCGCCTTTCGGCGTAGAACCTCGTTGCGGAAGTAGGCATCAAGCTGATGCATTTGTAAATGAGCTACGAGCGATAGCTGGGCGTGGCAAACGAAAAGCCCTGATTTTCAGGGCTTTTGAGGCGACGAGGGGATTCGAACCCCTGAGTGAGGGTTTTGCAGACCCTTGCCTTACCACTTGGCTACGTCGCCGTAACGAAACGGCTGATGGCTTCGTGGGAAGTCCATCAGCCGTCTGCAGAGCGGGAGACGGGATTTGAACCCGCGACCCTTTCCTTGGCAAGGAAATGCTCTACCGCTGAGCCACTCCCGCAAGCGCTGCCCGTTTCCCTCAGCAGCCAGTGCCGAGACCCAGAATCGAACTGGGGACACCGCGATTTTCAGTCGCGTGCTCTACCAACTGAGCTATCTCGGCGGTAGGCAGCAATTATTGTAGCCGAAGCCGGAGGGCTTGTCAAGGCAACCTGCTCATGCTATCCTTTCCACAGTAGGGGGATGGTTGGGGCCCGGTGGCCTCCTTGGTCTTCAAAACCAGTGGCCGGTCGCGCCGAGCGGGCGGCGGTGGGTTCGACTCCCATCCATTCCCGCAGCGACGACGTGACCGGCACTTTTCGCAGACCCCCGAAGCGAAGCGGAGGGGGCAAAGTGCCGGTCACGCACTCAGAGAAGGCATGATCGACTTCATCGAGCGCGACGGGCATCTCAACCTCAGCTCGGCTGCGCTGCGCTTCGAGTTCGACGCCTCCCACGGTCGCTTCTCAATCGGCTGCCCCGACGCGACCGCGATCATTCGCAACGCGACCGCCCGCGCCCGGCTCGCCACGCTGGTTCTCGACACTTCTGCATTGAAGGTCGCTTCGTCCTCACATGATTCGATCGAGAGCGTCCACGGCCCCGGTGAGCAACTGGCCATCGCCTTTCAACCCGAGCGCGACATCCAGCTCACGTTTCACGCATCCCTGTATCGGGATTATCCCTTTCTCGCGCTGCGCCTCGTCGTCACGAATCGATCCGCGCAGACACACCAGGTCGAACAACTCACCCCACTGCGAACCGGCCCTGGTTCGATCCGGTTCGACGATGTCCCCGCGCCGCTCTCCTTCTTCAAGAACGGCTACCAGTCCTGGTCTTACAGCGGCGTGCGACACCCGAATGAGCGAGACGTCGACACGCGGCTGGGCATCTTCAGCCGCCCGCTGCACTTCAACCTGACGACTCCCATCTCCCGAACGCGCGGCGTCTTCTGGAGCGAGATGTTCGGCGCGGTGATCAGCCATGCGGACGGCAAAGCCATCGTCGCCGGCCAGATCACATCAGCCGACCAGTTCGCGCAGGTACACGCCGACACGCGCGCGGGCAGGGCCACGCTTACCCTCACGTGCGACGCCGACGACGTACCGGTCGGGCCGGGGCAGTCAATCACTTCCGAAGAAATGCTCGTCCAGATCATCGACCTGCCCGCCGCCGATCCGTTCGCAGATTATTTCGATGCGGTCGCCCGGCGCATGATGCCGCGCCGGCCCGCGCTGCGCGACGCCGGCTGGTGCTCCTGGTACCATCGCTTCGGCCGCGTGCGTGAAGAGGACGTGCTCGCCAGCCTCGGGGCTGCGGATGAGCGCCGCGAGACCATGCCCATCGACCTCATTCAGATCGACGACGGCTACCAGACCAAGGTCGGCGACTGGTTGTCGATCAACGACAAATTCCCTCACGGCATGAGATGGCTCGCCGATCGGATTCGCGAGACCGGACACACGCCCGGCCTGTGGCTGGCGCCCTTCATCGCCGTGAAATCGTCGAAGCTCGCCCGGCAGCATCCCGACTGGTTGATCCGGGACCAGGACGAGCGCCTCGCATCGGCCGGAAGAAGCTGGAACGCAAGCTGCTACGGGCTAGACGTCACGCACCCCGGCGCGCAAGACTACGTGCGGCGGGTGATCGACGCGGCGACGCACGAGTGGGGCTACTCGTATCTCAAGCTCGACTTTCTGTACGCGGCGGCGCTGCCCGGCTTGCGCCACGATCGCAGGCTGACCCGCGCGCAGACGCTTCGACGCGGTCTCGAGCTGGTGCGCGAGACGGCCGGCGACGAGGTCTTCTTGCTCGGCTGCGGCTGCCCGCTTGGGCCGGCGATCGGCATCGTCGACGGCATGCGCATCGGGCCGGACATCGCGCTTGATCCTGAGCCGGCCTGGACGCCGCGCTTCAAAGGCGTCACGTTCATCGTCGGGGACGAGACGAGCCTGCCGGCAGGGCGCAACGCCGCGCGGAACACGCTCGTTCGCAGCGGGATGCATCGGAGATGGTGGCTGAACGATCCAGACTGCTTGATCGTGCGCGACGCCCGGCACATGAACGAGTCTGAAGTCCGGTCGTGGGCGAGTCTCGTCGGGTTGTCTGGCGGGCTGCTCGTTCTCGGCGACGGCCTCCCTGCACCGCCCGAACGGCGAATGCGGTATATCACGTCGCTCCTACCGCCGCCGACCCAAAGCGCGCTCCCACTCGATGTGTTCGAGCGTGAGATGCCGGAGCTGTACGTGTTGAGGCAGGATTGCGATTGGGGATCGGGGGTCGTCGCGGGCGTCTTCAACTGGTCAGACCGTCCGCAGCGCAGAACGATCGACCTGGCGCGGTTTGGGCTTGATCCGT
>DASSFZ010000276.1:0-13273 GCA_035693785.1 Anaerolineae bacterium | reverse complement strand
AGTACGAGATCACCGACCGGGCGGCGGTCGAATTCGCCCATGCCTTCTACGAAGCGCTGAGCGACGGACTGCCGGTCGACGCGGCCGTGTCGGAGGCGCGCAAGGCGGTCAGCCTGGCCGTGCCCAACACCGTGGAATGGGGCACGCCGGTGCTCTACATGCGCGCGCCGCAGGGTGTCATCTTCCAGGTGCCTGAGTCGCGACGCGGGCCGCGGCCGGCGGCTCCGCGGCCGGTCGAGATGGACAAGGGGCTGCAGCAGCGACTGGAACAGCTCTACACCGACGGCCTGAGCGCATTCTGGGTTGAAGATTGGGACAAAGCCTGTCGCAGCTTTCAGGCTATCCTGGATGCGCGTCCCGACTATCCGGGCGCGGCGGCTAAGCTGGACGAGGCACAACGTCACAGGAAGCTCAGTGAACTGTACGGGGCGGCGCGGACGGCGCAGGAGGCCGGAGACTGGCCGGCAGCGCAGTCCGCGTTGGAGTCGCTGGTGGCACAAGCGGCGGACTACAAAGACGCGGCTGCGCAACTCCGATCGGTGAAGAAGCAGAAGCGACTGGCCGACCTGTATGCCGAAGCCCGGCGGCTGCGTCAGGCACGGCAGTGGCAGGCGACGGTCAACATCTTCGCCCAGATCACCGCGCTTGACCCCAACTATGCCGACCCGGACGAGCTGCTGTCCACGGCCGAGCGCGAAGTCGCGGCGCTCAAGCGCCAGGCCGAACTCAACGACCTCTACGGCCGGGCAGTGCGGGCGATAGACGCCGGAGACTGGCCGGCAGCGCACCAACTCCTCGAAAAGCTACAAGCGACCGAGCCGGGCTTTCGCGACACGGAACGGCTGTTGAGCAAGGCCCAGGCGGAGATGGCGCGCGAGGAGAAGGAACGCCAACGGCAGGAGCAAATCGCCACGCTGCACGAGCAGGCGCTCGGATTGGCGCGCGCGCGGCAGTGGCGGCAGGTGCTGGCCAAGATGGAGGAGATTCGCAGCCTGGACGAGGAGTTCGCCGATCCGGAAGGGATCGCGGCGAAGGCGCAGGCAGAGGTGACGAAGGAAGAGGAGGAGGCGCAACAACAAAACGAGTCGGCGGCCCTCTACGCCGAAGCGGTGCGCTTGCTGCGAGCAGGACAATATCAGGAGGCGCTTGAGAAGTGGGGTGAAGTGCAGGCCATCAATCCGGGCTACGTCGATCGGCATCAGGTACAGGCCACGGCAAAGAAGAAACTGAACGAACTGGCAAAGGCATCCGCACCGAAGCCCAGAGTGCCGGAATGGGTTGTTATCATCGTCTGCGTGCTGGGTCTGCTTGCTATCATCGCAGTTGCCTTGTCCTCCCGTGGAGGCGATGGGCCATGTGCGACGCTCGACGAGTGCCTGGGGCAGGCGGAAGAACTCCGGGCGGGGGGTGACCTGCAGGGCGCGATGGAACGCTACAGCCGCGCGCTGGATTTCGTCCCGGGGGACCAGCGTGCCCCCAACGCCTGGATATGGTGCGACATGGGGGAGCTCAATCGGCGGCTCAAACGCTTTGACGATGCCGTCTCTGACTTTGAACGCTGCATCCAGTGGATCGAGGGCTACCCTGACCCTCAGGGGCTGCGCGCCTGGGCCGAACGAGCGCTCCGGGAATTACAGCCCAGGTAGCGGCCTGGAGCGTGCGAAGGGTCTTGCATGTCCGCCTCCATCGAGTATGCGTCCTTTCTCGTCCGGCTGTGGCGCCAGGTGGGCCTCGACCCGTCCGGGTCGAGCGCCGACTGGCGCTGTAAGGCCGAGCACATCCAGAGCGGACAGCACTGGACCTTCAACACTTTCGATGAACTACCTGGCTTCCTCCGCCGCCAGGCAGCAGAACCATTGACATTCTGCCGGAAGCCCGCGCCCCCGGAATCGAGCAGAAGACGGTGTCGCCAAACCGGTGGAGGTCGTCGCCGTCTTTGGGCCGAATGAGGAGTTCCGGGCGGAAGGTGAGGTGGGCTTTTTGGTGCTCGAACCTTCGCTGCCGCGCTAATCGCGTTGGGGGTCAAGAAAGGGGATCGCGTGGCACTGCTGTTGCCCAACAGCCTGCAGGGCGTCATCGGCCAGCTGGCCCAGCCGACTTTCAGTTCAAGTAAGTGGGCTGCCTGGTAGACGGGCTGGGGAACGCGGGTGTGAGTTGCTGGCCACGCTGACGCACTTTGGACAGCCAAGGTTGAAGGGGCAGGTTCTCTTGCCCCTTCAACCAGACCTGTAGCCGCGAGGTAGAGAAGTATTGGGAACACCGATGCTCAATACCGAGTTGGGCGACAAAAGGTTCCAGTCTCCAGGGAGCAGCAACATGAAAATCTTTCTAACCGGTGGCACAGGTTTAATCGGACAGCCACTCACTCACGCCTTACTCAGGCGCGGCTGGACTGTGGTTGCACTCGCGCGCAACCCGCACAGTCCAGAATCACAGGCCATACAATCCGCCGGAGCACACCTCGTCCGCGGAGACGTCACCGACCGAGAGTCGATGCGGACTGGCATGTCGGGCGTCGATGCCGTCATCCACAATGCTGGCTGGTATGAACTCGGCATCACCAGATCCGCGCAAGCCAGGATGCGCGCAATCAATGTGAGCGGCACCGACAACACACTTGGACTGGCGGTCGAGCTCAAGATTCCTAAGATAGTCTATACCTCCACCATCGGCGCGTTTGGCGCAACAGCCGACACCCTGGCTGACGAGTCCTATGAGCGCCGCAGGCCATTTCGGTCCTTCTATGAGCAAAGTAAGACAGAAGCCCATGCTTTGGCTACCCGTTACCAGCAACAGGGCGCGCCACTCATCATCATTTGCCCAAGCCATGTAATCGGGCCGGGCGATCAGTCGGCGTGGGGCTGGTTCGTTCGCATGTACGTGCGCAGGATCTTGCCTCCATTCGGGTTCGCAAGAAACACGAAACTAAGTTGTGTGTCTGTGGAGGATGTCGCCGAAGCAATTGCTCTCGCCGTGGAAAAAGGGCAACTGGGACACACCTATATCACGAGCGGTGAGGAGAAGACCATGGAGGAGATCATAGGCATCTGGGCAAAGACGCCCGGCGGGTCTAAACCGCTTGTTTGGCTGCCCTACCCCATAGCGATGGCCGTCGGCATTATCGCGGAGCCATTCCTGCGCCTGATAGGCTTGCCAGCCTTCTTATCGCGGGAATCGATAGAGTCGGCGTACGAGAACTGGTTGTACACGGCGGCTAAGGCCGAACGAGAGTTGGGGGCGAAGTTCCGCAACGCCGAACAATTGTGGCAAGAAACGCTGGCAGCCGAGAGGGCGTTAGCCAGGAGGAAGTGAGCACCACGTCAACCTTTCATACTGGCAACTCTTCGCCGCCCAACCCGCGCCTGGGCGGCTAATGCACAGCCAAAGCAACTTACAAGCCACAGGGTGAAGTTGAGCATTTCAGCTGCTCTGGGCTGAACGTATCTGCCGTCAGCGTCTGCGAAGACAGGAGGCCAAAGATGACTAGCAAGAACTACTCCCCCTTTCACTCACTTGTGCAGAAAGTGCTGTCAACTCGCTTCGGAGCTTGGTATGGCTCCCTGACGGCACACCATTTTGACCGCATGGTTCTCAAACTAACTGGTGGGCGTATGACCATGGGTAATATAGTGAGCGGGTTGCCCGTCGCCGTCGTAACAACCATTGGCGCCAAAAGCGGATTATCGCGCACACTGCCGTTGTTGTTCATTCGCGACGAGCACGACCCCAATGTATTCGCGCTCATTGCTTCAAATTGGGGATCAAAACACCATCCAGCCTGGTATTTCAATTTGAAGGCCAATCCTCACGCCACATGCTCGATACGGGGTCAAGTCCGAGAGTATGTCGCGCATGAGGCCAGCGGTGAAGAATACGATAGATTCTGGCAGTATGCGATGGGGACATATCTCGGTTTCCCCCTTTATAAGCAGCGTGCTGGCAATAGGCACATCCCCGTCATGGTGATGACACCCGTTGAACAGTAACTCTGTTTTTGGGATGCACAAAGCAAGTCTACCGCCCAACCGCGTGCAGCCACCGTTGGGCCACTGACTCACAAAAGCAAATAATGAAACTGAAACCATCAACTGCTGCTCGTGTGGCGCAGCCAGCGGCCACCGGCCGGGAACGATAGCACCGACTGTGCCAATAAAGCTGCCCCGTGCGCCACGATCCAGCGCGCCATCGACGTCGCGGCCCCCAACGACCAAGTGTGGATCGCCGGCGACACGTACGCCCGCCCCGGCACGGTAGCGGTGATCACCAAAGAACTGCGCCTCATCGGCGGCTTCGATCCGAACTTTACCGGTTCTGACCCGGATTTGTACTCCACGGTGCTGGACGCGCAGTGGGCAGGCTCGGTCATCAGCCTGACCGACGCCGGCGAGGTGTTGCTGCAGCACCTGGCGCTCACCCACGGGGATGGCACGGGCAACTGCGATGCGGGCGGCTGCGGCGGCGGGGTGTATGCCGCCGGCAGCACCATGCTGCGCCTGGAGGGCTGCCTGATCGCCGACAACGTCGGCACCACCGTCGACCAGGGCCTGGGCGGCGGCCTCTACCTGCGCAACGGCCTGGCCGAGATCAGACGCAGCCGCATCGTCAGCAACAGCGCCAGCACAGCCTCGGCCGGCGACGGCTATGGCGGCGGCATCTATCTCTATAACGCCATGGCGTCTTTAGTAGAGAATCAGATCCTGGACAACGTGGCCAGCGCGGCGCGCACCGGCAGTGGCGGCGGTGTGTACTTCTACGACGTATCGCCGGGCGAAGTGCTGGGCAACGTCGTTCGGAGCAACCGGGCGGGCACCGGCGCCTTTGGCAGCGACGGGGGTGGCCTGTGGCTGGGATTCTCGTCCGGTTTATACGTGGCGGGCAACCGCATCGAGGGCAACTGGACGAACCCCAACCAGGCCGGCTACGGCGGCGGGGTCTACGTGGTGGAAAGCGACGCTCACCTGACGGCAAACACCATCGTGAGCAATGTCACCGGCGCAGGAGGATGGGTCCGGCCCGGGGGCGGCGTGATGATCGGCAGCAGCCGGCCGGTCACGTTGAGCAACAACCTGATTGCCGGCAACGACGCCGGCAGCTATGGCGGCGGCGTGTATGCGGCGATCTACATGCCGGCCATACCCAGCCGGGCCGTCCTGGTCAACAACACCATCGCCGACAACGGGGGCAGCGGCGTGGTCACGCAGTGGCATGCCGCCCTCACCTTGACCAATAACATCATCGCCGGGCACGGGACGGGCCTGGCCGCTTACACCGCCTTCACCGGCAGCGTCTATGCCGATACCAACCTGTTCTGGAATACGGCGGATCCGATCACCGGCGCCAATGCCATCCAGCAGGACCCGCTGCTGACGCCCGATTATCGCGTGCCTCCGAACTCCCCGGCGGTCGACGCGGGGCTCACCATTCCCTGGCTGGCGACGGACCTGGCGGGCTATCCCCGGCCGCAGCGCGGCCGCTACGACCTCGGGGCGTTTGAGGTGCTGGTGAGCTATCTGCCGCTGGTCGCGCGCACTGTCCCGTAGTGACTTTAACCTGAGGTCTGTCATCGGACCGCAGTGTTTGTCAGAGGAATGGTCATGCACCTTACCCGTTCGCCAACATTGGCATTGCTGGGCGGGCGGTGCCCAGCTATCTGCAGACACTTTGCTTTCGCCGGATGTGGGTGTAAACTTGCCGGACTTTGGCAGAATTCCGGCCCCGAGCCCCTAGAGCGGTTTCCGATTGCTTGTACGCCGCTCCGGAATCGAGCCTTAGTCCAGCAGGCTTAATGTCTGGGAGCTACGCAGTTGAACTGCAATCTTCAAGCGGGCAGGCGCAGGAGGTAGGACAGCGATGTTATCCGGACGCATCACGCCACTCGCACCGCCGCCGCGCCGGGTGCCGTGGGCCGTCGTATGCTCGGCCATGCTGGGCACGCTGGGTGTCGTAGGCGCGGGCATATTCGTCTTCAGCATGCCCTTCGTGCTGATCTTTGCCGGTGAACTGCATCTGATCGACGAGATACGCCTGTCTAACTCCGGCACGACGGCTGTGGCGAGGGTGACGGCCGTCGAAGACACAAACTCGACTGAGAATGACGTTCCGGTTTACGCGTACCGTTTCGAGTTCAGGACGCGCGCCGAGGAGCTCGTCACGGCGCGCAGCTTCGCGACCGGCCGGCGATACTCCGTCGAGGACAGGGCGACGGTCTACTACCTGCCGGACAAGCCCGGCGTCGCTCGTCTGGAGAACACGCGCCGCTCCGAGTTCCCTGCATTTGCGGGTCTGATGGTGCTGATCTTCCCCCTGACCGGACTGGCGTTGTTCGCTATCGGCGCACTGCGCGGATGGCGCGATGTCACGTTGCTGCGCCACGGCCAGGTCGCCGGCGCGCGCTGGCTGCGGAGCCAGATGACGAACATGAGCGTCAACAACCAACCCGTCTTGAAGTACACCTACGAGTTTCAGGCTGAAGACGGACAGACATACACCGGTTCGCGACGGGCGCTGCCCTCGCCTCATGTCGGCGACGAGGCACACGAACCGGTGCTGTATCTGCCGTCCCACCCGGCCCGCTCGCTGCCGCTGGATGCGCTGTCGCTGCGCTACCCTGTCCGCGTCGACGACTCTGGCCAATGGAGCAACGTGCACAGCCCGTGGTCGATCGTCTGGTGCAGCCTGGCCTACACGTTAGTGTTCGCGGGTATCCTGTTTATCCTCACGCATGTCATTGGATAGCCCTCATGCTTCAGCGCGTGCGCGATACTTACGCGATATGGATCAAGGCTGGTGGTGATCCCGGGTGCAGGCCACACGTCAACGGTGGAGGAACCAGAAGCGGTAAACGCGGCCCTGGTAGAGTTTCTCAGTGACCAAGCAGGCTAGATCCGGCTGGCTTTATCGAGCGCTGACTGTCCCGGAGCTTGAGCACCGGCACCGTCACCTGTTGCCCGAGAGCGGAGGTTTGACAAGATGAACGAGAAACCCTGGCTCAAGCACTACGACCCCGGGGTGCCGCACACCCTGCAGCCGTACCCCGAGCGCACGCTGCTGGATGTGGTGAGAGACACGGCGCGCCAACGACCGGGCCACCCGGCCCTGCTTTTCAAGGGCGCGCGCCTGTTGTACGGCGAACTCGAGCGGTTGAGCGATGCCTTCGCTGCCGCGCTGATCGCGTTGGGAGTCAAGCAAGGGGATCGCGCGGCGCTGCTGTTGCCCAATTGCCCGCAGGCCGTCATCGGCCAGTTGGGTGCGTGGGGGGCCGGCGCCATCGTCGCGCCGCTTAATCCGCTCTATACCGCGCGCGAGTTGGAGCAGGCCCTGAACGAGTGCGGCGCCGAGACGGCCGTCGTGCTCACCCCTTTCTACCAGAAGGTCAAAGCCCTGCAGCCCCGTACCCAGTTGCGCCGCGTGATCGCTACGAACATCAAAGAGCACTTGCCGTCGGCTCTGCGCTTGCTGTTCACACTGCTCAAGGAGAAGAAGGAGGGCCATCGCATCAGGCTTCAGTCGGGCGACCTCTGGTTCAGCGACCTGCTGCGCCAGCACGCCGGCTCGCCTCGGCCAGACGTAACGGTTAATCCCGACGATCCGGCGCTGCTCCTGTTCACCGGCGGCACGACCGGGACGCCCAAGGCGGCGGTAGGCACGCACCGCGCGTTGCTGATCGCCGCGACGCAGTTGCATGCCTGGGCCAGCAGCCTCATCGTTGATTGGGATGACACCGGTCTGCTGCTCATGCCCTTGTTCCATGTGTACGGCAACGTCGGCATTCTGGGTACGGCGTTGGTGGGGCACTATCCGCTGGCCGTTATCCCCAATCCCCGCGACTTGAACGACCTGCTCGCCACGATTCGCAAGGTCCGCCCTGCGGTCCTGTACGGCGTGCCGACGCTGTTCATCGCGGTGCTCAACCATCCTGATGTTCAGGCTGGCAAGGTGGATTTCAAGTCAATCAAGGTGTGCGCTTCGGGAGCCGCGCCCTTGTTGGCCGAGACCAAACAGCGCTTCGAGGCGCTCACTGGCGGTCGCATCATGGAAGCCTATGGCCTCACGGAGTCCATGCTCGGTGCGGCCATCACCCCACTGCTGGGCACTTATAAAGAAGGGGCGGCTGGAATCCCGCTGCCGCACGTCGAGATGCGCATTGCCGATGCCGACACCGGCGAGGGCAGTCTTCCCCCAGGCGAGGTCGGCGAGGTTCTGATCCGCGCCCCGCAACTGATGCAGGGCTACTGGCAGCGCCCCACCGAAACGGCCGATGCTATCCGCGACGGCTGGCTGTACACCGGCGACCTGGGCTATATGGATGAAGATGGATACCTGTTCATCGTGGATCGCAAGAAAGACGTAATCAAGCCCGGTGGCTTCCAGGTCTGGCCGCGCGAGGTGGAAGAGGTCATCGCCTCGCACCCGGCGGTGGCCGAGGTCGGTGTGGCGGGCGTGCCGGATGCCTATCAGGGTGAGGCGGTCAAGGCGTGGATTGTGTTACGTGCGGGCCAACAAGCTACTGCCGACGACATCCGCGCCTATTGCCGTGAGAAACTGGCCGCCTACAAAGTGCCCAAGCACGTCGAGTTCCGCGACAGCCTGCCCAAGACCATGGTTGGCAAGGTGCTGCGGCGGATGCTGGTAGAGGCTGAGAGCTGAAGGCTCTGCTGACGCTATGCGGCGATTTCTGTTCACCACCCTCGCTTCCAACGATCTCGGCCTGCTGACCCGATCCTTGCCGATCGCCCGCGAGTTGGCGAAGCGAGGCCACCGCGTCGCCTTTTGCAACCCGGCTGAAGCGCCCAGCAAACTGATCGCGGAAGCAGGGTTTGAAAACCTTCTCGCCAAACATCCCCTGTACTATCTCAACTATCTCAAGACCAAGGGCGACCTGACTCTCAAGGGCCTCTACCGGGCAATCAGATCGGGACAGTTGAAGCAGGACTATGAGGGTCTCTTCGGCTTCTTGCGCCAACTCGTTCGATGCCTCCCCACTGCCTTGCCAACCACTTCTGAGGTTTGGAGCGTGGATCACCTGGCTGCGATTGGCGGGATGCTCGGCGAAAACTTCGTCCGCGCCGAGTGCGAAGCGCTCCTCGCACTGATGACAGACTATGAGGCAGATGTCATCGTAGATTTCTTCAACGCGCCGGCCTGTATTGCGGCCCGGGCGGTTGGCAAGCCTTTGGTGACGGTCATCCAGGCCGACATGCACCCGGACAGCCGGGGGTTCATCTGGTGGAGAGAGCCGCCGCCGGATTTACCTACTCCCACCCCGACCTTGAACAAGATACTTGCAGACTATCGCCTGCCGCCGATTTGCAAGACCGAAGAACTCTTCGTGGGTGATCTGACCCTGGTATTGGGAATGCCGGAAACAGACCCCCTGCCGGCGAAGGCTCAAGTCACCTACATCGGTCCAATCCTGTGGCAGAAGGCCGAGGCAGAACTGCCGGACTGGTTCGACAAGTCGAGCACAGAGAAGCCAGTCATTTGGGTGTATTCGGGCAATCCGCGCTATCTACCCGTCCGTACGCCAGTTGATTCGGTGGTCGTCCTGCACGCCTGCATCGCCGCGCTCGCAAATGCGGAGGCGCAGGTCGTTCTGACCACCGGGCATCACGCTCTGCCGAAGGACGTTCTGCCCTTGCCGGCCAATTTCCGCTACGCGCCCTACGTCCCGGGCCTCGCGATGGCACAACAGAGCGATTTGCTGATCCACCACGGCGGGTATGGCTCGTGCCAACTCGGTCTCTACACCGGGACTCCGGCGGTCATCATCCCAACTTACTCCGAGCGCGAAAGCAACGCCCGACGGGTCGCCGCCGTAGGAGCGGGAGAGTTCGTCTTGCCCACCCAAGGCGCCTGGGGAAAGAAGTCGGTGCGCGTGGAAGAACTGCGCGCGAAGGTAAAGCAGGTTCTGTCCGATCCTGGATATGCCGCGAGTACCAAACGAATCGCCGAGAAGATGCGGACTTACGGGGGCGCAGCAGAAGCCGCCCGCCTGATTGAAGACTTGAGCAACTCTACCGAACTTCAGCGGGAAGAAGCCGCGCGCGGATGACACAGATTCTCATTGCGAGTCTTTTTCTTTTCGTGCTTGTGGGTTGCGGCACACCGACTCCGCCAGAGTCTGTGAAGGGTGACGGGCTACCTGCCGAGGTGCAAATATCAATTGAAACCGATAAGGATACGCTGAGACCCGGCGAATGCGCCACTTTGGAATGGGAGGTGGTCGGCGGCTTCGGCGTGGAACTGAACGGGCAGCCGGTCGAACGCTCGGGTCAGAAACAGGTGTGCCCTGCCGAGACGATGACTTACCTGCTGAGCATGGACACCGGCGTGAGCATCGAGCGGCGCGCGGTCGAGATCGTCGTGGCAGGCGGGGGGCCGCCGCCGGAGCCGACGCTCCCCAGTGCTGCCGCTCCGCCATCAGGCTTCGACCCGACCACGCTGAAGCCATTCACCGCCGGCGAGCTCTATCTCGGCCAGTACGAAACCGGGCTTTACCCCGGCGCATCCAACGCGATGCTCGAAGCCCATGGCGTGGCAGGCGAGCAGATCGCCGCCACAATCCGGCCGCTCGACACCAGTGGCCAACCTGACGACCAGCAGGGGCGCATCCTGGCGCTGGTGATGGGGCATTCCAATGCTCATATGTACTTTGAAGCGTTCCGCGCGCACCTGAGCGAGCGGGCGGCAGAACTGAATCCCCGTTTCGAGATGCTCAACGCGGCAGTGGGTGGGAACCAGTTGCCAGAGATTGCCCAGCTCCAGGGGGACGTGTGGAACTGGGCGCAGGAATTGACCACTCAGCCGGGCTATTCGTCGCTGCAGGTGCAAGTGCTCTTCTTGCACACCACCTATCACGGCTGCTGCAACGACGCAGGCTTGCCCCCAGGCGAGTTTCCCGCCTCAATGCAGGCGATGCAACGCGATCTGGCGAAGGTATTGGGATACGCCATCCAGGTCTATCCCAATATCAAGATCGCCTATCTCACCTCGGATGGTTTTCGGCACTTCCGAGGATTCGAGCCGCACGTCTGGCGCGAGGCGTTCGCCTTCAAGTGGCTGATCGAGAGCCAGATCGAGGGAGAGCCGGGCACAGTCTACACGGGTGAAAACCGCCAGATGCCGTGGCTGGAATGGGGACCCTACATCTGGGACAACACCTGGGATGAAAGTTATTTTACTGATGGCGTTCACCCATCTCCCAAGGCATTGGCGATATTCGTGCAGAAGTATTGGGGGCATCTGAGCCAGGACAGCGTGGCCAGGCCCTGGCTGTTCAAATCCGGATCGAATAGATGAAACGCTTCACGCTATTGGTGTTTGCGGTGATCTCGATCCTGGCGCTGCTCACCCGGTTGCCGAGCGCCGCCTCACCGAATACACCCGGCAGATATGCGAGTTCTGCGATCGCCATGACAGCCGATGGCGGCACGCTCATCACCGTCAACCCTGACTCCAATTCGGTGACACTGGTCGATACGGCAAGTCGATCGGTCGTCGCGGAACTCTCGGTCGGAGTCGATCCGCGCAGCGTGGCCGTTTCGCCCGACGGTGCAACCGCTTACGTGGCCAATCAAGGCTCAGACGAGATCTCGGCCGTTGACCTGGCCGCGCGAGTGGTGGTGACGAGCGTGGCCGTTGGCGATCGCCCGATAGGGATTGCCGCTTCACCGAACGGGCGCTTCCTCGCCGTCGCCGAGCTAGGCAGCGACCATGTGCGTATTCTGGATGCACGCACGTTAGCCACGCTATCGCGCCGCGCCGTTCCCGACCGGCCTCACGGCTTAGCCTTCACGCCTGACAGTCGTCGCCTCCTGATCACCCACCTCCTCAGCGGCGACGTCACCGTCCTGACTATCCAACCGTTCGCGCTTTACTTGCCTGTAATTCTCAAGACTGCGTCAACGCCATATCGTGAAGCATCTCCGTGGAACACCCCACGCAGCCTATCACACCCATCACCCATCACGCTTCACTCGTCACTTCTCACCATCTCCACCTGGCCGCACGTTGGGCCGGCGCCGGCCGTCAGGGTCAACGCCGCCGGAACTCGCGCCTATCTGCCGCAAACGATGGCGAACGGCCTGGGCTTGAACACACAATTTGATACGAGTGTCTTTCCCAAAGTATCGGTGCTGAACTTGGCGACGAACAGCCACCAGACTTCGGAACACATTTCATTGCCAGAAAAAGATCAGCCGGTCGGCTTGCCGTGGGATGCGGCGCTGGCCCGCAACGATACCGAGCTATGGATTGTCAACGCGGCCAGCAACGATGTCTCGGTATTAGGCATCGCTACGCCGACGCTGCCGATTCGCACAGCACATATTCCGGTCGGCGACAACCCGCGCGGCATCGTGATCAGCCCCGACGGCAGCACGGCCTACGTCAACAACACCCTGGCCGGAACGGTGAGCGTGATCGATGCGAACACCTATACCGTCACCAGCGTCATCACCGTGACGAACATTCCACTACCGCCCACACTGCTGCGCGGCAAGCGATTGTTCTTCTCCAGCGCGCGATCCGATCTGGCGCGTGCCCGCTGGATCGGTTGCAACACGTGTCACGTCGAAGGCGAACAGGATGGGCGAACGTGGCTGCTGCAATACGTCGGCGGCGTGCCACCGGGCGCAACGCCGATCATCACGCGCAACACGACGAGCCTGCTGGGCATGATCGAAACGTATCCGCTGCGCTGGTCGGCCGAGTGGGACGAATCGGCCGATAGTGAATTTAGCGTTCGCTTCGAGCAATTCGGTACCGGCTTGATTTCAGGGACGATGCATCCCACACTTGGCCCACCCAACCAAGGCCGCTCAGACGATTTGGATAGCCTGGCGGCATACCTCGACGGCCTGACTGTGCTCACGCGAACGCACAGCCTGTCTGCGTCTGAGCAGCGCGGCCAGGCGATCTTCGAATCGGCGGAGACAGGCTGCGCGAGTTGTCATCCGGCGCCCCTTTACACCGACCTGCAGCAACATGATGTCGGCACCGCCGATGCGTACGGCGAGTGGTTCGGCCCGCTGATCGATACGCCCACGCTGCGCTTTCTGTACGACAGTGCGCCGTATCTACACGATGGAACCGCAGCCAAGTTGCGCGACGTGCTGACGATCAAGAACCCCGCCGACGAACACGGCGTCACCTCGCATTTGACCGATGAGCAACTCGACGACTTGATCGCGTTTCTGCTGACTCTGCCATTTGAACCGTAGAGGAGGTACACATGAAGACCAGGTTAGGAGTCATCGTTCTTGCCGGTGGATTG
>DASSFZ010000275.1:0-10713 GCA_035693785.1 Anaerolineae bacterium | reverse complement strand
CGGGCTTTCGCAGCAGAAAGCACCGCGCATCAAGAAAGCGCTGCAGCACGTCACGCGCGAGCGCGGCGCGCTGAATCTCGACTTCCTGCGCGACATGCCGGTCGACGAGGCGCGGCAATGGCTGATGTCAATCGACGGCGTCGGTCCGAAGACGGCGGCGATCGTCCTGCTGTTCTCATTGAACAAGCCGGCCTTCCCGGTTGACACGCACGTGCATCGCGTGACGGGACGGCTGGGTCTGATCCCGCCCAGGGCCAGCGCCGAAAAGGCGCACATGATTCTCGAAGGACTCGTGCCAGCCGAGCTGTACTTGCCGTTTCACCTGAACGTGATCATGCACGGACGGGAAGTGTGCCGCGCGCGCAAGCCGCAATGTGCAGTTTGCGTGTTGAGACGCCAATGTCGCTACTATGCGGAGGTCGTCAAACCGCGAGGATTTTTGGACGCGGATGAACGTGGATAGGAGCAATAATCAGCGCAATCCGCGTTCATCCGCGTCCCAATGCTCTGGGTTGCGGCGGGAGGCCGCGTTATGAAGCGCAAGGGCAAGAAGCACCGGCTGCTCATCTATGGGCGCGTGCACCGCCAGCGACGCTGGTCGATGCTCATCACCGGGTTATTGTTCGTTGGCCTGTACGCACTCCCCAACTTCGTCGACGCCGAGACACAGCGCAAGTTGTGGCCTGCGCAGTTCGATGGCGTGCTCCTGTTGCTCGGCATCGTGGCTCTGCTGATTTTCCTTTACAAGCTCGTCGCGCCTCGACTCGCTTACGTGCGGTGCACCGAGCGCAACATTCGAGTGCAAACGCCGCTGTACGCACTCACCCTCTCGTACAGGCGCGTCGCGCAGACGCGGCCCAACCAGTGGGGGCAGTTATATCCGCCGGAAATGACCAAACGCGGGCAGCGCCGCCTGCTCGATGGCATCCGGGGGGAGAGCGTGCTGATCCTCGATCTCAACAGCTGGCCTGTCTCGCGCAGGTTCCTGAGATGGTGGATACCTGACGTGATGTTCTCGCCCCATGGCGATGGCTTGGTGCTGTGGGTACCGGACTGGATGACGCTCAATCGCGAAATCAGCGACTTCGTCGATCGCCGCCGCGATGCGCAGATGAGCCGGCGGCCAGGGGTATAGGACGCAGATAGACGCGGATGAACGCAGATAGGTCTGGATGATCAGCATGCCTGGCTCAGACTACCACACCGCCGTGCGCCGCGTGCTGCTCCAGGTGTTGGCGATCAACCTGGCCGTGGCGATCACGAAGCTGGTCGTCGGCATGCTCAGCGGATCGATCGCGGTGCTGGCCGACGCCTTCAACTCGCTGGTCGATTCGTCGTCGAACGTGATCGGTCTGCTCGGCATTCGCGCCGCGGCCGCGCCGCCCGACGCCGATCACCCGTACGGCCACCGCCGCTACGAGACGCTGGCCACGCTCGGCATCGGCGCGCTGCTGCTCCTGGCCGGCTGGGAGGTGGTGGAGAACGTGTTCAACCGCCTCCTGCAAGGCGGCGCGCCTCAGGTCGAGCCGCTCGGCGTGGTGCTGCTCGTCCTGACGATGCCGGTGAACCTATTCATCGTGTGGTACGAGGGCCGGCGCGGGCGCGTGCTGCGCAGCGACGTGCTGCTGGCTGATGCGACCCAGACGCGCGTCGGGTTGTGGACGACGCTGGCCGCGCTGGCCGGCTTGCTCGGCGGGCAGATCGGCATGCCCTGGCTCGACATCGTCGTGGCGCTGGGGATCACGGTGTTCATCGTGCGGGAGGCATGGCGCATCCTGCGCACCACGTCGTCGGAGCTGAGCGACGGGGCGGCGATCGATCCGAAGCAGGTCGAGCGCGTGGCGCGGAAGGTGCCGGGCGTGCGTTACGCCACGCGGGTTCGGTCGCGCGGACGCGAAGACGACGTTCACCTCGACCTGCACGTGAAGGTCGACGCGGCGATGTCGACGGCGCAGGCGCACGCCATCGCGAGCGAAGTCGAGCGCCGCCTCAAGCTCGACCTGCCCGGCGTCGTCGACGCCGTCGTTCACATCGAGCCGGGGCAAATGCCCGCGCCGACGCGCGGCGAGGCGATTGCCGTGGAGGTGCGTGCGATCGCCGACGGGTTGGGGTTGGGCGTGCACAATCTGCACCTGCACTCCGTGGAGCAGGGATACACGCTGGACGCGGACGTCGAAGTCGACGCGGCACTGTCCCTGGAAGCGTCGCACGTTCAGGTGACCGAATTCGAGAATCGCGTGCGCGCTGCGCTGGAGGATATCGTCGAAGTCGTCACGCACATCGAGCCGGGGCAAGCGGCCGGCGCCGAAGAGGCCGCCGAGGACGAGGAGGCCGAGTGGGTACGGGCGCAGATCGTCGCCGTCGGCGATCGGGTCTGCGGGCGCGGCGCGGCGCATCACATCACGCTGCGTCGCCTGGACGGCCGTTACGACGTTTCACTGCACGTCATCGCGCCCGGCGAGTCGTCCGTCGTCGAGGCGCATTTACTCGCCGAAGAAGTCGAGCGGCAGTTGCGCGAAGCGATCGCCGGCCTGGAGCGGGTCACGGTACACGTCGAGCCGCCGGAAGGTCGGGACGATTGAGATATGAGAGTTAGAGTTAGAGTTTTGAATTTGTACATCTGACCCACTCTAACTCCCCACTCTGACTCCCAACTCTAACTCCCCACTCTAACTCCCCACTCTAACTCTTACTCACCACAGCGGTATCTGCACCTGCGGCTTCTCGAGGGGCGGATCGAGTCCGAGCGCGAGCGCGAAGGCGCGGCGATCCATGTCGGCATGCGCGATCATCTCGCGCACGGCGCTGAACTTGAGGAATTGCCACGCGCCGCGCTCCACCGCCTCGCGCAGGCGCGCGTCGCGCGCGAGCTTGTGCTGGAATAGGGTGGCCCGGCTGCCGGGGATGACGAGCACCGGTGTGCCGGCGAGCATCTGGCCATGCAGCCACATCGCGCCCATCGTCGCCATCGAGCTGACGACAAGTGTGTACGCCGTCGAGCCATCCTCCTTCCACACGATCTGCCCGGCGCGTGCCTCGGCCGCGTAACCCAGTTGCGCTCCCAACTGCGCCAGCGCCGCCTGCATGGATTGTATCTCAGCCGCACGCGCGTCAGCATGGTCCTCCGATCTCAGCCGCACGCGCAATCGACCCGCTTCCTCCGTGTAGGATACGATGCACTCGGCGACGAGCGGCCGTTCGGGCGTCAGGTCGCCTGGGAAGCGGCGATACACTTCGCTCAGCAACTCTCGCTCGTCCCACTCGACCTTCGACCGAAGCAGTTCCGCCGCCGCCGACTCGACCCGGTCGGCCAGTGGCTCGCCGGCCCGGCCTGCGTCGACCAGCCACCACATCCCGCTCTCAATCTCGACGACGGGTGCGCCTTTGGCGCTCAGCGCCGCCTCGATCGCTTCGCGGAGAAAGGCCGGCGGCTGAGGGCCATCCTCGGGCAAGCGCGCGACGACCGACAGCGCTCTCTCGCTTGCCAGCGTTTCGAGGATCGCCGCACGCAGCGTCGGCCAGGCCGTCGGCTCGCCGCGCGCGCGCAGCGTCCTGACTGCCGCCTGGCCCGCACTCTCGCTGATGTCTTGCGCCAGGGACTCTCGATCTCGATCGGCGGAGCGACGGGTCACCGGACGGGCGTGAATGCGATAACCGTCGAACGGGTCGCACAAAATCCGCGTCAGCGACGCGCCTGAGCCGGCGATGGCCAGCGCCACGCCGTCGAGCGCCGACTCGCCAGGTGCGTCGCCGGCGTTGAACGTCAGCACGACGCGCGCCTCGTCCTTCAGCGCAGGCAGCAGGCTGCCCAGCGCAGAGGCGATAGCGCGCCACTGCCAATCCCAGTTCGTGCGCCGCTGCGAGAGCAGGGGAAGTAGCGGCGCCGCTTCGTGCCTGCCCCACAACCAGGCGGCCCAAACGGCGCTCAGCGTCCAGAACACCGGATCGGGCAGCGGCGGACGCGCGAGCAGCAGGTCGATCGAGCGAGGCGGGAGACGCTTCGATAGATCGCGCGACGCTTCCACCAGGAGGCACACGGCGGGTTGGCGAGCCTCGAGGAGCGCGTCGAGGCCGGGTGCGCGCAGAATGGGTTGTTGTGGTGAATAGAGACTGGAGATCAGAGATTCGAGTGTGAGCCAGACGTTGCGCTCGACGAAGCGCTGCGCGGGGCGAAGTGAGCGCGGCCGCGGTCGCGGGAGGATCGGCTGGCCCCCGTCGTCGGCCGGGTGGAGCAGCGAGGCTGCGTCGAGCATGCCGATCATCGGCGCGCGCAGCGCCTCGCGATCGCCTGGCGGCAGGCCCTCGTACTTGAGGAGGATGTCCGCGATTGCCGCCAGGGCGCGCGGCGAGTAGGCGTCGAGCGCTTCGCTCACGCGGTTGGCGTCCTCGTCTTCGGGCGCGATGACCTTGCCACGCAGCAGCCAGAACGGCAGGCCGCGTGGCTCGTGCTTGCGCGCTGCCGCTACGTCGCCGTCGTCGGCCGGGCCGCCGTTCGTTCCACAGTTGTGACAATCGACGATTTTGAATACAGGCGCATTGGCGCTGCGCTCCCAGACGAATTCGCGGGCGACGACGTTCGCGCCGCAGGTGGGGCAGCGCGCGGCGTACAGGGCGAGGACGTGGTCGGCCAGCCGCCGCTCGCCTTTCCGTGTGTCGGCCAGGTGGGTGAAAGCCGCGCGCGCGTCGACCGGCCACAATGCCGCTTCGACGGCGCACACGACGACCGGGTTGAACGATGCGGCGACGACCCGGCGACCCGACTCGACTGCCGCGCGAATCACGCTCGCGCCGGCGCAGGACGGATCGAGCACGATGCCGCCCGGCTCGGAGTACGATTCGACGTAGGCGCGGGCGACGGCTGGCGGCAGGCGCGGCAGCAGGTCGCCCAGGAGGGGCAGGGGGGATGGAGTGTCAGAGGGAACGAAGTAATCGAGCACAAAGATAGTCGCCAGTCATCAGTGATCAGTCATCAGTGATCAGTGATCAGTGATTGGTAATTGGTGATCGCTGCTTGCGGCTCATTGATCAGCTTTGATGGCTCATTACGTTTCACGTTTCACGTGTCACGATCTTGCTGCTTTTGCCTGCTGCACGATCTTCTTGATCTGCTCCAAATGGCTATCGTCGTGCGCAAGGCCGCGGATGAAGCGGTTGACGGCGTTGATCGGCTCGTCACCTTCGCGATAGTGATACGTGTTGCTCAGATTCGGCCGGTCCGGCCACATGTCGAGGCTGGCCAGCCGCATGCGGCGGCTCTCTTCCAGGCGCTCGCGGCACTGCTCGATCGCCGTGACAGTCTGCCAGGCGACTTCGCTGCGCGAGCGCCCGTGAAACTTGACGCCTCGCGCCAGCTCGGCGGCGAGCGCGGCGGATTCCTCGGCGGAAGCCGTGGTGTGGACGATGACGTGGCCCAGCGTCCACGGCAGGTTGACGTCGCTCTCGTTCGCGGCGTAGGCGTCGTTAGCTTCGGGGTCGTCCGGGACGAAAGTGACGTCGGCGTCGGCGCAATCGGCGATCAGGTCGAGCATGGCGTCGACCATTTCGTTCGTCAGATTTCGCAAATCTTTCGGCGTAAGGTTAGCGGCCATCTGGCCGTAGGTCGTCTGCTTGTTGCGCAGCGGCGTGAAGTCGAGCATGGTCGAGCTACCCCCAAGCATCATATTTGAAACGAAGTGAATTACTCACTGTGACATGAGCAATTTACTCGCCCGGCGGCTCGTAGTCGAGCGTGGATTCGAGCCGGTTTTCACTCCAGCGGGCCGGATCCGCAGACAGGATTCGGATCACGAAGTACCTGGCGACTGCGAGATCGCCGCGACTGTCGAAAGACAGGCCGCCGGTGATGCCGGGATAGTCCTCCGTGGCCCGCACGGCCGTGGCAACCTGCTCGCGGTTCGGTACCTCGCCGCCGGTCAATTCCACCCACTGTTGGATAGCGGACAGGCAAATGCCCGTCGCGTCGTACGCCTGGGCTGCGAACGGCTGCGGCTCGGCGCCGTACCTGGCTTTGAAGTCCTCTATGAATTGCGCCGCGTCGGGATAGAAGCTGGCCGGGCCTGACACGGTCGTGTAAATCGTGCCGCCGCCGCCGATCAGAGCCTCTCCGGCCAGCTCGGCCAGTGCGGAGCTGTCGAGTCCATCCGGTCCCATGAAAATGCCCGAATAGCCCAGCTCGCGGAGCTGACGGATGAATGGGCCGGCCTGGTCGTAATAGCCGCCGAAATACACTGTGTCCGGCTCGGCGGCGAGGACGGGTTCGATGACCGGCGCGAAGTCGCTTCTCTCCTGGGTGCCCACGAAGTCGACGACGGTGAGGCCCAACTCGGCGGCGCTCTCGGCGAAAAACCCGGCCACACCCTGGCCGTACGCGGAGTCGTCGTGGAGAACGTACACGGACTCGACGCCGATGCTCTGCGCGAACTGCGCGCCGACCGTGCCCTGCACGGCGTCGATCCCAACGACACGATTGATCTCAACGTAACCCGGCTCGGTGACTCGCGGGGTTGTCGCGGACGGCGACACCATCGCCAGGCCGGCCTGATGGTAGACCTCCAAAGCAGGGATGGCGACGGTCGACAGTAAGGGGCCGACGACGCACAGAATGTCCGGATCGGCGGCGATGTCCTGCGCCGTGGCGACGCCCACATCCGGATTGGCCTGATCGTCGAACGGCGCCAGTTGCACATTGAAGCCTATCTCGCGCAGGTCGCCGCCGAGCTGCTCCAGCGCCAGCTCGGCGCCGTTCTTCAAGTCGATACCCAGTGCGGACAGGCTGCCCGTTAGAGGGCTTTGCGTGGCGATCTTGATCGTGCCTATGGAGGCGGCAGCCATCAGCTCCTGAATAGCGGCCTGTAGTTCGGGATTATCTGATGCAATCTCGAGCGCCATCGCGTAATCCTGCCGCGCGCCTGCGATGTCGCCCTCCTCGGCGAGGATCTGGCCGCGCTCGATGTACGGCCACGGCCAGTAGTCGTCTTCTTGCAGTGACTGGTCGATGAGCGCCAGCGCCCGATCGACATCGCCCAGCGCCCGCGCAGCGCGGGCCATGTCATAGTAGACGTTGTGCCCGAACTCCGTCGTGAAGAAGGGGAAACTGGCCTGATAGACGAGATCGGGGTCGGTCTCCGCCTCGAAAGCCTCGAACTCCGCCAGGGCTGCCCTCGGATCACCGGCGTCGAGCAGGGTAAGCCCCATCAGGTAGTGCGCTTCGAGCGCATGGTACTCCTCGATCGCATTCCGGGCCGTCTGCTGTGCGGCTTCGAGATTGCCCGCGCGCCACTCGACGTAGCCGCGACTGACCAGAGTGTGCGGATTGCCCGGCTGATCGGCGAGGAGTCGATCGGTATACCCCAGAGCGCGATCATAGTCGCCCGCTTGCACCGCGACTGCCGCGGCGCGCTCAAGGTATTCGCCCCACTGCGACAATTCGTACGCAGTCTCCAAGTCCTTCATCGCAGCCTCGGGGTCGCCGGCCATGGCGTGGATGTCGGAGCGGGCCGCGTACAGGTCGTCGTCGTTCGGCAGGTATTCGATTGCCCGGTTCATGTCCGCCAGCGCGCCGTCCGTGTCGCCGAATGTCCAGGTCCGTAATTGCGCCCGCTCGTAGAGAGCCGCTACGCACAGCCTGACCCGATCGCCGCACTTCTCGATCGCCTGCGCCAGATCGCCTCGCGCCAGGTCGGGGTCGTAGTGCTTCTCCGATCGAAGATACTGCAGGCTAAGCGCGAAATGGAAGAACGGATCGTCCTGCATCGCCGGCGCGGCGCGAGCCAGGTCGGAGGCGACTTGATCCATGTCGCCGTAGTTGAAAAGCTCGGCGATGGCGCGCCCGACGAGCGCGGGAGGATAATCTGCCTCGATCGACAACGCCTGGTTGAAGCGCGCCAGCGCGGCCTCGGTGTCGCCCTCGAAAAGATGCTCGTAGCCTACTTCGACTTGCACCTGCGCTTCTCGAGATTCCGCGAGCGATGGGGGCACCTCCGTCGGCGAGACGGCCGTCTGGGCTAATGTAGGCGTCGCCGGGGTAGGCGGCCGGGATGCTATCGCGGCGACGACCAACACGATCGCCACGCCGACGATCGCGACAACGGCAGCGGGTATGATCCCTACGGTCGGGCGGCGCGCAGATTGGATCGCGGGTGGCGGTGGCTGTGGAACCGCGCGCGCAGGCTCGGCCGCCACAGGCGCTGGCGCTCCGACCTTGATGCTCTCCGTCGGCGGGGCCGTGACGCTGAGAGTGGCCTGCCCGGGCTGGCCCTCGATCACCATCCTCGCCGATCGCAGCGCGTCACGCAGCTCGCCCATCGACGCAAAGCGATCCTCGGGATGCTTGGCCAGGCACTTAAGGACGATGCGCTCGACGGCCTCGGGCAGCGCGCCGATCACGGCGTGGGGCGGGACGAGAGGATCGTTGATGTGCTTGAGGATGACGGCGTAGGGCGTGTCGGCGTCGTAAGGCGGGCGGCCGGTGAGCATCTCGTACAGCACGATGCCCAGCGCGTAAATATCGCTGCACGCGTCGCCGCGCTCGCCGCGTCCCTGCTCTGGCGACATGTAGGCCGGTGTGCCGATCATCACGCCGCTGCCGGTCAGGCCCGTCTCGCCGAGCAGGCGGGCGATGCCGAAGTCGCTCAGCACCGGCCGTTCGAGGCTGGGAAGCAACACGTTCGCCGGCTTGATGTCTCGGTGAACCATGCCCAGGCCGTGCGCGTAGGCGAGCGCGTCGGCCAACCGGGCGACGATGTCGAGCGTCCTGTCGAGCGGCAAGCGCTCGCCCTTCGTCGCCATCTCCTGCAGCAGTTGCTTGAGCGTCTTGCCGCCTTCGACGTACTCCATCACCATGTAGTAGTTCTCGCCCTGGATGTCGAAGTCGAAGACCTGGACGATGTGGGGATGGCGCAGGTCGGCGACGCTCTTCGCCTCGCGCCGGAAGCGGGTGATGAAGTCAGGGTCCTCGGACAGGTGCGGATGCAGCACTTTGACGGCGACGTAGCGGTCCAGGCCGGGCTGGTAGCCCTTGTAGACGTCGGCCATGCCGCCGCGCCCGAGGCGCTCGATCAACTGGTATTTACCTAAGGTCGTGCCGGAGAGGTCGGCCAACGTTGATCCTCCGTAGCGAGAACATTGTACTCCGCTTGTACCCACTGATGCAAGTGCTTCACCACCTGCCACACGCCATGATACAATCGTCTACGCTGGTCAGGCGTCATCGCGAGTCCTCCATGGCAAAGAACGTCATCCGATATGGCACACATAGGCGTGCTACACAATCCGCGCCAGACGTGTCATGCCGAGGAGGAACGACGAGGCATCTCTATCCCGGCGCGCCGCGCTCGCTGATCAGAGTAGAGATTCCTCACTGCGTTCGGAATGACACTGTCAGAGGTGTCATGCCGAGGAGGAACGACGAGGCATCTCTGCCCCGGCGCGCCGCATTCGCCGGTCAGACGAGAGATTCCTCACTGCGTTCGGAATGACACGCCACAAGTGGCCGAACAGTTACCGTCTACGTAAGTGTTCAGAAGGTGTCAACGAATGGGCAACGAACCCCGCGAAGCGGAGCGCACGCAGTCAGCGAATGGCTTACAACAGGCACTCTGGCTTTTCATTGCTGCGACCTGGCTGCTGGCTGCCTGCGCGCCGCCCACGCCGGAACCGACTTCGACGCCCGTGCCCAGCCCGACGCCGACTTCCACGCCTACGATAACCCCGACACCCACGCGTGTCCCTCGCGAAGCGTGCCCACCGCCCGATCCGAACGCGGCCTGGATCGCGCCGCAGGATTTCAGCGGCTATCCCAGGGCGATCGGCGGTTTCCTCAATGCAGGTGCCTCGGCGGACGCGCTGAGAGCGATTCTGACAAACGCCAGCTCGATCGGCGCACAGTTCGGCGGCGTGTGGCCGTTCGACCTGACCGGCGACGGCGCTCCGGAAACGGTCGTCTCGATCTACGATCCACTGGGCGAGGTATATGGGCCGGTTCCGAGCGGCCTGCTGCTGGTTTACGGCTGCGTCGATCGCGCCGCGCCTCTCTTGCACGAGGATACCGGCCCGCCAATGCCGCAAGTGGCGCGCATTGCCGACCTCATCGGCGCAGGGCGCGGCGGCGAAATCGCGACGATTCACTCGATGTGCGGCGCGCATACGTGCTTCGATACGCTCGACGTGATCGGCTGGGACGGCGCGGGCTTCGTCAGTCTGATGGGCGATCGCTTGCAGATGCCGTACCCCACTTACACCTTCGTCGACCTGGACGGCGATCCGGCGCTCGAGGTTCAGGCGGTGAGCGGTCAAATCGCGTCGGCCGGCGCAGGACCGCAGCGCACGGCCACAGAGACCTGGGATTGGAACGGCTCGCAGTACGTCAAAGTCGCCGGATCCATCTCGTCGCCGGAGTATCGCATTCACGTCGTCCACGACGCCGACGATTTGCTGCTGAGCGGTGACGTCGCCGGCGCGATTAGTTTGTACAGTCGCGTGATCACCGATGATACACTCAGGGATTGGTTATTGGAGATTGGGGTCGAAAAGCCGGATGATCACGCCAATCTCACGGCGTATGCCTGGTATCGTATCATGCTAGCCCATACGTGGTCAGGCGATGCGGCTTCTGCGCAGGAGGCGTTCGATCGCCTGAGCGCGGATTTCCCGGCCGGCGCGCCCGGTCACGAATATCAAGAATTGGCGCAGGTCTTCTGGTCGAAGTATGCGGAG
>DASSFZ010000274.1:0-8415 GCA_035693785.1 Anaerolineae bacterium | reverse complement strand
TTCGTGTTGGCGAAGGCGCACACGTCCGCGATGATCGCCTTCAGCCTGCCGCCGCGCCGCGAATAGCTATCGTGAAACGACTGCACGATGCTCGGCCCGGCCTCGCGCGCGGCGCGGATGAAGTCGACCGGCGCCTGGCTGCGCCGGTAGGGGCGGCTGCGCGCGAAGTCGGTGCTCCGGAAAAGCTCGTGCAGCGCGTCGAAGCTTACGTCGTCGAGCAGCAGCTCGGTCACGCGCTCGCCCACGCCGAGGTTCTTGGGGTTCTTCGGATCGCTCGTCAGGCGGTGCGCGTCCGATCCCTGGATGCAGTGCATGCGGCGGGGATATTCCGGCTTCGTGCCGTTGAAGAAGGCCGCCGTCGTGCGCTTGCTCTTCTGCTCCAGGTCGGTGACCTCCAGCGCCATCAGGTGCGAGTCCTGCGTGTACGCGATCTTGGTCTGCCCACCGAATCCCAAGCCACGCATCGCGACACCGTGGCTGGAGTTGACGTGCGCGGCAATGGCGAGGCCACCCGCCTCGTCGATGATGCGGTAGGCGGTCAGCACGTCGACCGTTGCCCCGACCTCGGACGAGCCTTGGTCCAGCTTTTCGGCCGGCACGTTCAGATCGAGCAGGATGTGCTCGATCTCGCGCACGCTCTTGGTCTCGGGAAAGATGCCCAGGATGTGGAAGCCCAGCGTCGCCGTGAATTCGAAGCCGGGCAGCGCCAGCACCTTCTGGCGCAGGCGGCGGTACTCGTCCAGCCGCTGGCGCTCGTCGGCGTGCAGACGCTTGAGCCGCTCCAGCAGCTCGAGTTCCTCGATTTCCGCCAGCATACGCGCGTAGCCGGCTATGGAATTGTGATCGGTGAAGGCGATGATGTCGAGGCTGCGCGCTGCGGCTGCGCGCAGGATGTCGAGGTTCGAGACGCCGGTCACCTGGTAATCGGACGAAGCCGGCGTATGGAGATGCAGATCAACCCGCCGCCACTGGCGTCGCGTCTGGCGTTTTCGTCTGGAAGACACGCGTCGTCACACTTGCCCTAGACCCGACGAGTTTTCTGAAACCCGTCGGGGCTGTAAGATCAGGGAAGATAGCGCCGGATCACGCTCATCAGATCGGCCGGCTTGAAAGGCTTAAGCACGAACGCCGCTGCGCCGGCGGGCAGAAACTCGTCGCTGCGATCCATGCCCGAAACCACGACGACCGGGATTCTGCCGATCACCGCGTCGGCTTTGAGATCGCGCAAAATGCCCAGACTGTCGACTTCGGCTAGGTGCGCGTCCATCAGAAGCAAATCCGGATGCTCGCTACGGACGTCGGCGAGCACCTGTTCGGCGCTCGAACAGACGGCGCCTTCCAGCCCTTCGATCTCGAACAGGGTGCGCAGCAGCGTCGCCGTCGCTTTGTCGTCGTCGACAATCAGGATCTTGGTCATGATCGTCGTCGCGCCTCAAGCGGCGCCTTGCGCGCGATCGAACGCCGCGACCTGCGCCGGCCGTCCGCGTGCGTTTCGCCTGGCTCGCGCAGCGCAGCCTCGATGACTTGCTCGACCCGGTCGGCCAGAATGAACTGCAACTCCTTGCGCGCCTCTTCCGGCACATCGTCGATATCGTTTTCGTTGCGCTTGGGCAGGATGATCGTCTTCAGCCCGGCGCGATGCGCAGCCAGCACCTTCTCTTTCACGCCGCCGATAGGCAGCACCTGCCCACGCAGCGTGATCTCGCCGGTCATCGCCACGTCGTCGCGCACCGGCCGGCCGGTCGCCAGGGAGGCAATCGCCGTCGCCATCGTCACGCCCGCGGACGGGCCGTCTTTGGGCTGCGCGCCGGCCGGCACATGCAGGTGGATGTCACGCTTGGCGAAGTAGTCGTCCGGGATGTCGAGCGACCTGGCGTTCGTGCGCACGTACGACAGCGCGGCCTGCGCGCTCTCGCGCATCACGTCGCCCAGTTGGCCGGTCAGCACGAATCCTTTGCCGCCGGGATAGGACGTCGCCTCGATGAAGACGAGATCACCGCCCACCGGCGTCCAGACAAGCCCGGTCACCACTCCGGGCACCTGCGTGCGTTCGGCAATTTCACCGTAGAAACGCTTCTTGCCGAGGAGATCCGGCACGTCGCCGGCGTCGATGCGAACGGATTCCGCCTTGCCCTCGGCGATGCGCGTTACGATCTTGCGGCAGGCGCGCCCGATCTCGCGCTCCAGGCTGCGCACGCCGGCCTCGCGCGTATAGTCGGCGATCACACGCTGGATGGCCGCATCGGTAAACGAGACTTCTCCCGGCCGCAGCCCGTTCTCCTTGATCTGCCGGGGTATCAGATACCCTTGCGCGATCCGAACCTTCTCACGATCGATGTAGCTGGAGAGCTGAATGATCTCCATGCGGTCGCGCAGCGGGCCGGGGATCGGCTCGATCTGATTCGCCGTGCAGATGAACATCACCTGCGACAGATCGAAAGGCACGTCCAGGTAGTGGTCGCGAAACTCGCGGTTCTGCTCCGGGTCGAGCACTTCGAGCAGCGCGGAAGCCGGATCGCCCCTGAAATCCATTCCCAGCTTGTCGATCTCGTCGAGCATGAAGACGGGGTTGCGCGTTTCGATGCGGCGCAGCGCCTGGATGATGCGGCCCGGCATCGATCCGATGTAGGTACGCCGGAAGCCGCGAATCTCGGCCTCGTCGCGCACGCCGCCCAGCGACTGGCGGATGAACTTCCGCCCGATCGCCCGCGCGATCGATTGCCCCAGCGACGTCTTGCCCACGCCGGGCGGCCCGACGAAGCACAAGATCACGCCCTCGCGCTCGCGGCGCACGTAGTCGACGCGCGCGTCGGCCGCCGGCATTTCGTCGGCGCGCTCCAGGCGCAGCTTGCGCACGGCCAGAAACTCCAGGATGCGCTCCTTGATGTCGCTCAGACCGTAATGATCATCGTCGAGCACGGCACGCGCGTGGCCGATATCGAGGTTGTCCGGCGTGATCTTCGACCAGGGCACGTTGACCAGCCAGTCGAGATACGTGCGGATGACGCCGTACTCGGCGGCCGCCGTCGGCAGCTTCGCCATGCGGTCAAGCTCGCGCACCGCTTCCTTATGGGCTTCCTCCGGCATGCCCGCTTCGGCGACCTTCTTGCGAAACTCCTCGACCTCCATCTGCTGCTCATCCAGCTCGCCCAGCTCGCGCTGGATGGCCTTGAGCTGCTCGCGCAGAAAATATTCGCGCTGCACCTTGCCCATCTCGGACTGGGCCTCGCTCTGGATCTTGTGGCCCAGCTCGAGCACTTCCAGCTCTTGCGTGAGCAGCGTGACGATCTTGCGCAGCTTGTCGGAGACGGCATCGAAGTCGAGGATCGCCTGCGAGTCCGGCAAATCGATGCGAATATACGTGCCGATCGCATACGCCAACTGGCGCGCGTCCTCGATCGCCGACGCCATCGACCCGACCTCCTCGGGGATGCCGGGAATGAGTGTCACCAGCCGGCCGAACAGCTCGATCACCTTGCGGCGCAGCGCCTCCAGCTCGAGACCTTCGTCGACGGTCTCCGGAGCGCGCTTCACGCGCGCCTTCAGGTAGGGCTGCACGCTCGTGTACTCGATGATCCGAATGCGCTCCAATCCCATCACCAGCAAGCGAATGGTGCCGTCGGGCATGCGCGCCAGCCGCTGCACCGAAGCGAGGGTGCCGACGGTGTAGCAATCGTCCGGCGTCGGCTCTTCGATGCTGGGATCCTTGCTCGCCACCAGGCCGACCAGCTTCTTCTCGGCGACGGCCTCGTCGATCAGGTGAACCGAGCGCGGCTGGCCGACTGTCAGCGGCACGGCCGTCACCGGGTAGACGACGACGCCGCGCAGCGGCAAGATGGGCAGCTCGTCCGGGATCTGAATTTGATCGGCGTCCTGCTCGGCGCCGGATTCTTCGTGCTGAGCCAGCATCGTTCCGACAGCTTCGGGGCGGAAAAGCTGGCTGCCATCCAGAGGAAATTCAGTTGCGCTCATTGTCGACTCGGGGTTAGCGTGACTCGGGACCGGGGAATGGGCAGACGCTGCGATGGGTCTCAGGTTCCGGTTTCTACGATGCGGATCTGCTGCTTGCGCGCTTTCGGCAGGACTATCTGCAGGAATCCATTGTCGTAAACGGCCTGAATGCCGGACTCGCCGATCGCCCAGTGCAAATAGACCTCGACGCGGAAGTCGCCGTAGCGCAGCTCCATCTGGTGGTAAGTCACCTTCGGCGATGGATCCTGCCGGTATCCGGTGACGATCAGCAACTGATCGGCTAACGTCACGTTGAAATCCGATTCGCGCATGCCGGCCACCTCGACACGGATGATGACGGCATCGTCGGTCTCGAACACGTCGGTTGGAGGCCGCCAGGCATGAGTATGCTGCGCCACAGTCCAGCGCACCGGGCCGACCATTTCCGTGAACAACTGATCGAATCGCACCCGCCTGCGGTCGTGCGGATCATCCCGATCACCGTGTCCCATTGCCGCCCTCCGAAATGTCTTCTGTGTTCACTTCACCTGACCGAAACGATTGTACCACATATCGCATACTCATGGCAAACACATGGTAGAATTGCCCCCACTTCTCGCCGCTTCTTGCCTTACAGGATGGCCTGCGAGCGCAATTGCCGGGCGCTCAGAGCCTATCCGAAAATTGGAGTGCAGGCTTCAGGCTGCATGGCTAAAGCGGGCTAAAGCCCCGCACTCCGGGATCTTCGGATTGGCGATTGAGGAGGAGAGTTGGACACACGTTATCACCCCGAGCTAATCGATCCGAGCGCATTCGTCGCGCCTGACGCCCGGATCGTGGGACAGGTGACGGTCGGACCCGAGTCGAGTGTGTGGTTCGGCTCAGTTCTGCGCGGCGATACTGACCGCGTTGTGATCGGCACGCGCACGAACCTACAAGACGGCTGCATCGTGCACGTCGACGCGGGATCCCCGGCGATCATCGGCAGCGGGGTGACCGTTGCGCACCGGGCTGTCGTTCACGGATGCACGGTGGAGGACGACGTGCTGATCGGTATGGGCGCCATCCTGCTCAGCGGCGCGCGCATCGGGCGCGAGAGCATCGTCGGGGCAGGCGCGCTGGTCACCGGCGGGACAGTCGTCCCGGCGCGCTCGCTGGTGCTGGGGCTGCCCGGCCGGGTCGTGCGCCGGGTCACGGATGAAGAACTACTGTCCGTGCGTGACACGGCGCGGCGTTACGCCGAGTATGCCAGGCGCTATCGTACCGGAGAGTGACCTTACTTGCCAGACTTCCGAAGTCTTGGAGACTTCGGAAGTCTGGACGAATCTGCTTACAACGCGTATTCAGCCAGGTCTTGCGCAACTTCGACCGGCCCGCCAAATGCGGCCTCGGCCTCCGCCGCCAGGTCATCGGGGTCGGCGCTGACCTGATAGTGAACGAGAACTAGCTTTTTGACGCCTGCTTTGCGAGCAGTTTCGCCTGCCATCGCGGCGCTCGAGTGGCCGGGCGTTTCTCCGGCTGCTTCGTGAAACAGCAGATCCGCTCTGCGCGCCAATTCAACGATCTCATCACACGGCGCCGTGTCACTCGAATAGGCGGCTACACGACCGTTCGCCTTGTGCTCGATGCGCACGCCGATTGTCGGCGTCATGTGCTGATTGCGCGCGGCGGTGATCCGAAAGTCGGGAGTCTCCAGAACAGGCGCGCCGACCTCTTCCTCGACCGCCTCGAAGAGCACCGGGTAGAAGCGCGGCCAGTCATTCCAACCGTAGCCATCCATCACCGCCCGCAGGCGCGCCAGGACGCCGTCCAGCGCGTAGACTCGAAGTGGCGCCTTGCGCCCCAGCAGCCACAGCCCCATCAGCAGCAGCGGGAAGCCGTAGGCGTGATCGGGATGGATATGCGTGATGACGACGTCATTCAGCGCCGCGAACGGCACACCCGCCTGCTCGAGCCGCCCGATCGGGCTACCTGCGCAGTCGATCAGCACCGCGCCGCCGGGGCCGTCCAGCACCATGTACGTGTTCTGGTGAGACGCGTTGGGGACTGCGGCTGCAGTCCCCAGCATGACGAGTCGAGACATCATCCCCCTCAGCCGCCCAATGCTGCGCACAATAAGGCGGGCGTGACGTAAATCTCGATGAGAGACGCCACAATTAGAAACGGTATCGCCACAAAGATGAGGACTTTCAGGTAGTCGGCCAGAGCCAGCAGCCAGCTTTCGCCAAGCGTCGCACCTGGCCGGCCGCCGGTCACCACCGCGCCCAGGCGCAGCGCGGCGATCGAGGCCAGCCACACGCCGGTTAGCTCGAAGATGCCGTGCGGCAGGATACCCGCAAACAGCAGCGCCAGCGGATCGTAGCCGTGCGTCGAGGCGCTGGCCAGAGCATACGCAATAAGCCCGGCATTCACCAGGGGCACGACAACCGGCAGCGCGCCCAGTGTAAAGATACCGATCATGCCTGACAGGAGAACCGCGCGAAGATTGTTGCCCAGAATCTGCCCCGACGTTAACAGCGGGGCGCTGCCAGCGCAGGCGTGGAAGCCCAGGTCGACCGGCTCCGCCTGCCCCATGAGCCACCCTCCGGCAGCGCCGACGAGCGTGACAATCATCACCACCCAGAGAGCGCCGCCCGCCCGTCCCAGAATGGCCGGAACGTCCCGCCGGTAAACCCGCCGCAACGTGACGCGCGCCGCGTCGCCGTCCGGATCGACTCGTGCGAAGAAGCGCTTGAGCGTGCTCCAGCGCCGCTTGAAATCGACTTTGTCGAACTCCCGGCCCAACAATTCTTCGCGATCGAACAGCCTGACGCCCATTCGGATCAAGAGCAGATCGATCACGACGAGTCCGGCGACGAAGCCCCACAAAACGCCGTAGGCTCCCCAGAACATGACGACGCTCACGGCCTGCACGAGCAGCGCCATCGGGACGATGATGAACGAAGCCAGCAGGTTGGCCGCCCGCGTGCTCGTAGTCTGGCTCGACACAACGACCGCGCCCGACACCATGACGATCGCTTCGCACGTCGTGAGAAGGACGATCGGAACCAGAAGCTCCGGCGGAGCGATCCAGCCCCGGAACACGCGCAGGGCCACCAGGTACACCGAGATGCCCAGATATGCTGCGCTCAGCGACGGGATCGTCGCCGCCAGCATCTTGCCCAGGTAAAGCTGCCCGTTCGACAGGGGCGTGCACAGCAGCGCCTCGATGCTCTTGCGCTCGCGCTCGCCGACGAACGTCTCCAGCGCGACGACGAGCGAGAAGGAAATCGGGAAGAAGCCGACGATCATCAGCAGGAATGGAATGATCCGCTCCCCGATGATCTGCGCGCCGTAACGCCTCACGAAATCTTGCGCGATGCTGGCGGTGAAGTTCATGATGACGGGGAAGACCAGCGTCAAGATGACGATCGGGGCCACGATGCGCCAATCGCGGAGCGTGTCGCGCACTTCGCGGCGCGTCACCGACAGTGCGCCGGCCAGCCACGCGCGGCTGTGCGCCATCCACGATCGGCTGTGCTGGATTGGCATCGACACGGTGGTCATGGGCTACTGCACCACGTTCAGATAGACGTCTTCCAGACGCCGCGGCACTTCGCTCAGGGTCAGCACGTCGACGCGGCGCTCGGCCAGCCAGCGCAGCAGGCGCGGGTTGTCGACGGCCGGGTCCACGGCCCGGAAGCGAACCCACGTGTCGCCGGCCGACTCCACGCTCACCTGCGCCTGCATTTCCTGCGCCAGGCCGTTCGCCGGCTGCACCAGACGCAGCTCCATGAGCGGCGGGCCGAGCAGACGCTGCTTCAACTCGGCCGGCGCGCCCTCGGCGATGATCCGGCCGCGCCGGATGATCGCGATGCGATCCGCGATCTCTTCCGCCTCGGTCAGATTGTGGGTGCACAGGACGATGGCGCGCCTGTCCTTCTTCAGCTCCAGCAGCGCGTCACGCACCAGGCGGGCGCTCTGCGGGTCCATCGTCGAAGTCGGCTCGTCGAGAAGCAGCACCGGCGGGTCGTGAAGCATGCATCGAATCAGCGCCACCTTCTGCTGCATGCCTCTCGAAAACTCGCTCAAGCGCCGGTCGGCGTCGCCCGCCACGCCGAAGCGCGCCATGAGGTCGTGCGCCCGCGCGCGTCGCCGCGCGGCGGGTATCTCGTACGTCGAGCCGAAGAAGTCGAGGTACTCGCGCGCCGTCGAGCGCAGGTACAGGCCGGGCGACTCGGTGAGCACGCCGACCCGGCGGCGCACCTCGATCGGGTCGCGCGTCACGTCGAAGCCGGCCACCCTGGCCCTACCCGAAGTGGGCGCGAGCAGCGCCGCCAGTATGCGCACCGTCGTCGTTTTGCCCGCGCCATTAGGCCCCAGCAGCGCGACGACCTGCCCCGGCTCGACGCTCAGCGACACGCCGTCCACGGCCGTGAAGTGATTGAACTGCTTGACCAGGGTGTCTGCTTCGATCATCGCCCC
>DASSFZ010000273.1:0-14728 GCA_035693785.1 Anaerolineae bacterium | reverse complement strand
GCGCAGGCTGGCTGGCCTGTGGGATGGCCGGCGGGACGGCGGGTCGTGCGAAGCCTAGCTCGTGCTGGTCGACGACCGGCTGCCAGGGCGACTCGGGCCGCGCGGTGATGGCAGGGATCGGGGCGCGATCGACGAGCGTGCGGCGCACGGCACGCTGCACCGTGCGGAAGACGGCGTCGCCGTCCCGAAAGCGCACCTCGGTCTTGGCCGGGTGCACGTTCACGTCGACGTCTTCCGGCGACAGATCGACGCGCACGACGCACAACGGGAAGCGGCCTGCCATCAGGAGCGTGTGATAAGCTTGAACGATCGCCGCGCTAAGGCCACGATCCTGCACCCACCGCCCGTTCACGAAGATCGTCAGGTCTCCCCGATTCGCCCGCGTCAGCGCCGGCGCGCTCACGAATCCACTCACCTGGACCTCCTCTCCCGACGACTGCCTTTCCGTCGTCGGGAGAGGGGGATCGGGGGTGAGGGCCGACGACTGCCTTTCCATCGTCGGAAGAGCGGGATCGGTGGTGAGGGCCAACATCTGCTCCGCCGCGTCAGCCCCGTACACCGCAACCAGCGCGTCCTTCATCGATCCGCTTCCGGTCGTCTGGAACGATGCCCGCCCGTCGTGCGTCAGGTGAAATCGTATCGACGGGTACGCCAATGCGTAGCGCGTCACCAGCGCGTCGATGTGGCGGCGCTCGGTCGCGTCCGATTTCAGGAACTTGAGTCGCGCCGGGACGCTGTGAAACAGGTTCTCGACGGCGATGACTGTGCCGGCGGGCGCGCCGGTCTTCGCGCGTTCGAGGACCTGCCCGCCGTCGACGCGAATGCGCGCCCCAACGTCCTCGGCTCGCGCGCGGGAGACGCACGTCACCTGCGCGACGGAGGCGATCGAGGCCAGCGCCTCGCCGCGAAAGCCGAGCGTCTGGATGCGTGACAGCTCGTCGACCGTCGAGAGCTTGCTCGTCGCATGCCGGGAAAAAGCCAGCTCGATTTCTTCGGCCGAGATGCCATCGCCGTTGTCCGACACGCGCACGAGCCGCCGCCCGCCCTCGCGCGTTTCGATGCGGATGTCGGTCGCGCTCGCGTCGATCGCGTTCTCGACCAGCTCTTTGACGACCGAGGCCGGCCGCTCGACGACTTCGCCGGCCGCGATCTGTGAGGCCAGCTCGGGGGACATGATGTGGATGGGCATAGGGGGATTCTAGCACAAAGTGAGGCGTGACACGTGAAACGTGGTGCGTGAAACGTGATGCGTGATGCGTGGTGCGTGATGCGTGGTGCGTGACGTGTCATCTCAGTCGTGCCCACGCTACACGCTACACGCTTCACACTTCACGCAGAGGATCTGCTCGAAACACGCTGCCCCTCAGCCTTTCAGCGTGTCAGTGATAACCGCCAACCGCCTTCGCCACCGACGCGGATGTCGCGCCGCTGGAAGAGCCACCCGGACAGCGCAGCCAGGACGGCCGAGAGCGCCAGCAGGCCGAGGAACCAGCCGAGGTTCAATCCCTCGATCGCTTCGCCGCTTTGATAGTAGGTGAGCGGCGACAATCGGGCGGCGTTCTTCACCGCGTCGCCGACGCTCGGCATGCGCGCCAGCGCGACGAGGACGTAGCTCGCGATCAGCACGAAGCCCGCCGCAGACGCAGCGGCGCGCCGCGAGGGCAGCAGCATGCTTAGCAGCAGCGCCATTGTTCCGAACAGCATCAATTCGGCAAACAGCGAAAGGAACGGCAGCGCAACTTCGCCCCACGTCAGATCCATCGACGTGAATTCCATCGGCACGACGATCCCGAGCCAGGAAAGGACGAGGATGCCCAGCGTCGCCGCGACGAATGCGGACAGCCGGCCTGCGATCAGCGCCGTGCGGCTGACCGGATGCGCGAGAATCAAGTCCAGCCTGCCGTTCTCTTCGTCGGAGGCGATCAGGCCGCTTCCAATCAGAATGGCGAAGATGCCCAGGATCAGGATCGCCATCAAATCGAAGTACTGGAGGCCCAGGTATCCTTCCGGGGTGACGTACGAGGCCATGCTGAAATTGCCGAACAAAGCCATCAGCTCCGGCGGGAAGCTCTGCAGAAACTGGTCGAGTGTCTCTGCCAGATCGACGATACCATCGTAGAACGGAATGCTTGCCAGGCTGAGCAGGAGCATAGCGATGCTCCAGCCCAGGACTTGCCCGCGCAGGCGGGCGAGCGTGAAGCGAAAGCTCTCCTTCATCTCACTTCACCTCCGTTCGATCGCGCTGATAGTAGGCCAGGAACACCTCTTCGAGCGATGGGTGTTCGGTCTCGAAGTCACTCACCGGGAACGCCGCCAGGGCTTTGATCAAGCCGTCCATCCTCCCTTCGACCTGCAGCAGCACGCTCCGGGCATCGTCTTGCTTGAGCACTTTCACGCCCGGTAAGCTCGCCAGAGCCGCGACGTCGATCGCCTGGTCGAAGCGAACGCTGACGCGGCGCATCGCGCGATGGATCAGCGAATCCGTCTCGGCCACTTCGACGACGACGCCGTTTCGGATGATCGCGACGCGCTCGGCGATTTCCTGCACCTCGCTCAGGACGTGCGAGGAGAAGAACACAGTCGCGCCTTCCGATTTCGCCTCGGCGATCAAATGCAGCACTTCGTGCCGTATCAGGGGATCGAGGTCGGCGGTCGGCTCGTCGAGAACGAGCAGCTCGGGCCGGTGCATCAGCGCCTGCGCCACGCCGACTTTCTGCTTGTTGCCCTTCGAGAGATACTTGATGTGCGGCCGGAGGTCGAGGTCGAGCCGCCGGGCGATCTGCTGCACGAAGCTCCAGTCGGCTTTGTTTTCGCGCAGCGCGTTCAGGTGGCGCAGCGCCTGCTCCACGGTCAGATTGTCGTACATGCGCAGCTCGCCGGGCAGGTAACCCGTGCGCGCGCGCACGGCGACTGGCTCGGCCCGCGGATCGAAGCCGAGCACGCGGACGGTTCCCCCGTTGGGGCGAATCAGATCGAGCAGGCAGCGAATCGTCGTCGTCTTGCCTGCGCCGTTCGGGCCGAGAAAGCCGAAAATCTCGCCGCGCCTGACTTCGAGGTTGACGCCGCGCAGCGCCCACACGCGGCCATATGATTTCATCAGTCCTTGCGTAACAATAGCGAGGGAGCCATCCATGCGCAGTCCTTTCGTCACGGAAAGCACAAGCAATCGTTTGCTGTTGCCATCAGGCCTTGGCGCAGGTCATATTCTACTTCTTTATCGACGATTCGTCTAACCTGACAATATCAGATTCAGCTCGCCCCGCCGTCCCTTCGTCAGGCTCCCCACTCCCTACGGTCGGGGACTTCGCAGGGCAGGCCCCGGCGCGGTCAACGTCGAACTTCCGCCTGAAGGCTCGACTCCGGGATGCCGTAAACCAGACTGGAAACGGCTATAAATGCGGCATTGTCGAAGTAATTCGGTTCTCGCGGGGGCCTGCATCGTGACCTCAGGGCCGACCAGGGTGAATGTCGTGCAACAGGTAGAATTCGGATGAAATGCTTGACATTCAACGAAATAAGGAATATACTGACTATTGGTCAGTATTTGACTGCCAGTTCTCTACGGAGAGAAAATGTCCGACAGGCGACGCCAGAACGGTCGATCTGCGGCGACCGCCTCACGGCGCGAGCGCGAGAAGGCTCGGCGGCGGGAAGACATCTTGCAGGCGGCGCGCGAGGTGTTCTTCGAGCGTGGCATCCACCACGCGACGGTCGACGAAGTCGCCGAGCAGGCCCAGGTGAGCAAGGGCACGGTCTACCTGTATTTCGATACGAAGGAGACCATCCTTGCTCATCTGCTTTTAGAGGGCCTGGACAAGCTCGTCGGCGATCTCGAAGCGGCGTTCGCGCCCGCCGAGTCGCGCACTGCGCCCGAGCGCATCCGAAGCATGGCCAAGGCTTATCTCAAGTTTTACCAGTCCTACCCTTCGTACTTCAATCTCATTTCGGCTTTTGATCGGGGCCGGTTCCAAGAATCCATCTCTCCCGAACTCTACGCGCAGGTGCTGATGCGCAGCCTGCGTGGGTTGGAGTGGCTGGTGCGCGCGGTAGAGCAGGGGCGCGCCGAAGGCACGCTGCGCATCGACGATGCGCGCCACGTGGCGAGCGTGTACTGGGCGGGCCTGAACGGCGTCCTGGTCCTGCTCAACCATCCGCTGCGCCGCGAAATGGTCGCGTCCGATCTCGAATCGCTGTATGCGGCGATGACCGACGTTTTGCTTACGGCGTACGCGGCCGAGCGTATTCCGCCAGGTTAGGTCATGGAAGTTCGCCATTCGTTCAAGGTGATGACGTACGACATCGACTTCGCGGGCGTGGTCAGCAACCAGGTCTACATCCGCTGGCTGGAGGATTTGCGGAATTTGCTTACCGATCAGGTGTTGTCGATCGGCGACATGATGCGGCGAAGTATAGCGCCGGTGCTGACGCGCACCGAAATTGATTATCGCACCCCGGTCCGTTTACCCGATACCGTCGATGGTCGCTTGTGGGTAGAGGAAGTGGGGCGGGCGAAGTTCGTGCTCGGGGCCGAATTTGTCAGCCGGGCGAACGGGCAGAGCTTGCCCTGAGCTTGCCGAAGGGTCGCCGCCACGGCCAGGCAGTTCGGCGTGTTTGTCTCGACGCAGACGAGCCGGCCGGTGCCCCTGCCCGAAGAATACAGAGTTCATTCGTGATCCTGTAACAATACGCGATATGCAATAGGCGATAAGCGATAAGCCACCAGCAAGGAGGATCGATATGAAAGATGTCGTGATTGTGGAAGGCGTGCGGACACCTGCCGGAAACCACGGCGGTGCGCTGCGAGATGTTACCGCGCCCGTCCTGGCGCAGACGGTGATCAAAGGCATACTTGAGCGCACGAAGATCGATCCGGCGTCGATCGACGAGGTGATTCTCGGATGCATTGCCCAGCCGTCTGAAGCGCCGAACATCGCCCGCGTGGCCGCGCTCATGGCCGGCATTCCCAAGGAAGTGCCCGCTTACACCCTCGCTCGAAACTGCGACAGCGGAATGGACGCCATCGTCAACGCCTACAAGAACATCGTCGTCGGCGACGGCGACGTCTACCTGGTCGGCGGCGTCGAGTCGATGAGCAACATTCCGTACGTCATCAAGGGCGCTCGCTGGGGCTTGAAGCTGCGCCACTCGCAGTTGACCGACGCGATGTGGGAAGGCCTGACTGACCCAATCAGCGGCCAACTGATGGGCCGCACGGCCGAGAACCTGGTCGACGAGTTCGAGATCACGCGGCAGGAGCAGGACGAGTACGCGGTGCAGTCGCACAAGAAAGCGTTCATGGCGACGCGCATGGGGAAATTCAAGGACGAGATCGTCCCGGTCGAAGTGACGAAGAAGGTCGCCGGGCAAGAAGTCGCGCGCGAGCTGATCACGCAGGATGAGACGATCAACCCGGCCCTGTCCGTGCAGAAGGCGGCGCTCTACCCGGCCATCTTCAAGGAAGGCGGCTCGGTGACGCCCGCCAACGCCTGCGGCATCAGCGACGGCGCGAGCGCGATGCTGATCATGTCGGCCGGCAAGGCGCAGGAGCTGGGCTATTCGCCGATGGCGCGCATCGTCTCCTACGGCTACGCCGGCGTCGAGCCGCAACGCATGGGCATCGCGCCCGCGCACGCCGTGCCGAAAGCGCTGCAGCGGGGCGGCCTGACGTTGAGGGACATGGACCTGATTGAGCTGAACGAGGCTTTTGCGGCGCAGGTGCTATCGGTCGGCCGCGCGCTGCACGACCAGGGCTGGGACTGGAGCAAGGTCAACGTCAACGGCGGCGCGATCGCGCTCGGCCATCCGGTCGGATCGAGCGGATGCCGCATCGTCGTGACGCTCGTCCACGAAATGAAGCGACGCGGCTCGCGCTACGGTCTGGCGACGCTGTGCGCAGCCGGCGGGCAAGGCAGCGCCTTGATCGTGGAGCGGGCTAACGGCGTCAGCGGATAGGCAACGGATAAACGGATGCGGTGCGAGTCTTACGATATGCGATAAGCGACAGGCGATAGGCGATATGCTGCGGCGTACAGCGATATGCCATCTGCGATAAGTAATAAGCGACAGGCGACATGTCATCAGCCATCAGCCGTCTGCCATCTGCCATGAGCGGCATAAACCCGAACGAAGTTCGATTCTTCAGCGGCAGCTCGAACCGGCCACTGGCTGCCGACATCGCGGCTCATCTCGGCGTGCCGCTGGACAAGACGCGCATTTCGCGGTTCAGCAACGACAATCTGTATATCCAGCTTAGCGCCAGCTGCCGCTCGCGCGCGGTGTTCATCGTGCAGTCGCTCTCGCCGCCGGTGAACGATCACCTGGTGGAGCTGCTGATGATGCTCGACATCGCGCGCAGCGCCGCCGCGAAGGAGATCCACGCCATCATCCCGTATTTCTCGTTCGCGCGCTCGGACAAGAAAGACGCGCCGCGCATCTCGATCACGGCGCGCCTCGTCGCCGATTTGCTGCAGACGGCGGGCGCGACGCACGTGATGACGATGATGCTGCACTCGCCGCAGGTGCACGGCTTCTTCGGCGTACCGGCCGACCCGCTGACCGCGCGTCCCGTGTTCGAAGACTACTTTCGCTCGCGTGATCTGTCGGACACCATCGTCGTCGCGCCGGACGTCGGGCATTTGAAGTCGGCGGCGCGTTTCGCGGAGAGTTTCAAATTGCCCGTCGCCGCCGGAAACAAGGAGCGCGTGTCGGATACCCAGGTGGTGATCAGCGGGCTGGTCGGGCATCAAGTGTGCGGCTTCCGGCGGGCCATGATTTTCGACGACGAGATCGCGACGGGCAGCTCGGTGCTCGAACTGTGCCGTGTGCTGCTGGACAACGACGTGAAAGAGATCTGGGCGGTGTGCACGCACGGCGTGTTCACCGGGCGGGCGCTCGAGCGTCTGGCAGCGACGCCGCAGATCACCGAGATCGTCACGACTGACACGGTGCACATCCCGCCGGAGAAACGCCCGCCGAAGCTGCACGTCGTTTCAGTCGCATCGATCTTTGGCGAGGCGATCCGGTGCAACTACCTGCACAAATCGATCGGCGACCTGTTCGTATATGGCGTCCCCGACGCCGAGCGTGAGCAGTGAACGGCGCTCAGGGACGGCTCGTAGCGGGTCTGCGGCCCGCGCCTTGTCCGGTTTGAGCCGCTGGACCACAGACCCAGCGGGAGCGGAATGCGATAAGCCATACGCGATATGCCATAAGCGAAGGAGCTTGCTATGTACATCTTCAAAGCCGCCGTCGTCGGCGCAGGCGCAATGGGGGCCGGCATTGCCCAGGTGATTTCCTACTCCGGCCTGCCGGTCGTCCTGAAGGACGTCGATCAAGGCATGCTGGACAAAGGCATGAGCCACGTGCGCAAGGTGTATCAGGGCCGCGTCGACAAGGGCAAGATGAGTGCGAGCGAGCTGGAGTCGAGGATGGCGCTCGTCACGCCGGCGCTCGACTATGGCGAGTTCACGGACGTGGATATCGTGATCGAGGCCGTCCCGGAGCGGATGGACCTCAAGAAGCGGGTGTTCGCCGAGCTGGACGCTGCCTGTCCTGAAGGCGCGATCTTCGCCAGCAACACTTCGGCGCTGTCGATCAGCGAGATGGGTCGAGCGACGAAGCGCCCGCACAAGATGATCGGCATGCACTTCTTCAACCCGGCGCACGTCATGAAGCTGGTCGAGATCATCCGCGGCGAGGGGACGGACGAAGAGACCGTGCAAGACGTCGTCACGTTCACCGAGTCGCTGCGCAAGATCCCCGTCGTCGTCAAGGAGTGCCCCGGCTTCCTGGTCAACCGCCTGCTCACGCCGTACCTCAACGAGGCGACGCTTGCGCTGCAGGAAGGCGCGGCGACGGCGCAGGAGATCGACGGCGCGATGGTCGACTACGGCTGGCCGATGGGGCCGTTCACGCTCATGGACTTCCTCGGCCTGGACGTGTGCCACGACGTCGGCAAGTACCTGAGCAGCCAGTACGGGGAGCGCATGCAGGGTGCGATCCTGTTCGAGAAGCTCGTCAAAGCCGGCCGCCTGGGCGAAAAGAGCGGCGCCGGATTCTACGGCTACGGCGATCAGACTGACGAGCCGGTGAAGCAGATGATCGCCGAGATCAGCGGCGGAACGAAACTGAGCGAGTTCAGCCCGGAGCGCCTGATGTATCTCCTGCTCAACGAGGCAGCCCGCTGCGTCGAGGAAGACATCGCCGACGTGCGCGACATCGACATGGCGATGATCGCCGGAACTGGCATGATGGTGAAGGGCGAGCGCATCGGACCGCTGGCGCTGGCCGACCGGATCGGCATTGATGTTTTGGTCGCCAGCCTCGAGGATTTCGAGAAGAAGTACGGCAGGCGATTCCATCCGGCAGAGAAACTGTATGAGTTGCTCAAAGAGGGCCGGACAGGTGAGAAGGCGCGGGGTGGTTTCCTGGAATATGTATGAAGCGTGGAGCGTGAAGCGTGATGCGTAAAACGTGAGGCGTAAAACGTGAAGCGTGGAACGTGATGCGTGAGGGTGTGATGCGTGAGGGCGTGATTACGTGATTACGTGATTCGTGATGGCGGAGCTCTTGGCTTCACCTCGACAACAAAGAGCGGCAGGCGATACGCGATAAGCCATCAGCCATCAGCCATCTGCCATCCGCCATCCGCTATCCGCAAGAGGAGAGAACATGGCTGATTTCATTCGATACACGGTCGAAGACTGCGTAGCAACGTTGGTGATCGATCATCCACCGGTCAACGCGCTGAACTCGCAGACGCTGATGGAGCTGAACACGGCGATCGACGAGCTGCTGGCTGACGACGAGGTGAAGGTCATCGTCGTCACGGGCGGCGGCCAACTGGCGTTTGTCGCCGGCGCCGACATCGGCGAGATCGGCTCGATCGTAAAATCCCGCGATGGGCGCGCAGCAGTGGAGATGATCGAGCTGGGCCAGTGTGTGTTCACCAAGATCGAGCGATCGCACAAACCGGTCATTGCTGCGATCAACGGCGTGTGCCTGGGCGGCGGGCTGGAGCTGGCGATGGCCTGCCACATGCGCATCGCCGGCGATCGCGTGCGGCTCGGATCGCCGGAGATCAACCTGGGCATCATCCCGGGTTGGGGCGCCACACAGCGGCTGCCGCGCATCGTCGGTGCGGGCAAGGCGACCGAGATGATTTTGACCGGCGATCAGATCACGGCGCAGCAGGCGCTGCAACTGCGCCTGGTCAACCTCGTCGTGCCGGGCGGGGAGGTGATGCGCCAGGCGAAAGGCCTCGCTCGCAAGATCGCCGAGAAGAGCGCCGTATCGGTGTCGGCGGCGCTCACTGCGATCGGCGCAGGCCTCGACGGCGATCTGCAGGCCGGCTTTGCGAAGGAGCGAGAGCAGTTCGCGCGTATCGCCGACAGCGAAGACGTGCGCGAGGGCGTCACCGCGTTTCTCGAGAAGCGAAAGCCGCAGTTTAAGGATAGGTAACCTCACCACCCTCTGACCCCCTCCCTCTCCTGACGCTGCGTCAGGAGAGGGAGGGGAAGGGGGGCGGGTGAGGCGGGAGTTGGCTATGGACTTCTCATTGAGCGAAGAACAGCAGATGTTCCGCAAGATGTTCGACGAGTTCGTCCGCAAGGAAGTGGCGAGAGTCGCTGAGCACACCGACAAGGCCGAAGAGCCGCCGATGGACGTGCTGCGCAAGGCCGCCGCACAGGGATTCCTCGGCGGGCCGATACCCGAAGCGTACGGCGGCGCGGGCCTCGACCACGTCTCGTATGCCATGCTCATCGAATCGATCGCCAGGGAGTGCCTGTCGACGGCGATCATCATCGGCATGCACACGAGCCTGGTCGGCGAGACGATTCTCGAGTTCGGGACGGAGGAGCAGAAAGAGCGCTGGCTGCCTGCGCTGGCGTCGGGCGAGTCGATCGGCGCCTTCGCCATGACGGAGCCAGATGCAGGCTCCGACCCGTCCCGCATCGCGACCCGCGCGCTGAAAGAAGGCGACGCTTACGTGTTGCACGGAGTGAAGACCTGGGTGAGCAACGGCGCGATCGCCGGCCTGCTGTTAGTCATCGCGTCGAGCGACCCCTCGGCGAACGGCAAAGGCCTGTCGGCATTCGTCGTCGCTGCAGATGCGCCCGGCCTGAAGATCGGCCGGCGAGAGCCGACGATGGGATTGCGTGGCCTGCCGGTCAATACAGTCTACTTCGACGGCGTGCGTGTGCCCGAATCGGATCGATTGGGTGAGGAGGGACATGGCCTGTCGATCGGACTGCGGGCCGTCAATTACATGCGGCTCGGGCTGGGCGCGGCGGCGCTCGGCAGCGCGGAAGGCGCGCTGGAGCTGGGCAAGAAGTTCGCCGTCGAGCGCAAGCAGTTCGGTGTGCCGATCGGCAGTAAGCAGGCGCTGGGGAACTATTTCGCCGATTCGGCCGCCGATATCGAGGCGCTGCGCTGGCTGGTGATGCGCGCGGCGTGGCTTGCGGATCACAAGCAGGACAACCGCGACGCGGTCTCGATGTGCAAGCTGATCGGCGCGCGCGTCGCGCGAGATGTCGCCAATCGCATGCTGCAAGTGCACGGCGGCTACGGCTTCAGCGATGAGTACGCCATCTCGAAGGTGTACCGGGACGCGCGTGCGCTCGATCTACTGGGCGGCACAGGGCAGATTCAGCGTGTGGTGCTGTGGCAGAGCGTCTTCGAAGGCACGGGAGTGCACATCACGCCCTGAGTCACTTCCAGCCTGGCGTGTATTGATGAAGCGGAGAGGACGTGAACTATGGACTTTGAACTATCGCGTGAGCATCGGGCGCTGCGCAAGCTCGTGCGCGAGTTCGCCGAAGACGAGATCAGACCCATCTCCAAGCGGGCCGATCGCCACAGTCAACCGCCTATGGAGACGATCAGGAAAGCCGCCGCGATCGGCCTGCTGGGCGTGCCGATCCCGCGCGAGTACGGCGGGCTGGGTGCGGGCGAGACCGGTTACTGCATCCTGATGGAAGAGCTGAGCCGCGCCGATACCAGCCTGGCCACGATCATCGGCGCGCACATCGGCCTGGCCGAAACCTCGATCTACCTGGGAGGCGACAAGCGCATTCGCGAGAAGTACCTGCCCGATATGTGCGCCGGGAAGAAGATCGGGGCCTTCGCGCTTACCGAGGCGAATGCGGGCTCCGATGCCGCTTCGATCAAGCTCAAGGCGACGCGCGAAGGCGACTCGTACATCCTCGACGGCGAGAAGATGTGGATCACCAACGGCCCGGTCGCGGACGTGGTCAGCATCCTGGCCGTCACGGACCCGGCGCTCGGCGCGCGCGGCGGCGCCACGGCCTTCGTCGTCGAGACGGAGTGGGACGGATTCACGGCGGGCAAGTACGAGCACAAGATGGGTCTGCACGGCTCGCCGACGTCGGCGATGACCTTCGACAATTTGCGCGTGCCGCAAGAGAACGTGCTGGGCCAGGTGGGACTGGGCTTCGTCGTGTTCATGCAGACGCTCGACATCGGCCGCGTGTCGCTGGGCGCGGCGACGCTGGGCGGCGCGCAGGCGGCGCTGCAGGCGTCGCTGGAATGGGCCAAGGTGCGCCAGCAGTTCGGCCGGCCCATCGCCCACATGCAGAGCATCCAGTTCATGATCGCCGACATGGCCGCCGAGATCGAGTCGCTGCGCTCGCTGGTGTATCGCACGGCGTGGCTGGTCGACAACAACAAGCCGTTCATCAAGGAAGCTGGTATGTGCAAGTTGTTGGGGTCGGAGATCGGCTCGCGCTGCATCGATCGGGCCGTGCAGATTCACGGCGCATTGGGCTACAGCCGCGATTCGGACGTCGAGCGTGGATATCGCGATGCGCGAATCACCGAGATCTTCGAAGGCACCAATGAGATTCAGCGCATCCTGATCGCCGAGCAGGTGTTCCGTGAGGTGGGAGTGAGGATAAGACCGTGATCAGTTATCAGTGACCAGTAATCAGTAACCACTGCTGACTGATAACTGATTACTGATAACTGACAACTGATTACTCGTGGAAGGATTATCCTATGAGAATCGTCGTCTGCGTGAAACAGGTTCTCGACCCGCGCGGGTTCACGGTGAACCGCAAGGCCGAGAAGGTGTTCGTCAACCGCGAGGAATACGTGCTCGACCCGGCGAGCAAGGCCGCGCTCCGCGTCGCAGCCACGGTAAAGTCGGCGCTGGAAGCGTCGAACGGCTCGTCGCCGCCCGAGATCGTCGCCATCTCACTCGGCCCGGATCGCGTCGACGACGTGCTGCGCGAGGCAATGGCGTTCGGCGCAGGTCGGGCGATCCATTTGAAAGATGCGGCCTTCGAGGGCGCCGACGCGCTGGTCGTGGCAAATGCGCTCGCCGCGGCGATCGGCAAGCTGGGCGGTGCCGACCTGGTGCTCCTGGGCGCGCGTTCGCTCGACACCGCCTCGGGCGAGCTGGCGCCACGACTGGGGGAAGCGCTCGACCTGCCGCATGCGGCGAACGCCGCCTCGCTCGACGTGCGAGAGGGTAGGGCGTGGATCGTCGCGAAGCATGGAGACTCGTTCACTCGTTTCAGCACACCTTTGCCCGTCGTCGTGTCGATGATACCAGAAGCCGTCGAGACCGGATACGCGAGCGGCTGGCGCTTGATGGATGCTTATGAGAAGTGGAGCGTGGAGGCGTGGAGCGCGGCCGATCTCGGCATGAGCGAAGACGACGTGCGCCCGATGGCCGTGAAGAAGGGCGAGGCTTTCCCGGCGGAGCGGCAGTTCGGCACGCGGGTAGGGGACGTCGCAGAGCTGGCGGAGATCCTCAGGCGCGAGCGGGTGATTTGAGAGTTAGAGTGGGGAGTTAGAGTGAGGAGTTAGAGTATGGCCAGGCTCTCTGTTTCTGAAACACCGCATGACATCTGGGTAGTGGCTGAGCTGGACGTGGAGCGTCGAGGGTGTACGCCGCTGACGCTGGAAATGACGTACGGCGCGCGAATGGCTGCCGACCTGATGGGCTTCTACGTGAAGGTGGCCGTATTAGGCAGCGATGTGCCCGACGTATCGGCAAGTCTGATTCAGGCTGGAGCCGATCGCGTTTACCTGATCGATCATCCTGCGCTGGCAACGTCCACTATCGAGCCGTGGCTGAAGGCGTTGAGCGAATTGTTCGTCGCGCAGTCGCCGGAATTCGTCCTGTTCGGCGCGACGCCGCTCGGCGAGGAGCTTGCGCCGAGGTTGGCGCAGCGTTTCGGCGGCGGCCTGATCTCGCGCTGCGTGTCGCTGCGCGTGGACGATTTCGATCGTGCCTTCGTCAGTCGGCGCGCAGTATACAGTGGCGAGTACGACGAGATCGTCGCGACGTCCGGACCGGCTCCGCAGTTCGCGACGGTCCTGCCGGGTTGCTTTGGGCCGCCGTATATGGACGCGTCGAGGTTTGGGGAGAGTGAGAGTGTTGAGTTAGAGTTAGAGTTAGAGCGTGGGGCGTGGAGCGTGGAGGGATCGGAAGTCGTTGAGTTTGACATGCCCAGGCCGAGGCTGAGGGATGCGCGGCGGATCGTGTCCGTGGGGCGGCAGGTGGGTGATGTCGAAGCGGCGAAGCGGCTCGCGGCGGCAATTGAGGCGGAATTCGCCGGCGCACGCGAGGCGATCGACGAGGGCTACATTGACGAGTCACAGGTGGTCGGCATCACCGGCGAGCGTGTCAGGCCTGACCTGTATATCGCGCTGGGCATTCGCGGCGACACGATGCACGCCTTCGGCATTCAGGACGCGCGCTACGTCGTAGCCGTGCATCCCGATCCCGACGCGCCGATCTTCAGGCAGGCGGATGCGGGGATCGTGGGCGATCCGGCCAAGGTGGCGGGGGAGTTGATGGGAGTGTTGAGGGATACGTAAAGCGTGAAACGTGATTCGTGATGCGTGATGCGTGAAAGTTCGGTCATGGTAGCTGCCGCAGCTCGTCGGTCAGTATTACCATCCTCGACGAACTGCGCGGCATACGCATCGGGGTTGCGTTTGTTCCAGTCATCCAGCATTTGGCGATAGAGTGCGCGAACCTCTGTCTCATCAGCAGATAACGAGTCGTGCAGTTGAAATGCCTGGGAACCCATAGTCAATTCCTCCGTTCATGTTTATTTGTCATTTCCATCCTCCCTACTGAGAAAGATGTAGAGTCACGGTTCCGCCTCCTGCCGTGACCCCAAGATACAACGTCACTTGAAGTCATAGTCAAACGTGATTGGATAAGGCCCATGGCCCGCCAGAACAAACTCGCCGCCGCCGCTGATGCCCTCCAACTCGCCAGTGCCTGATCCTGGCACGATGTGCCAATGGGTGGTTACGGATTTAGGCTCGAATGTCCCGGTGTGCTGAACGACAAAACTCCCCGACCGTCCGCCCACACGGCCCACAACGCGTTCCAGCCCGACAAAATTGCCTATCCCATTCAGGCCGTAGGCCATCAGATATTCCACCGTTCCTTCGCCCTCAATATCACCCTCGTAGGCGAAGACGGCGTGGGTGCGGGTGAGCTTGCGTTCTCCGTCAACCTCGGCATAGGGCTTTTCGTCCCACGATTTCGTCGTAAAGGTTGTTCTTCCGGTTGTGGCCATTGTAGCTTCCTTTCTTGATCTTTTGATGCGTGCGCTCGGTTTGGGTGTCTGCTTCGGAAAGTCAGGCGGCTCGTCGGTCAGCATGATCACCCAATCTCCGATTTGGATTTCGGCGTGCCGGACTCTGCGGTGGAATCAGTTCCCTTGTTTCGCGCACCGTGGAG
>DASSFZ010000272.1:0-33540 GCA_035693785.1 Anaerolineae bacterium | reverse complement strand
TCTACGTGGGCCTCGTCATCTTGCTCGGCTCGGCGCTGCTGGCATTCCTGATCTGGTTCACCATCCGCCAGGCTGTCCAGCCCGTCGGCGCGCTGACGACCGCTGCATCTGCCGTGTCCAGGGGCGATTTGGCTCAGAGCGTGCCGGTCGAGAGTGACGACGAGCTGGGCCTGCTCGCGCGGAGCTTCAATGCCATGACCCTGCAATTGCAGGAATTGGTCGGCTCGCTCGAGCTCCGCGTTGCGGCGCGCACGGCCCAACTGCAGACCAGCGCCGACGTAGGCCGCGCCGCGGCGTCCATCCTCGATCCCGACGATCTGCTGCGCACCGTCGCCCAACTGATTGCCAATCGATTCGATGTCTACTACGTCGCCGTCTTCGTATTGGACGAGGCGGGGGAGCAGGCTGTCCTGCGCGAGGCCACCGGAGAAGCCGGCAGGCTGCTCAAGGCACGCGGTCACACCCTGGCCGTCGGCGGTCAATCCATGGTCGGCTACGTCACCGCCTATCGCAAGCCGCGCATCGCCCTGGACGTGGACAAAGAACCGGCGCGATTCGCCAATCCGCTTCTGCCCCACACACGCTCGGAGATCGCCCTGCCGCTCGTCGTCGGCGACCGGGTGCTGGGCGCGCTCGACGTGCAATCGACCCACGAGGCTGCCTTCGACGAGGCCAGCGCGGCCGTGCTGCAGAGCATGGCCGACCAGATTGCCGTCGCGCTGAACAACGCCCGTCAGTTTCGGCAGGCGGAACGGCAGTCCCAGACGCAAAGCGCTCTCCTGAGCGCCGCTCTTGAGATCTCCGGTCAGGCCGATCGCGACAAGCTTATCGATCTCGTCGTGCATCGCATTAGGGAGCTGCTCGATGCGGATGGGAGTGGAGTCTGGCTGCCTCTGAGTGACGCCGAGATTGAACTGGCCGCCGCGATCGATCCCGGACAAGTGAATTCGAAACAGTCCCCGTCTGTTGGTGGGATGGTCGGCCGGCGGTTAGCCAGAGGTGAGGGGCTGGCCGGCAGCGTGTATGCCAGCGGGATTGCCCTGCGCGTCGAGGGTGTCCCTGATCCGCTGCATTCGCCAGATCCGTTGTTCCCGTTCCACGCAGCCCTCGCCGTTCCCTTGATATGGCGGGGCCGCGTCGAGGGTGTTCTGAGCGTGACGCGCTCTCAGCCCGGCAGACCGTTCAGCGCCGACGACGAGCGCCTGACCCAACTGTACGCGGCGCAAGTGGCCGCTGCTTTGGCCAGCGTCAAGCTCCTGGAGGAGCAGCGCCGGGCACTGCAGGATCTGGACACCGCCAATCGCCGCTTGACCGGTGAGGCGTGGTCTGAGTACTTCGGCCAATTACCGGAGCGCCTCCTTCAAGTCGATTTCGCCCGGCCTGGCCAGGCGCCTGTCGAGCAGAAATGGCTGCCCGAGGTGGACCTGGCCGTCGCCTCGACGGCGCCCGTCATGTGGACGCGGCGCCAGGATCAGACCGTGACCTCGCCCTTTCAGGCGGCCATGGCCGCGCCGATCGTGCTGCGCGGCGAAGTGATCGGCGCCCTGCAGGTGGGGGAAGCCGATCGACCCCGCGTCTGGAGCGCGGAAGATCTGTCTTTCCTTCAGGCCGTCGCGGATCAGGTCGCGCTGGCCGTGGAGAATGCGCGGCTGATCGAACAGGCGCAGGAACGGGCGGCGCGTGAAGGTCAGCTCAACGAAATCGCCCGGAAGATCCGCGGCGTGACCGACATCGACTCGATTCTGCAGATCGCCGCCGAAGAGCTGAACCGGACGTTTGGTGCGTCGCACGCGAGCGCGCAATTGGCGCAGTTTACGGCGACCCCCACCCCGGCCCTCCCCCGTGAAACGGGGCAGGAGCCGGAAGGGAGCAATGGTCGTGAGGGACTCGGCGCTTCGTAGCGAGGATCGGCGACCATGAACAGGTCTGGCTCACAGATTCCCACTGAACAGAGCGCGATGGCGGCCCGCTGGGCGCGCAACGCGTTTGCCGCCGCCGTCGTCATGGCGACCGCGTGCCTGCTCGTGGGGATTCTGTCCGTCGCCGTCCGAATCTCCTTGCAGAACTCCGATTGGCAGACGCTGGCGGCGGCTGTCGCGCCCGTGGCCGTGGGCCTGGTTGCCGTGCCATGCGCCATCCTCATTCGGCGCGGCCGCGTCGTGTCAGGCATTCGCCTGATGCTGGCCTCGTTCCTGGCGGCGCTCGTGTTCATCACCCTCGTCTTGGGCGGCCTCGGACTCGCGCCCGGCCTGAGCGCCATCTTCATTACGTCGGCGATAGCCGTTCAGACCCTGCCCTCGCGACAGGCGCGCCCCATCATCGTTTCGGGCGTAGCGATAGGCTTGGCCATCATGCTGGCCGACGAGTTCTGGCCGTTCTACCGCGAGCCGGTGCCGGAGGCGATCAACACTATCGTGCCGATCGTGGCCGTCCCGGTGGGCCTGGCGCTGGCCGTGATGATCGCCCGGCAATTCGTGGACTATAGCCTCCGCGCCAAACTGGCCATGACCATGACCGCGCTCGTCGGCGTATCCGTGTTCGCCGTCCTGGCCTTCGCCGCTGATCGCATTCAGCACACGACCGAAACCCTGCGCATCGCGCTCGAGACCTCCGTGCGCGCTGAAGCCGAACAACTGCTCGTGCACACCCTGGAAGCCGACATCATCTCGGCCGACCAGGTTCTGCGCTCGGTGAGAGATGACGCCATCGCGCTCGCCTCGGTCGTCGGGGACTTGCTATCGCAGCAGGCAACCCTGGGTCAGGGCGACTACTGGGACGCGCGCCGTCAATTGGCTCAACTGCCGGATGGGCACTGGGACAATCCCAACACCGAAACCGCTTCCGTCCTCGTTCCGTCCAGTGCCCGCTTGACCCCCTCCGAGCTATCGGAGATCAACGCCGCCCGCTATCTCGATCTCATTGCGCCCAAGGTCCTGCGCGGCCATCCGCAGGCCGTGGCCCTCTACTTCATCTCCGCTGCTAACGGCGCCACTGTCTATTACCCGAACATCGACCTGGCCAATGTCGTCGGCGACTACGATCCCCGCCCACAGTCCTTCTACTCCGTCGCGGCGCCGGAGAACAATCCGCAGCGCCAGGCGGTCTGGACGCCACCCTACCAGGACCCGGCCCTCACCGGCTTGCTGGTGACCAACAGCGCGCCCGTGGTCGACGGCGCCGGGCAGTTTCGAGGCGTGCTTGCCATAGACGTTCAACTCGCCGAGATCACAGACCTCGTCGCCGGCCTGGAGATCGGCGACAGCGGCTATGCCTTCTTGATCGATGAGGACGCGCACGTCATCGCCATGCCCGATGCGGGATACGCGCACTTCGACTTGGCGCGTCAGGACGTGCCGCCCGGCGAGCCGATTCGCCAAACCCTCCTTGGTCAAGGCTCGCCGGGATTGCAGCAGGTCGTTTCCAACATGGTCTCGGCGCAGCGCGCTGTGACCACGCTGCATATCGGCCGCGTAGAGCATTACGTAGCATACGCGCCGCTGACCACCGCCCCCTACAGCCTTGGCCTCGTCGTTCCCACAGCGGAACTGAACCAGCCGATCATCGCGGCGAATGCGCGCGTCGCCGAGGAGGCCGCCCGCAACCGCCAGTTCACCGCGCTCGCCTTGATCGCCGTTCTCGGCCTGGCCGCCTTGGCCAGCGCCGGGATCGGCCAGTTGCTCGCCGCGCCCCTCGAACGCCTCACCCGTGCTGCCCACACCGTCACGTCAGGCGACCTGAATGCGCAGGCGGAGGTCCGCAGCAAGGACGAGATCGGCGCGCTGGCGGCCGCCTTCAATCTCATGACCGCTCGCCTGCGCGACGTCATCGGCTCCCTCGAGGCGCGCGTCGCAGAGCGCACGCAGCAGTTGCGCGCCAGCGCCGACGTCGGCCGCGCCGCGGCGTCCATTCTCGATCCGGATCGCCTCATGCGCGAAGTCGTCGATCTCATCGCCGAACGCTTCGGATTCTACTATGCCGCCGTCTTCATCCTGGACAAGAGCGGCGAGCACGCCGTCCTGCGCGCAGCCACCGGCGAGGCCGGGCGGGCGCTCCTCGAGCGCGGCCACATGCTGGCCGTCGGCGGACGGTCAATGGTCGGAGTCGTCACGGCCCAGCGCCAGCCGCGCATCGCTCTCGATGTGGGTGAGGAACCGGTGCGCTTTGCCAATCCCTTGCTGCCCGACACGCGTTCCGAGATCGCCCTGCCGCTGGTCGTCGGCGACCGGGTCCTGGGCGCGCTGGATGTGCAGGCCACGCAAGAAGCTGCCTTCGATTCAGCCAGCGCCGAAGTGCTGCAGAGCATGGCCGATCAGATCGCCGTCGCGCTCGCCAACGCCACTTCGTATGCCGAGGCGCAAGCCGCCGCGCGACAAGCTCACGCGCTATACGTTGCCAGCCAGCAGGTGGGTCGCCTGGAAGTTGGCCTGAAGGCGACGACCGACGACATACTGCGCGCTGTCAGTGAAACGTCCGGCTTCAACCACTGGTGGGTGCTCATCCTCGACGAGTCGCGCAAACACCTGAATACATTGTCTGCCACGCCGGACTTCGACCGCACGCCGTCCCTGAGTGTGGACGAGCATTTCCATAGCCCGCTCGTTCGCAGCGCGCTTTCCGGCGAGACGCTTGTCCTGAGCGACCCGTGGCTGGATCCGCATCGTGCCGGAGACCCGGCCGAGGAGCGCTTCCCGATCAAGTCTGTGTGCACGCCGATCGTCGCCAGCGGCCGCCATATCGGCGCGCTGGTCGTCGGCTGGCCGCTCGACGGGTCCGTTATCGGCGAGCCCGAGCTCCAGGTAAGCCGGTCGCTCGCCAGCCTGATTTCGGTCGCCGTCGAGAGCCGGGTCCTGTTCGAGCAGACGCGGCGCGCGCTCAACGAGTTAGATGCCATCAACCGCCGTCTGACGGGCGAGGCATGGGCTGAGCAGTTCCAGCGGCGCGCGGATGCCTGGCGCGTGCAGGTGACGCAGAGCGGTGTCAAGCCGGTTGAGGAGGATGGGCTGCCCGAGATCGAGATGGCGGTCACGGAGCAGCAGGCGGTCGCCTGGGTACACCCTGCGGGAAGCGCAGGGGCAGGCGAAGGGTCGAAGGGTGCGGACCAACCGTCGCCTGCCCTCGCGCAGCGGGGGTCGCCCTATCGATCGGCGATGGCGGCGCCCATCGTGCTGCGCGGTGAGGTGATTGGCGCATTGCAGGTCGGCGATGTGAGCCGGGCGCGCGTGTGGCGCAATCAGGACCTCGCGTTCATTCAAGCCGTCGCCGATCAGGTGGCACTGGCGGTCGAAAACGCGCGCCTGATCGAGCAGACGCAGCGCGTGGCACGCCGCGAGAAAGCGATCGCGGAGGCGGCCGATAGGATTCATCGTCCGGTCGACCTCGACACGATCTTGCGCACGGCCATCGAGGAAGTCGTCCGCATTACTGGCTCGACCGAAGTGAGCATACAGCTTGGCGTTGGGGCGGGCACTGCGAAGTCCCCGACCCTGAACGAAAGCACGGATCGGAACAGCGGATCAGGCGAATTCAGCGGATTGAATTCACGGATGGGAGAGACTCACATGGTGAAGGGGGAGGGGGAATGGGCGCCGAGCGAAGCCGGGGCGGGAGTCGAAAGGCCGCGTGGAAATGGAAACGCTGACGAACCGAACTTGACCGATTCCGTCCGGCCCGGTGGCAGCCCCAAGCCTTCATCGGAGCAGGAAAGGGACAACGATGATGCTTGATCGGGGCAGGCGGATATCCGCCACGGCAGGTGATCGCGACTCCGATGCGGCGCGCCGCTCCGGCCAGCGCCTTCCGCCATGGACGAGCTTGCCTGCACTCGTGGCGCAGGCACGGGTGTTCGGGACCGCGACCCGCCGATACGCGGCCGTCGGGGTCGCCTTTGGCTTCATGTTTCCTGTCGTCGCGACCGGTATCGCGATAGGGCTGAACAACTGGCCGCTTTCGCTGGAAAGCGCGCTCGCCGTCCAACGCGCGCAGCCTCTGCTGTGGATCATTGACACAGCGCCTTTCTTCTTGGGACTCTTCGCCGCCGTGGCGGGACGTCACGCGGATTCGCTATACGCGGCCAACCGGCGCCTCAACGAGATGACGAAGGAGCTGGAGAATGCAAAAGCCGAGGCTGAGCGCAAAGTGGCCGAGCGCACCGAGCAGGTGCGAGCCGGTTCTGTCGTGGCTCGCGTGGCAGCTTCGATTCTCGACCCCGATCGCCTGCTGCGCGACGTCGTCAACCTGATCGCCGATCACTTCCGGTTCGACTACGCAGCGGTGTTCACACTGGACGCGGAAGGTCGGTATGCCATGCTGCGCGAGGCGACGGGCGATGTGGGGCAGATATTGAAGCAGCGTGGTTACAGGCTGGAGATCGGCGGGCAGTCGATGATCGGCACGGCGATTGCCTGGCGCAAGCCGCGTCTCGTGCTTGACGTCAGCCGGGAGCCGATCCTGCGAAGTCCCCCACCGAGGGGAGCGGGAACAACGGATTTGGCGAATGCAGCGGGAACAACGGATCTGGCGAATGCAGCGGATCGGGGGGAAGGGGCAGCCGAAGGACGTTTTGCCAATCTTCTCCTGCCGAATGCGCGCTCGGAGCTGGCGCTGCCCCTGATGGTCGGCGAGCGCGTGCTCGGGGCGCTCGACGTGCAATCGGCGCATGAGGCCGCCTTCGACGAAGCCAGCACGACCGTGTTGCAGAGCGTGGCCGACCAAATCGCGATCGCGCTTAACAACGCGGAGCAGTTCCACCGCGCCGAGCGGCAAGCCGCGGCCCTGGCGGTGCTGAATCAGCTCAGCCGCGATCTGACGATGGCTGCATCGCTCGAGGCGATCGGCCACGCGGCTGTGACGGCGCTTGCCAGTCTCGTCGCTGTCGACGGTCTCCTGCTGGGACTGGCGACGCCGAATCTCGAAACGGTCAGAATCGTGCCACTCGATCTGCAGAGCCGGGAGCAGCAGGATAGTCCCCGAAGCGAAGCCGAAGCCCTGAACGCAGTGAAGGGGCAGTGGGAGTCGATCCCACCCGCCCTTTCCGCTGCTCAAACGTTCGTCGGCCAGTGCATTCGCACGGGACAGAATGTGCTGGTGGCAGACCTTGGCGCGCTCGCCAGCGCCCCCTATCAAGATGCTGCCTTGGCGCGGAAGGCCGGCATGCGTTCACTCATTGGTGTTCCGCTGCAGGTCGGTGGCCAGACCGTCGGCGCGCTATTTGCTGGCGCGGCGCGGCTGGATGCCTATGCACCTGACGATGTGAGCCGCGTGGAGCAGGTCGCCGCGCAACTGGCCGTTGCCGTCGAGAGCCTCAATCGGGCGGAAGACATGCGGCAGGCCCTGGAAGGATTGGATGCTGCCAATCGCCGCCTGACCGGCCAGGCATGGTCGGCTTTCGCGCGCCGCTTGAGCCGCCAGGGCGTGATCAGAATAGGCTCCCATGTGGATGACAAAGCGCCGTCGCCTGAAGTAGAGGAAGTGATCTCAACCGGGCAACTGGTCGTGCACCCTGCCAAGTCCTCGACCGAAGGGGCCGGCGAGGGCTATCGCGTGGCGGTGCCGATCGTGCTGCGCGGTGTGCCAATCGGGGCATTTCGGCTGTCGGTTCCGGAGCATTCCTGGTCGGACGACCTGGCAGCCACCCTGGATTCGATCGCGGGCCACGTGGCGCAGGCGGTAGAGAACGCGCGGCTCGTGGAGGAGGCTGAAGAACGGGCTGCTCGCGAACGCGCTCTGGCCGATGCGACGGAGAGAGTCCGATCCAAGGCGGACGTGGAGCGCATTCTGCAGACCGCAGCCGAAGAGCTGGCGCGCCATCTCAACGCCGCCGGCGTCGCCGTCCGGTTCGCCCCTGGCGTGCATGGCAGCCCCGACGCCGGTCAGGAGCGATCAATCGCCGGGAACGGCGCGGAGCGGGAGGAAGCATGACGACAATCCCCAAAGCGCAGCCGAGCTTACACCCAACGCTCAGGCCACCGTCCCCGCCGGCTTTGCCCGCGCCGATGCCTGCCCTGAGCCGAAGCCCTAGCCGAAGTCCTGACCCTGAACGAAGTGAAGGGGCAGGGGCAGGCGAAGGGACGGCGAAGGGGCAGGCCCTGCTCAAGACGGGCTTCGCCCTGCTGGCATCGATCGTCACACTCGCATCCTGCAGCGCCCCCGTCTCTCCGGTTCTCACAAGCCAGCCTGCCGGTGGACGCCAGCCGGCGGGCGAGCAGGCCGCCGAGCTGAATATCTTCAATTGGGATACATACATCGATCCGGCCATCCTGGACGACTTCGAGCAGAAGTACAGCGTGAAGATCAACTACGACATTTATGCCAGCAACGAAGATATGCTGGCCACCATCCAGGCCGGCCCGACCGACTACGACATCGTCGTGCCATCCGACTACATGGTTGCGATCATGCGCGGCCAGGACCTGCTCGCCCCGCTCCGAAAGGATCGTCTTCCCAATTTCGAGCATGTCGATGAAGCCTTTCTCAATCCCGTATTCGATCCGGGCAACCGCTACTGCGCACCGTATCAGTGGGGTACCATCGGCATCGGCTACAACGTCAGGGCCACGGGGCGCGAGATCTCGAGCTGGGCGGACCTCTTCGATCCGGTCTTCGCGGGGCGTGTGGCCTTGCTGGACGATGCACGCGGTGCATTGGGAGTCGTCCTGCTATATCTGGGTTACAGCCCCAACACCACGAATGTCGTCGAACTTCAGACGGCGCGCGACTTTCTCAAGCAGCGTTCCAGGCACATCGCCGCGTTCGTCCCAGACACGGGCCAGGATCTGCTCGTCGCTGGCGACGTCGACCTGGTCCTCGAATGGAGTGGAGACATCTTCCAGGTCATGGAGAACAACCCGGATATTCGTTACGTCATCCCGAAGGAAGGCTCCATCATCTGGTCGGATAACATGTGCATACTGTCTAGCGCGCCCCACCCGGACCTGGCCGAGAAGTTCATCAACTACATCCTGGAGCCGGAAGTCGGCGCAGCCCTATCTTCGTACGTTCGCTACGCCTCGCCCAATCGCGCCGCCTTGCCTTTGCTGCCCGCATCCGATCGAAACGACCCGGCGCTTTATCCATCGGACGAAGTGCGCCAGCGATTGTTTTTTCTCGCCGACAACGGCCCGGAGGCTGCCCGGCTCTTCGAGCAGGCCTGGGCCGACATCCTGGCGGCGCACACGCGTTGAGTCATGAAAGGCCCTGAGCATGTTGTCTGAGCCTCGCGTCAAGTCGGCCCGCCGCCCGGCACCCATCCGGACCCAGTTGTTTGTAGGCTTCGGGCTGATCCTGGTGCTGGCCCTACTCATTGCCGTGATCGGCTACGTGAGCCTGCGCAGCTTGCAGTGGGGGACCCAGGCGACGATCGAACAGGCCGAGCATATTCGCCAGTTGAGCCTGGCGATCGAAAGGGACTTCCTCTCGGCGCGTCAGAGCGAGGCTCGCTTTCTTAATAGCTGGCGCTCCATCGGCCCCGAAGCCGCAGCCGAGCGCTATATGACCGAAGTACACGACTTGCTCGCGCAAGCCAGGGCCAAACTGGACGACCTGGATGCTCTGCTTCTCGCGGCCGGCGATGAGCAGTTGAGAAGTTTGGTCGAGCAGACGGCTGCATTGCGGCCTCTGCTGGATACGTATGAGACGGCATTCCATTCGATGGCGACCGATATCCAGAAACGCGCCGACCCAGATATCGGTCTCGACCGCGCGTTGAAAAATGGCCTCGACATGCTGGAAGCGGACGTCTCGCCTCTGCCCAAGACCGATCTCCTTCTCCTCGTCCTGCGGCTGCGCGCGAACGAACAAGCCTATTTCGGCGCCGGCGGGCAAGAATACTACGACAACGTGAGACTGGCCGTCGACAAGTTCGTCAATCTGGTGAAAGCCAGCAGCCTAGCAGACTTGAGCACGGAAACGACCCGATTGGTCCCATCCGATCTGATCGATCGGGCACAGGCTTACTTCCAGACCTTTGGCGAGCTGGTCGCCCTGGAGCAAGGCATACAGGTGTTCACGACGATCTTCCAGGAGGTTAGCTCCGACATCAATCTCATCACGGAGCGCCTCAACGCCGAAGGCGAATCCGGCCTGGATCGCGCCCGCGCCCGCATGCAAACGCTCGGCAACGAGATCACCGTGGCTCTGGCCGCGACGGCTTCTCTCGCTTTAGGTCTGGCGATGGTCGTGTCTTGGGTGCTGGCTCGCCGCATCGTCGGGCCACTTGCCGATCTGAGCCGGGCGGCGCTCCAGATCGGGCGCGGTAACCTCGACGTGCCCTTGCCCGCCTCGAAGATTCGGGAGATTGCCGACCTGTCCGAGACAATGGAGCAGGTGGCGGATCAACTGCGTGCGCTGATCGGCTCGCTGGAGGCGCGCGTCGCCGCCCGCACCGAGCAGTTGCGTGCCAGCGCCGACGTAGGCCGCGCGGCCGTCTCGGTCCTCGACCCCGATCGCTTGCTGTACGACGTCGTCAACCTGATCACCAATCGCTTCGGCTTCTATTACGCCGCCGTGTTCCTGATGGACGAGAAGGGTCGATACGCGGTGCTGCGCGAGGCGACGGGCCAAGCAGGGCGCATTCTGAAAGAGCGCGGGCACAAACTGGAAGTCGGCGGACGATCGATGGTCGGCTTCGTGACCGCGCAGCGCAGGCCGCGCATCGCGCTTGACGTCGGCGAAGAGGCGATGCGCTTTGCCAACCCGCTGCTTCCCGATACGCGCTCCGAAATCGCGCTCCCGCTCGTCGTCGGCGATCGGGTGCTCGGCGCGCTCGACGTGCAGTCGACCCGGGAGGCGGCCTTCGACGAGGCTAGCGCGGCCGTGCTCCAGGGTATGGCCGATCAAATCGCGATCGCCCTGAACAACGCCGCGCTGTATGCCGAGTCGCAGCGCAACGTCAATACGATGAACGAGCTGCTTGCTGCGTCGAGGGATATCGCACGCAGCCGCACGCTGCCGGAGCTGGCCGGCCTCGCGCTGTCCCGCGTCCATGCGCTCATCGGCGTCGACAGCTATTACCTGGGCCTGGTGAATGAGAATCAGACCGAGATGCGTTTCGTCGTCCGCGTGCTCGGCGGCGTCGACGTCAGCGATATGGTGGCGGCACACCCTCTGGGCGACGGCTTACCCGAGCACGTGATTCGCACCCGCAAGCCGCTGCGCATCAGCGCTTCCGAAGCGGCGCGCGCCGCGCAGTCCGGCATCCCGGTAGAAGAGGCGCAGCGGGGCGCGTTCTTGGGCGTCCCCGTCGTCGTCGGTGAGCGGGTGTTGGGCGTGCTCGGTTTTCAGGATATGCGGCCCGACTCTTTCTTCAGCGACGATCAGGAAAGGTTGGCGGTCACGCTCGCCCGCCAAATTGCTGTCGCGCTGGACAACCTGCGCCTGGCCGAGGAAACCCGGCGGGCGCTCGCCGACCTGGATGCGGCGAACCGGCTCTTGACGGGCCAGGCGTGGCGCCAGTACGCGCGCGCAGCGCGCGGTCTGTCCGGCGAATGGCGGGCCGGCGAATGGCTTGCCCTGAGCGAAGGCGAAGGGTCCTCTCGCGGCCCACAGGAGAGTGCAGACGGTGTGCCTGGTCGCCTGACCATTCCGCTGCGCATTCGCGGCGAGGCTGTCGGCGAGTTCGACTTGCTGTCTCTGGGGGATGGAGAGGGATGGACGCCGGAGGATGTGGCTTTTGCCCAGTCCCTGGTCGATCAGGTCGGTCAGACGCTGGAGACGGTGCGCCTTCTGGAAGAAACGGAGCGCCTGGCGGGACGCGAACGGCTCATCAACGAGATCAACGCTCGGGTGCGCCAGACGGTCCATATCGACGGCATCTTGCAGACGGCCGTCGACGAGCTAGGCCGTTCTCTGAAGGCTGCCCGCGTGGTCGCGCGCATCGGCGTGCCCGAGACTTCTACGCAAGAGACTTCCGTGCACGCAACTTCAGGGACACGCGAGCCAGGAGTGCGTGCCGAGCGGGGCGCAGCGGATCCGGAGAAGCGCGATGGACGAGGTGACGATGATGCGTAGCCTGACATCGCGCCTGCGAACGTCGCTTCGGTTCATGGGTCTGCCTGTGTATCCTGACGAGGAACGGGCGCGGGCCGCCCGTTTGCTCCTGGCGATTCTGTCGATCCTGCTGATCACCGCCGTCGCGGTGCTGATCGTCAGCGTGCTTGATGGCCAGTCTCGCACGGCTCAAATCGTCTTGACCGGCAGCATGATCCTTCCCTTCGCGTTCTGGTTGCTGCGTCGAGGCCATCTTCAGGCCGCCAGCCTGTGTGTGGTGCTGGTTCTGCTGAGCGTGCTGACCTACCTGCTGGTCGTTGGCGAAGGCATCCACGATATCGCCCTGACCGCGTACCCGACTGTCATCGTCATCAGCAGCTTGCTGCTGGGGCGGCCCGGCGCAGTGATCGGCACAGTCTTGTCGATAGTGGCGGTGGGCTTGGTGTTCGTAGCCGAGAGCCAGGGAGTGGTCACCAACCCGTTCAGTTACACGACGTCGCCCGGCGAATTCGCGATCCTCGTAGCCCTCCTGTGCCTGGTCAGCGCCATGGTCGAGCTGTTGGCGAGTAATACGCGTCGCAGCCTGAAGCGCGCCCGCCGCAACGAGCACGCGCAGGTCGAAGCCAACCGCGAGCTGCAGGCGATTCGCGATTCTCTGGAGCAGCGGGTCGCCGAGCGCACCGCACAACTGAGCGTGAGCGCCGAGGTGAGCCGCGCAGTCACCTCCGTGCTCGATCCGGACGATGTGATTCGCCGGGTCGCACAGTTGATCACGGAGCGGTTCGGTTTCTACTACGCCGCCGTGTTCCTGCTCGACGACTTGGGCCGCTTCGCCGTCTTACGCGAGGCGGCCGGCGCGGCGGGCAGCATCCTCAAGGCCAGCCAGCACCGCCTGGAGATCGGCGAGCAGAGCATGGTCGGCGCCGCGATCGCTAGTCGCCAGCCGCACGTGGCCAGAAATGTGGGCGACGAGACCATGCGCTTTGCCAATCCGCTTCTGCCCGACACGCAGTCGGAGGTCGCCCTCCCTCTCCTGGTCGGCGATCGCGTTCTGGGCGCGCTCGACGTGCAAAGCCGCCAACTGGACGCGTTCGACGAGAACTCGCTGGCCATGCTGCAGAGCCTGGCCGACCAGATCGCGATCGCGTTGAACAACGCGCAGCAATATCAGGAAGCGCAGCTCGACGCGCGGCAGGCGACCGCACTGTTCGAGGCCAGCCGCCTGGTCGGCTTCATCAGCGAAGACCTGTCCGCGGCGGCCGATCACTTGCTGCGCACTGTCGCCGAGCAGGCGGGCTTCGACTCGTGGACGGCGGCGGCTTATGAAGCCGATAGCGCAACCTACACCCTCCTGTGTGCCTTCCAGGACCCGGCTCGCAGGCTGTCCGCGGAGCATCGGCATGACGCGGATTTTGACACGGATACACGGATTGGTGGGATGGATGCGCCCAACGCGCTGGCCATTCGCATGCGCCAGGCAGTCGTCATCAACGATCCCGAAATCGACCCCCTTCTGAGCCAGGCGTTGCCTGCAGAGCGCGAGGCGTATGGCCGATCGGTGAGCGTGCCGGCCGTCCTGGGCGATCGCGTCGTCGGCGCCATCAGCCTTGGTCGCGCGATCGACAAAAGGCCGATAAGCGCGCGCGACGTGCAACTGGCGCAGGCTATCGCCAACCAGTTGGCGGTCACGATTGAGAACCGCCGCCTCTTCGAGCAGTCGCGCAAGGCAGTCGCCGAGTTGAACAGCCTGATGCAACGCTACACGCACGAGGGCTGGGCGAGGTTCAGCCAGGCGGATCACGCCACCGTCGAGCATGAGTTTAGACGCCCCGCGCCTGCCCTGAGCCGAAGCCATAGCCGAAGCCGTGAGCGGAGCGAAGGGGCAGGCGAAGGGTCGCGCGTCGCGCCCAGCAGCGAGGATGCACGGAACGCGCGAGGCGACTCCGGTCACCGACCCCCGCAGACAGCGGGCGAGGGCAGGCAGCCGGCGCTGGCCGTGCCGATCGAGCTGCGCGGCGAAGTCATCGGCATGCTGGACGTGCAGGCCGAGGGAGACCATCAGTGGTCCCAGGACGAGCTGGTCATGCTGAAATCCGTGGCCGATCAGGTGGCGCAGTCGGTCGAGGCCGCGCGGCTGCTCGACGAGACTGAAGCCAGCTTGCAGGAAACGGTGAAGTTGTACGAGGCCAGCCGCGCGATGGCCGCGGCCGCCACGCCCGCCGAAGTCATGCATACCGTCGTAAGCGTACTGCATGGTTACCTGGAGGTAGACCAGGTGTCCCTCGTGCTCTTCGACGAGGAGCAGGAGTACGGACGAGTCGCGGCGCAGGCTGTGCCGTCGCCTGGCGCGGAGACGATACGGGTGCCCATGGCCGAAAACCCCGGCGCCCTCGCCATGCTGGCCGACGGCCGGTCTATCGCCATCTCTCATTTGACCGGCCATCCGGTGGCGGCTCCCGTGGCGGATCTCTTGCGCCAGATGGGCGCCCTTGGCGAGTCGTTTCTCGTGCTCCCGCTCGTCGTCGGGCAGCGATTGATCGGCTTCGTAGGGGCGTCCTCTTGCGGGCGCCCCACGCCGCGCGAGTTCCGGGACAACGAGATCGCCTTCTGCGAGACGCTCTCCCGGCAGGCCGCCGTGGCCCTCGAGAACCGGCGCCTGTTCGAAGAGACGCGTTACCGGGCGGAGATCGAATCGACGCTGAATCGAATCAGCCAGACGATCAAGGCGTCGCTCGACCCGCAGACGGTGCTCGACCTGCAAACCACGATCGCCGAGATGGGTCGCGCCATGCGCGCCAGTCGCAGCTTCTATCTGGCGAACGTCGACGATCGGCGTTTCGTGGTCGCCTACGAATGGCGCGAAGCGGCCGACAATGCCGCCTCGCTGAGAGGGGTAACCGGCGTGTGGATGGATGCGCCAAACACGTTTCAAGCATTCAAGGCAGGCGAGCCGCTCCTGGTCAGCAGCGTCGAACGCCAGGGCGTGCCGGGGCTTCGCCCCCCGCTGCTCGCCAAAGACGCCCTGTCACACATGCACGTGCCCGTGGTTTCCGGCAGTCGCCTGATCGGCGTCCTGGGCTTTGACCAGGTCGAGCGCGAGCGCCGCTGGCTGCCGGAAGAAGTGAGCATGGTGCGGCGCGTAGCCGACCAGTTGGCCGCAGCCCTTGAGAATGCCCGCCTGTATCAAGACGTCCGAGCGCGCGTCAACGAGCTGACCGCGCTCACGCGCATCGGGCGCCGCCTGGCGGCCTCGCTTCAGTTGGAGGAAGTGCTCAACACCATCGTCGAAGAGGCGATCAACATCACACCCGCCGACCGCGGCTCGATCGCGCTGTACGATCCGATCAGGGATGCGCTCGAGCTGCGTGTGCTCATCGGGTTCCCCGAGGCGGCGCTGAGGACGATCCGGGATAACACGTACACCGTGCTGCAGCGTGGGGATGGCCTGCATGGCCGCTTGCTGACGACGGGGCAGGCTGTCCTCGTCAACGATGTGCTCAGCGATCCGGCGTACATTATCGCAGACAGCGACACGCGCGCCGAGCTGATCGTCCCGATCCGCCAGGGCGAAACGCTGCTCGGAGCGCTCAATTTGGAAAGCCCGCACGCTTACGCCTTCGGCGAGCCGGACCAGCGCCTGATCGAGGCGCTGGCCGACCAGGCGGCGGTCGCCATCGCCAACGCGCGCGCCTACGAGGCCGAGCGCGCCGCCCTCGATCGCATGCGCGAGGTCGACCGGCTCAAAACGCAGTTCCTGGCCAACATGAGCCACGAGCTGCGCACGCCACTCAACTCGATCATCGGCTTCAGCCGTGTCATTCTGCGCGGCATCGATGGCCCGCTGACAGAGATGCAACAGGCCGACCTGACCGCGATCCACAACTCCGGCCAGCACCTGCTCGGCCTGATCAACGACGTTCTCGACCTGTCGAAGATCGAGGCGGGCAAGATGGAACTGGCGTCGGAGGACATCGACCTGGCCGAGGTGGTCAGGGGCGTCATGTCTACGGCTATCGCCCTCATCAAAGACAGGAAGATTGAGCTGCACCAGGAGATCCCGCCCGATTTGCCACTGGTGAGAGCCGACCCGCGCCGCATTCGGCAGGTTGTCCTAAACCTGGTGTCGAACGCGGCTAAGTTCACCGAGACGGGCCGCATCACCACGCGCGTCATCGTGGGCACGACCGAAGTGTGGGTCTCCGTCGTCGACACCGGCATCGGCATTCAACCAGACAAGCTGGAGCACATCTTCGAGGAGTTCACCCAGGTGGATCCCAGCACCACGCGCAAGGCGGGGGGCACCGGCCTGGGTCTGGCGATCAGCCGCAAGTTCGTCGAGATGCACGGCGGCCGCATCTGGGCCGAGTCGCAAATGGGCGTTGGCTCCACCTTCACCTTCACCCTCCCGCTGGCGCGGCCAGCGTTGCACACGGATTCGGACACGGATGACACGGATACCACCCTGCCGCTCCCCGAGCCCGGCCGGCCGCTCATCTTGTGCATCGACGACGATCCGGAGGTTATCACACTGTACCGGCGTTTCCTGGAGAAGCAGGGCTACCAGGTGATCGGCCTGCGCGATACCGAGCGGGCAGTGCAGGAAGCGGCGCGCCTGAAGCCGGCGACCATCATCCTCGACGTGCTGATGCCCGCGGAGCGTCGCGACGGCTGGTCGATCCTGGCCGAGTTGAAGAGCACACCTGCCACGCGCGATATCCCAATCGTCGTGTGCACCATCGTCGAAGATCAGAACAAGGGCTTTGCGCTGGGCGCGGCCGATTACCTGGTCAAGCCGGTTAGCGAAAGCGATCTCATGCGCGCGCTAGATCGGGCCAGCTTCAGCAAAGCGATCCACACCGTGCTGGTCGTCGACGACGAGCTGGATGCTATCCGCCTGCTGCGGCGTATGCTGGAAGGGCGGCCCGGCGTGAACGTGATCGAGGCGCAGGGCGGCGCCATGGGCATCGCCGCCGCGCAGACGTACCAGCCTGACCTCGTCCTCCTCGACCTGATGATGCCCGACATCGACGGCTTCGCGGTTCTCGAGACCATCCGGGGCAACCGTCACACCCACGACATCCCGGTCATCGTCGTGACGGCTAAAGATGTGACCGAGGAAGATCGAGCGCGCCTCCACGGCAAGGTGGTCGCGATGTTGAATAAGGGCGCCCTCGATTCGGAGCGGCTAATGAATGAGATCGCTGCTGCGCTTGCCCGCCTGAACCGCCGGCAGCCCGCCCCAGCCCTCCCTCGTGAAACGGGAGAGAGGCCGGGGGCGAGGGGCGCGCAGCGCGACCTACCTATAGAAAATCATGTGAAGAGTGAGCGACCATTATGATGCTCGACCGCCGTTTGAGGTTCGATCCGGTACTCGAATGCCCGCGCTGCGGCACGCGCCTGCCTGTACCTGTGGCGCAGGCACAGGTGGGCGAAGCCTACCAGCCGCTGCCTGCCGCGTGCCCCAACTGCGATTTCACGATGCTGGACGTTCGGTACGACTACGATGCTCTTCGCGATAGCCTGCCCGGACTACTGCGCGACCGGATGTTCAACATGTGGCGTTATCTGGAGCTGCTGCCCGTGCGAGACCCGGCCAGCATCGTCACGATGGGCGAGGGCGGCTCGCCCCTGATCCGGCTCGCCAACCTGGGCGTCATGCTCGGGCGCAGCCGCATCTTCATCAAAGACGAGCGCCAGGGGCCGACCGGCTCTTTCAAAGATCGGCAGGCGTCGCTGGCGATCTCGGTCATGAAAGAGAGCGGCATCCTCGAATGCGTCGTCGCCTCCACCGGCAACGTCGCCATCTCGTACTCGGCCTACTGCGCGCGCGCTGGCATCAAGTTGTGGGCGTTTCTCACGAGCATGGTGCCGGCCGAAAAGATGCGCGAGGTGGCTCTCTACGGCTCGGAAGTGGTGAAAGTCACCGGCACCTACGACCAGGCCAAGGAGGTCGCCGCGACGTTCGCCCAGCACCGCGGCCTGTATCTCGACCGCGGCATCCGATCGATCGCGGCGCGCGAGAGCATGAAGACGCTCGCCTACGAAGTCAGCGAGCAGCTCGCGCTGGTCGATCACAGCGTGCACAACGGGCGGCGGCCGCTCTTCCGCGCGCCGGATTGGTACATCCAGTCCGTCAGCGGCGGCCTGGGGCCGCTCGGCGCGTACAAGGGATTTGGCGAGCTGAAGCGGATGGGCTTCACCGATCGGATTCCGAAGTTTGCCCTGATCCAGGTGGAAGGCTGTGCGCCGATGTCGCGCGCGTTCAAAGCCGGCAAAGAGGTTGCCGACGTCGTCAGCGATCCGCAGACGCACATTGCCACCCTATCCACCGGCAACCCCGGCCCGGCCTACGCTTTGTTGCGCTCCATGATCCTGGAGCACGACGGAACGATGGATATGGTGAGCGACGAAGACGCCTTCCGCGCCATGCACATCACGGCCAAGATGGAAGGCATCTCTGTCGAGCCGGCCGCAGCCGTCGCGTTTGCGGGGCTGTTCAAGCTGATCGAGGCGGGATTGATCCGACCCGACGAGGACGTCGTCGTCAACTGCACCGGCCACACGCTGCCTGTCACGCAGGAATTGCTTGGCGACGAGTGGGCTTTGTCGTTCGAGATGCCGACGGCCCCGGGCCCTGCCGCGCCCCTGCCCCAGGAGGGTTTGCTCTCCGCGCTCGAGCGCCTGGACAAGCGCGTGAACCGTATCTTGATCGTCGACGACAACGCCGATGCGCGGCGGCTGTTGCGCCGCATCATGCAGGCGCGTGGCCGTTATACGCTGTTCGAGGCGGCCGACGGCCGCCAGGCGCTGGCGATGGCCGCCGGCGAGCGGCCCGACCTGATCCTGCTCGACCTGATGATGCCGGAGATGGACGGCTTCCAGGTCCTCGAAGCGCTGAAGCAGTCCGAATCCCTACGCCAGATTCCGGTCATCGTGGTCACGGCTAAGGAGCTGACGCCGCTCGAGCGCCAGCGGCTGGCCGGGCAGGCGGATTCCCTGCTGCAGAAAGGCTCGTTCACCGATCTGGACAGTCTGGACGATCTGGTCGATGCCTTGATATGACACGGATTCGGACACGGATACATGGAGGATTTGAACGGACGGGATGGACGCGACGGATCATCAGAAGCGGGTTCTATATATCGAGGACGATCCAGGCAGCCGGCTGCTGGTCAAGCGCATCCTGGAGAGCGAAGGATACGTCGTCGACGAGGCGGCGGATGGGCTCTCCGGCATCTCGTCCGCGCAGAAGAACCTGCCGGATCTAATCCTGGTGGACGTCAACCTGGGCGAGGTCTCCGGACACGACGTTGCCACCAAGCTCAAGGGGATGCCCGAGACGGCGCGCATCCCCCTCGTCGCCCTGACGGCGGCCACCATCAGCGGCGATCGCGAGCGCGCCCTCGCCGCCGGATGTGACGGCTACATCCCCAAGCCGATCGACGTCGACCGGCTGCCCAATCTCGTGCGGCGCTTCCTGGGCGGCGCGCGCGAGCGCGTCGCCGACAGCGTGCGCGCCGAGAGGCTGGAGGAGTACAGCCGCACGCTCGTTGATCGGCTGCAGGCGACGGTCGCCGACCTGCAAAAGGCGAACGCCGAGCTGCGGCGGCTCGACAAGATGAAGAGCGACTTCGTGGTGCTGGCGTCGCACGAACTGCGCACCCCGCTCACACTCGTCTACGGCTACGTCAATTTGCTCAAGCTGGAGATCGGCCGCTTGCCCGATAACGCCCACTTGCTCGACGTCACGCAGCGCCTGAGCGACGCGACCACGCGCTTGACCGAGCTGTACGACGCGATCGTGAATGTCTCGCTCATCGACACGCAGCGCCTGAACGTGACGCTCGTACCGATCGATCTTTTCGGCCTGATTGCATCGGTGGTCAGCGAGCTAAGCCCGGTGGCGCGCCAGCGCAGCCTGCGCCTGAACGTCGCCGATTTTCGCGGCCTGCCGAAGATCCTGGCCGACGCCGACTATTTGCGGCGCGCGATCTCAAACGTCGCCGGCAACGCCGTCAAGTACACACCCGACGGCGGAACGATCGGACTCTCGTATCAGCTTCAGCCAGACGCGATCGACATCGTCGTGACCGATAGCGGCATCGGCATCGACCCGGCCGAACACGAGCGCATTTTTCAGAAGTTCGCCGTGACGGAAGACATCCGGTATCACTCCACCAGCCGCACGGCGTTTCAAGGCGGGGGGCTGGGCCTGGGCCTGGCCGTCGTGCGCGGGATTGTCGAAGCGCACGGCGGGCGCGTGTGGGTCGAGAGCGAAGGGCACGATCCGGCGCGGCTGCCGGGGACAACATTCCACATTCTCCTGCCGGCGTCGGGTCGTCGGCGACCGGAGTCGCCTCCGACAAAGTCGCCTCCGACAGAGTCGCCTCCGACAGAGTCGCCGCCTACAGCCGATAGCGTGCGCGGAGCGGCGGTATGACGTCCCGCCGACGCGCGCAGCAGCGTGGCATCGCCGCCGCCCTGCTATCGGCCGTGTTTCTGGGGACGGCGCCGATCTTCGGCAAGCAGGCGTATGCCGCCGAGATGACGCCGATTGCGCTCGCCGCCTGGCGCATCTTGATCGCCGCCGCCGGTCTGTGGCTCGTCTACGCGCTGATCGGCCGCCGCTATTTGTACATTTATCCTGCCGGCCTGATCGGCTGCGTGGCCGTCGGCGCGGTGAACGGCGTCGGCTCACTGATGTACTATTCGGGATTGGAACGCGTGGATGCCGGCGTGGGCCAGATGATCTACAGTCTGTATCCGCTTTTCCTGGTCATGTTTCTGCGCCTCGACGGGCATCGTTTCTCCGGCCTGACGCTTTTCCGCATGGTGCTAGCGGTCGTCGCCATCGCCCTGATCACGCAGGCGGGCGGCGGCCCGGTCGACGTCGTCGGGTTGGGACTGATGCTGGGGGCCGGGTTCGGCTACGCGCTGCACCTGGCGATTGGCCAGCGCGTGAGCTACGAGATGCCGGCGCAGACGTTGACACTGTACGCGGTGACTTCGATGGCGGTGGTGGTGTGCGCGGCCAGCCTGATCGCCGGGTGGTCACCGGTGCCTGCTGGGGCGTGGCCGCCGACGCTCGGCCTGGCGTGGGTGACGGTCGCCTCGCGGCTGGGCATGTTCCTCGGCGTGAAGCGGCTGGGCAGCCTGCAGACAGCGCTCATCGGCATCACCGAGATCCTCGTCACCCTGATCCTGGCGCTTACGCTTCTTGGCGAGACGCTGAGCAGCCGGCAGTGGATCGGTGCGGGGCTGCTCATCGCCAGCTTGCTCCTGATCGGCCGCGAGCCGACGTTGGGCGGGGCGCTCCCGCGCAAGATCCAATCTGCCGCCTCGCGCTCCTCGTCGATAGCGGCCGAATCGCAGTAAAACCAATACCGTTCAAATTGGAAGCGATCAGCACGACTTTGTCGCCGTCTTCGAGGCCGACGAGTGGGAGCGAGCGGGGCAGGCGACTCCTGGCGCCAGTCGTCGTGAGTGACACCACAGGCAAGCCGGTGAGGATACCGGTTGCAGAGTATCGACCGTTCGAGAGTCGCAGCAGCGGGCGGTCGACGTGATGCAGGATGTGCGAGGAGAGCCACGATGCGGCGCGCGTCGCCGCGATTTGCTTGATCGCGAGGCGCCAGCCGCGCTCCCGGGCCTGACTGTTCGCCATGCGCTCACGCGTTCAGGCGATAGAATCGGAAGAAGAAGTTGTCGACGGGCAGGATTTCGACGCTGCCAAAACCCGCTTCGGCTGCGTAGCGTCTCAGCGTGTCGGCGCGCATGACGGTGCCTGTTCCCGCCGAGGGCCGGTCGGCCATGCCTACGGGTAAACAGTGCAGGACGCTCCAGCCGTACATCATCCACTCGACGTCATTCCCTTTCGCGGTGAAGGACTCGCCCACACGTTCGTCGACGATCAACACCGTGCCGCGCTCCCCGCTCAAGCGGCGCATGGTTCGCAGTGCGCCGACCGGGTCCGACATATCGTGAACACACTCGACGGCGGTCACGAGATCGTACGCTCCCTCGAGCGCCGGGTCGCCCGCGTCACGCACCTGGAAGTGAACCCGGTCGGTCAAGCCCCATGCCCGGGCAACCAGGCGCGCGCGCTCAATTGAAGGTGCGTCCAGGTCGAATCCGTCCACGAGGACTCTGGGATAACCCTGTGCGATGCCGATACTCGACCAGCCGTAGCCGCACCCGATGTCGGCGACGCGCGCCGGCGGATCCGCCTGCAAGCGCGCGTGCACGTCAGGCATAGCGGGGAGCCATTCCTGCGCCAACTGGCGCGTGAACGCGGGGCAATTGATGGCAGCCTGTCCTTCGCGGAGATTAGCGCCGTAGGCGCTGAAGGGCACGCCTCCCCCGTTGCGATAGACGTCCAGCACGGCCTCGATAGGGTGGACGGCGCCGACGATGAGCTGAACCAGGGGCGCAAGGTAGTTCAAGCTGTCGCAGTCGATCAGCACTTCGACGTGTCCGGGGGGCAGGCGGAATCTGCGCGCGGCGGCCTCGCGGTTCTCGTCCTCGACCTCCAGAATGCCTGCCACCGTCTGCTGTTCGAGCCATTCGCGCACGTAGCGTTCCTGCATGCTCGTGCGAGTGGCGAGTTCGGCTGCCGTCGATGGCCCTCCCTGTGCAAGGGCACGGTACAGGCCGAGGCGATCGCCGATGTAGATGGTGAAGATGTTGAACGTGCCCGACGCAAAATGAAGAAATCGCTCGACGAACGCGTCGCGCTGCCGGGCAACGGCATCGGTAGATACTTGAGGTGAATCGCTCATGACTCGTCCTTTCCCTGCCACGCCTGGATCTGTGGAATGTGCTGCGGGTAATGCTCGTAGGAATTTTCTGCGATGAGTTTCGCGGGCTGCCAGTCGGGCGGCATCCCTGCTCACCGCTCACCTGACTTGAAGTCCACGAACCGATACCCCACGCCGCGCTCGGTAAAGATATACCTGGGATTTGCAGGATCCGGCTCCAGCTTCTGGCGCAGGTAAGTGATGTACAGCCGGAGATAGTGCGTCTCGTCGCGGTACTCGTAGCCCCATACTTTCGACAGGAGCGTGTCGTGCGGCACAATGTGCCCGGCGTTCTGCACCAGGTGATACAGAAGCCGGTATTCCGTTGGGCGCAGCTTCACTTCTTTGCCGCCTGCAATCACCCGCCGGTTCGCGAAATCGATCTGGAGGTAGTCGTCCACCCGGATCGTTGACTTCTCGACCAGGCCGGGCAGCTCGGCCCGGCGCAGTGCCGCCTTAATGCGGCTCGTCAGCTCGCGGGGGCTGAACGGCTTCGTCACGTAATCATCCGCACCCAGCTCCAGTCCCTTCACCTTGTCGTCCTCGTCGTCCTTCACGGTGAGCATGATCACGGGCACGGTCGACGTCTCGCGTACCAGGCGCAGCGTCTCGAAGCCATCCAGGTCGGGCATCATCACGTCGAGCACGACTAGGTCGGGCAGCTCGTCGCGCACCTGGTTCAGCGCCTCGAGGCCGTTCGTCGCCTGCACGACGCGGTATCCCTCCAGCTCCAGGTTCATGCGGATGAACTGGATCATGCGCGGCTCGTCGTCGACGACCAGGATGGTGTGCTTGGCTTCTGGGGGCATGACGGAGGATGGTAGACCTGTTAGGTCTTCAAGACCTAACAGGTCTGGACAGGCTACTCGCGCACGAAGCCGATGACCTCGCCTTCCTCTTCGGTGGTCATCACTTCGATGAATGCGATGCGGGTCCAGGGGAAAATGACCGACGCGGCGCTCGGATCGATGAACAGGACGTCCTTGCCGTCGCGCCGGCGCACGTTCGTCACCAGCACGAAGTTATCGGTCGGGTGGGGAAGCTCGTCCACCTCGCCCACGACCGGATCCTCGTTGTGCAAATGAATCAGAATCGTGTACGGCATGGATCGTCTGCCTTTCTGCGGGAGTAGGTCGTAGCGCTATTGCACGCTGATGCGCAGCCGCACGCGCCCCAATTGCACCTCGTCGCCGTCGCGCAGCGGGTGCGGCAGATAGGGCGTCAACCGCTGGCCGTTCAGGAACGTGCCGTTGGCGCTGCCCAGGTCTTCGATGAAGAACTGCGACTTCTGCTGGTGGACGCGCGCGTGCCGGCGCGACACGCCGCCTTCCAACCCCCCGTCCGGCGTGAGATCGACGTCGGGGAACACGCCGCGCGTCGCGTCCAGCCGGCCGAGCACGGCTTCTCCGCCCAGCGGCAGCGCCACGCGCCGGCCAGTCGCCGACATCACCACGGTCAGCGTCGTCTGCTCCGATTCGGCCGTCTGTGCTCCACTGCTGCTCGCCCACGGATCGGCGCGCGCCGTCGGCAGTTCCGATTCGGGCAGCGGCTCGGTGCGCAGCGGGCCGCCCGTCAGCAGGTATACGCCGCACTCGCTGCAAAACAGCGTGCCGGGCCGGTGTTGTCGTCCGCAAGATGGGCACTCAATCATGATTTTTGATCCTTCATAGCCGCCAAAGATAAGCCGCGCGTGCCGTACTTGATCGTCTTCTGACCGCCCGGCGACAGGTGACCGGAGCGCGCCAGCCGCCCCGCCTCAAGCAGCGTTGCGCGCGCCAGTTGATGCTCGCCCACATCCAGGAGCCGCGTCGCCATCGTCTCCAGCCGTTGCGTTGCGGCAGCCACGTCGCCCTTCTCCAGCGACGTCCACGCGCTTTCCAGCATCTGGAAGATCGTCACCTTCGCCAGCGCGTTCAGCAGGTGCGGCGGCACGGCCTGCCCCGGCGGCGGCTCCGTCGTAAATGTGGCGGAGATGTTGCGCTGCACGCGCTCGTCCGTGCGCTCCAGCGCCGGCACGTTGCCGGTCAACTCGAGCTGCGCCAGCCGGCGCACGCCAGGTTCTCGCTGCCCGACGACCAGCTCGAACAGCCCCGCGATCGATGCGTCGGCCTGCAGCGTCCCTAGCAGCAATGCGTCGCCGTCCATGTCCATGCGCTGGATGTACGGCGTCAGGCGGAACGCCCCGCGTATCCGCACGTTATCGCTCAACCTCGGCGTCAGCCGCAGGTCGTCTCCGTACACGGTGGCCAGCGACTTCAGCCGCTCGTTCAAGATGGCTGGCACGTCTGCGGCGGACGCGATGTAGTGCGACGCGCCGCCCGAGCGCGACGCGATCGCGTCGAGAAGCTGGTCGTTCCAGTCTTCCCCGATGCCCATGGCGCTGATGCCGACGCTGCGCCGCTTCGCCTCCAGCGCCAGCTCCAGGCACTTCTCCTCGTCGCCATACGTCTGCCCGTCGGTCAGCAGGATCAGGTGATTGACCGACTGCAGGCGGCGGTGGCGCTCCAGCTCGCCCATGCCGAGCTTCAGGCCCTGCAGGATTTCCGTGCCGCCTGCCGCCTGGATGCCGGTGACACGGGACTTGGCGCGCATCGTGTCGCCGACCGTCTGGCCGGGCCACACCACATCCGCCCGGTCGCTGAACGCGACGACGGCCAGCGCGTCGCCTTCCTGGAGCGAATCGATCAACTGGTGTGCAGCGGCCTTCACTTGGTCGAGGCGCACCCCCTGCATCGACGTGCTGCGATCGATCACCAGGCACAGGTTGAGAGGCAGCCGCTGCACCCTCGACATCGCCCGCGTCGCCTTCACCTCGAACAACGCGTACAGAATCTGCTCTTCGGGTATGACCTGCAAGATCGTACGGCTGAGCTGCACGTCGAGCGTGAACAGCGCGTCGAAGTTTCGGCCGGCCAGCCCCAACTGCCGGTCGTACGCGGTCCGGCGCTGATCGTCGCTCAACACCTCGTAGGCTTCCTGCACCTGCCGGAACAGCATCGACGTGCCCGCCGGCGTCTCCCGAGCATCCGGGTGAAACTGCTTGGCGAGTACGCGATACGCGCGCTTGATGTCGTCCAGGCTCGCGTTCTGCGGCACACCGAGTATTTCGTAGAAGTCAGGTTCTTCGATCATAGCAGGACTTCAGACCAGTTCGGAATAGCGACTTGCTGGCGATTGCCCACTCCGCTTTCCTTCGGCTGCCTCTTCGCTCCGCTCAGGGCTTCGGCTAGGGCTTCCGTTTCCTGCTCCCCTTCCCCTTCCCTCCGCTCAGGGTCAGGGTCCGGGACTTCGCAGGACAGGCGCTGTGGGGTGCTTCGCAAAAATCGTGCCGACAACTGCGCAAAGTCGCCCGGCGGCGACTGGCAATAACCCGCGCTGGCGGGCTTTGTGCCTCATGTGCTCGCCGGCCGCACAGGCTCAGGCGTCGACTTCGACGACAATCGCCGTGATGTTGTCCCTGCCGCCGGCCTCGTTCGCCGCATCCACGAGCTGATTGCAGGCGGCTTGCGCCGTCGCTGCGTGGCTCACGATCCGGGCGATCTCCTCGTCGCTCAGCATCCCCCACAACCCGTCGCTGCACAGCAACAAACAGCCGCCGCGTGGGATCGTCTCCACGTGCGTGTCGACTTCGAGCAGGCCCTCCTGGCCGACCGCCCGGTAGAGCACGTTCTTTTGCGGATGCACTGCTGCTTCTTCGGCGGTTAACTGGCCCAGCTCTACCAGCTTGTCGACATACGAGTGATCTCTCGTGATCTGGTGCAGCACGCCGTCGTGATAGACGTACGCGCGACTGTCACCCACGTGCGCAATCACCGCGCGCTCGTTCACGACGAGCAGGCACGTGAGCGTCGTGCCGCCCCCCGGCACGTTGTTATACACCATCTTGCTCGCTTCGTCCACTGCCTGCGTGAGCGCCTCCGCCAGCGGCGTCTGCGTCGTGCCGGGCCTGCCGTGAATCAGATACGGCGTGTACACATGCTCGAGCACCTCGCGCGCCACCGTGCGCACCGCGAGCGAGCTGGCCACTTCGCCGGCCTGATGTCCCCCCATGCCGTCGGCCAGGATGAACAGCCCGAACGCGTCGAGCGCCGCGTCTCCCTGCAGCTCCGACGTGAAGGTGAAAAGCACGTCTTCGTTGTGTGTGCGCACGCGCCCGACGTGAGTGGCCGATCCGGCCCGCAGGTGCGGCGCCCTTGCGGCGGCCGGGGCCGCCCCGCGTGGCGATCTGTGGTCCATGCGATTCTCTTCTCGGGTTCGGAGCAACCGTCGCACGAAGCGCATAGCGTGTCTCCGGTGCCCTCAGATAGGCAGTGCGTACACCTGTCGATCGGTCGACGTCACATAAAGAATGTCCCCGCCGATCGCCGGCGCAGACGTGATCGGGCCGCTGGTGCGGAAACGCCAGCGCAGGCTGCCGGTGCGGGCGTCCAGGCTGTACAAGGACTGATCGACCGAGCCGATGTACACCACGCCGTCGTGCACGGCGGGCGACGCCGTGACCTGGCCTTCCGTCGCATAGCGCCACACCTCACGGCCTGTCCGGATGTCGAGCGTGTACACGTTCCCGTCGACAGAGCCGACGTGCAATTGGCTCTCGCTGATCACCGGCGAGGACCACACCGCCTTGCCCGTGCGGAAGCGCCACACCACCCAGCCCGAGCGCGCATCGATCGCGTACACATTCGCGTCGTCCGAGCCCACGTACAAGATGTCGTCGTGCAGTGCGGGCGACGAAACGATGGCGCGCTTCGTGCGATAGCGCCACCTCAGCGTGCCGCGAATGTCCAACGCGTAGATGTACCCATCATTCGAGCCGAAGAAGATATCCTCGGCTCCAACGCACACCGACGAGCGGATCGCAGCCTCGGTTTGCACCTTCCAGGCGACGCGTCCGGTCTGGAAGTTGACCGCGTACAGCATGCCGTCGTCGGCGCCAAAGAAGACGTGGTTGAACTTCACGCGCGGCGACGAAAATATCTTGCCGTTGCTCGGGCACGTCCACTGGATGCGGCCCGTCTGCATGTTGACGCAGTATAACACACGATCCTGCGACCCGAACAGCACGCGATCCTCGGCGACACACGGCGTCGAAGCGATGCCCGCTTCGGCGGCATACTTCCACAGGAACTTCCCCGACTGGGCTTCGAGCGCGTACAGATTGTGGTCATACGCGCCCACGAATACGGCGCCTCCACCCAGCGCCGGGCCTGATCGGATCTCGTCTTCGCAGGTGAACGTCCACAGCGGCGTGAGGTCGCTGCGGCCCGCCATGCTGACGATCGTCGCCGTGCCGAGCTTGCTGGCCGGTTTCAGCACGAGCAGTGCGCGCTTCATTTCCTCGGGCGACGCATAGCGCCGGCTTGGATCGTATTCCAGCGCGCGCATCACCACGTGGGCGAACTCGGGGTACACGTTCGGGTTGACGGCCGAGATCGGCCGCTCGTGGAACGAGAACGGCGGCTCGATCTGTGGGTTCTGCCGGCTGAGCAGGTGATGCAGCGTCGCACCCAGCCCGTACACGTCGGTGCGCTGATCGGCGATGCCCCGATACTGCTCCGGCGGGCTGTAGCCCTCCGTGCCGATCATCGTGCCCTTCTGGCCGGGCTGGAAATTCTTGGCGATGCCGAAATCGATCAGGCGGATTTGCCCGTGCCGGTCCAGCATGATGTTGGATGGCTTCATGTCGCGGAAGATGATCGGCGGCGAATGCGAATGTAGGTAGGCCAAGACGTCGCACAACTGGATCGCCCAGGCGAGGATCTGGTCTTGCGGCAGGAACCCCGTCCCGTCGCTGATCACCGCTTCCAGATCGCGCCCGTCGATGAGTTCCATCACCAAGTAGGCGCGGTTGTCTTCGGAAAAGTAGTCGTAGACCTTGGGGATGGCCGGATGGTTGAGTGTGGCGAGGATGTTGGCCTCGCGCTCGAAGTTCTGCAGCGCGATCTCCCGCATCTGCGGATCGGGCGCGTGATTGACCATCTCCTTGACGGCGCACAGCTTCACGACGTTCGGAAAGCGCAGGTCGCGCGCCTGGTACACGGCACTGAATCCGCCCATACCCAGTACGCTGCGAATCTCGTACCGGCTCTGGAGCACGCGCCCCGGCGCGAGCGTGCCGCCGGCGGTGGGTTCCTGTTCGGTGCCGATGTGGCGCGTGTCGAGCGAGCTCATATCACATGCGACTAACAAATTTCGGCGTACGGATAGACCGCACCCCTGTGTATTATAGCGCGGTTCAAAAGCGTCTGCAATAAAGATACCATGACCGTTCTATTGCCGACTTGACGCTGCCCTGCGTCTATGGCATAATCCTTTCTATCAGCGCAGATGGAAACGAGTACGTATCCGGGCCTTCCCAGCGAGTTCGGGGGTGGTGCGAACCGAACGAGGCGAAGATACGGAAAATCCTTCCGGAGCTGCTGACCGAAAGGTTGGCAAGTGCAGCCGAGTAGGCTCAGCCGGGCTCGCGGCCCGTTATCCGCCGCGCGGCTCTACGCCGTCTCGCAGCGCGTGCAGCCGGTCGGAGTGGCCCATTCGATTTGGGCAATAGAGGGTGGTACCGCGGGAGCCTGAGCCTCTCGTCCCTGTTGTGGACGGAGGCTTCTTGTTTCCGTCGAAGGCGCGAAGTTGCTAAGACCATCAGGGGCGATGCTGTTCGCACGCCAAAATATGTGGCCGCCGCCGGCTCTGGGGATGGAGGGTGACATGACCGAGTTGCTGTATCACACAGACGCATACTGTCGGGAATTCGATGCGACCGTAGTCGCGATAGAGGGCAGCGAGGTCGCGCTTGATCGCACGGCTTTCTACCCGGGCGGCGGCGGCCAGCCGAGCGATGCAGGCGTGCTGTCGATGGGCGGCCGGCAGTGGGCGGTGACGAAGGTTCGCAAGCAAGGCGACAGGGTGTGGCACGAGATCGCCGAGGGCGAGCCGCCTGCCGCCGGCTCGACCGTTCACGGGGCGATCGATTGGGAGCGCCGCTATCGGCTCATGCGCACACATACGGCCATGCACATCCTGTGCGGCGTGATCTGGCGCGACTACGGCGCAAGCGTCACCGGCGGCAACATGGAGCCGCTCAGGGGGCGCATGGACTTCGAGTTCGAGACGATGCGCCAGGAACTGGTGAAGGACATCGAGGAGAAGATCAACGTCGAGGTTGCCGCCGCGCGTCCCGTGCGCGTGAGGATCCTTCCTCGCCAGGAGGCTTTTCAGATTCCCGATCTCATCCGCACCAAAATCAACCTGCTGCCGGAAGGCATTGCCGAGGTGCGCACGGTCGAGATCGAAGGGCTTGATCTGCAGGCCGACGGCGGCACGCACGTGGCGAATACCTCCGAGGTCGGGCGCATCCGCGTCGTCGATTACAAGAGCAAGGGCAAGATCAACAAGCGCATCGAAGTGGCGATCGAGTGAGGATACCATGCCATTTAAGCCTGTGTCCACAACGGTCGATTTTCCCACTCTGGAGCGCGAGATCCTCCAGGGGTGGAAAGACACCGACGCCTTCAACAAGCTGCGCCGGCTGCGCGCTTCGTCCGGCAAGCGCTTCTCCTTCCTCGATGGACCGATCACCGCTAACAACCCGATGGGCGTGCATCACGCCTGGGGCCGCACTTACAAGGACGTGTGGCAGCGCTACTACGCGATGAAGGGCTGCAACCAGCGCTGGCAGAACGGCTTCGACTGCCAGGGGCTGTGGATCGAGGTGAACGTCGAGCGCGATCTGGGCTTCACGAACAAGCGCGACATCGAGGCGTACGGCATCGCGCCGTTCGTCGTCCTGTGCAAGCAGCGCGTGCTGACTTTCGCCGCTGTGCAGACCGAGCAGTCGATCCGCCTGGGCTACTGGGTGAACTGGGACGATCCCGACCAGCTTCGGGGGCTGCGTGACAAACTCGGCGAGAACCCGCACCAGGTGATCGAGTACCGAGGCCCCGACGGCGGACTCGAAGGCACGGTCGAGCAGGTCGTCGGCCAACTGGGCCTGCCGCATGTCGGCGGCTCGTACTTCACGTTCAGCGACGAGAACAACTACCAGATCTGGCGCTTTCTCAAGACCTGCCACGATCAGGGCTGGGTGTACAAGGGGCACGACGTGATGCCGTGGTGCTGGCGCTGCGGCACCGGCATCAGCCAGCACGAGATCGTCACCGAAGGATACATCGAGAAGGTCGATCCCGGCCTCACCGTGCGCTTCCCGCTGGCCGGCCATTGGGGCGACGGCCAGACGCGCGAGTCGCTGCTCGTGTGGACCACGACGCCGTGGACGCTCACCTCGAACGTCGCCGCCGCCGTCGGCCCGGACCTCGACTACGTGAAAGTCAGGCAGACTCTGGAGGACGGCGCGGAAGAGTACCTGTATCTCTCCACGGGCACGCTGAGCATGCTGAAGGGCGCGTATGAAATCGTAGATGAGTTGAAGGGCAGGGAGATGGAGGGCTGGCGCTACATCGGCCCGTTCGACGACTTGCCCGTCGCCAGGGAAACGGGCGTACCAGAGGCGCATCGTGTCATCCTGTGGGACGAGGTCGGCGTCGTAGAAGGCACCGGCATCGTCCACATCGCGCCGGGCTGTGGCGCGGAAGACTTCGCGCTCGGCAAGCAGTACAACCTTCCGGTCATCGCGCCACTCGACGAGGACGGTGTGTTCGTCGACGGCTTCGGCTGGCTGAGCGGCATGCACGTCAAGGACGTGGCCGATCCGATCGCCGACGCGCTCAAGATCAAGGGCCGCTTCTACCGGCAGGAGGACTACACGCACCGTTACCCGCAGTGCTGGCGCTGCCAGACCCCGCTCGTGTTCCGCCTGGTCGACGAGTGGTTCATCCGCATGGACGGGATGCGCCAGTTGTTAATCGACGTGACCGAGCAGATTCGCTGGATTCCTGACTTCGGCAAAGACCGCGAGCTCGACTGGCTGCGCAACATGCACGACTGGATGATTAGCAAGAAGCGTTACTACGGCCTGGCGCTACCCATCTGGGAGTGCGGCGTCTGCGGTCACTTCGAGGTGATCGGCTCGAAGGCCGAGCTGAAGGAGCGCGCTGTTGAAGGCTGGGACGCATTCGATGGCCACACACCACACCGCCCGTACATCGACGCTGTCAAAATCAGGTGCTCGAAGTGCGGCGCGCTCGTCGAGCGCATCGCGGACGTCGGCAACCCGTGGCTCGACGCCGGGATCGTGTCGATCTCGACGATGGGCTACACGTACGATCGCACCTATTGGGAGACGTGGTTCCCCGCCGACTTCATCACCGAGTCGTTCCCCGGCCAGTTCCGCAACTGGTTCTACGCGCTGCTGACGATGGGCGCGGTGCTGACCGGGCAACCGCCGTTCAAGACCGTGCTCGGCTTCGCTACGCTGCTCGGCGAGGACGGCCGCGCCATGCACAAAAGCTGGGGTAACGCGATCGAATTCAACGAGGCCGCCGACGAGATCGGCGCGGACGTGATGCGCTGGGTGTTTGTGCGCCAGCGCTACGAGAGCGACATCTGGTTCGGGCGCAAATCCGCCGCCGAGGTGCGCCGCCAGTTCTTCATCCCGCTGTGGAACGTGTACTCGTTCTTCGTGACGTACGCGAATCTCGACGGCTGGACGCCCCCGATGGCGGATGGCAGACGGAGAATGGCAGATAGTGATCGGACGCTGCTTGACCGATGGATATTGGCGCGGCTGCACGAATTGATCGGCGAGGTGACGGCGGCGCTCGACGATTACGACGCGCCGCGCGTGGCCCGCGCCGTCGAGCCTTTCGTCGACGACCTCAGCAACTGGTACGTGCGCCGCTCCCGCCGCCGCTTCTGGAAGAGCGAGTCGGATGCTGACAAGAACGCCGCCTACAGCACGCTGTACGAGGTGCTGCTGACGCTTGCCAAGCTGCTCGCCCCGATGCTGCCTTTTCTGGCCGAGGCCGTGTACCAGAACCTGGCGCGCAGCTTCGACGCGGGCGCGCCGGAGTCGGTGCACCATTGCGACTGGCCTGCCGCAGACGCTGCACGGATCGGCGCCGGTCTGCTGGCCGATATGGCCGTCGCCCGGCAGGTGGTGACGCTGGGCCATGCGACGCGCGCTAATAATAACTTGAAGGTGCGCCAGCCGCTTGGCAAGGCGATCGTCGTCGTGCCCGAGGCGCAGCGATCGGCGGTCGTGCGGATGAGCGACGTGATCGCCGACGAGTTGAACGTGAAGACTGTCGAGCTGGCGGCGAACGAGGCCGAGCTGGTCACTTACAAGCTGCTGCCCGACAACAAGAAGCTGGGGCCGAAGTTCGGCGCGAAATTCCCGCTGGTGCGCAAGGCGCTGGCCGAGGCCGACGCGCCCCGCGTCGTCGAGGCCATTCGCTCGGGAGCGCCCGTCACGCTCGGCAGCGGCGAGGACACGGTCGAGCTGGCGCCGGACGAAATCCTCGTCACCCCGCAGCCACGAGAGAGTCTCGCCGTCTCCTCGGAGGCAGGTGCTGTCGTCGCGCTCGACACGGCGCTGACGCCAGCGCTCGTGCGTGAGGGCCTTGCCCGCGACGTCGTGCGCCGCATCCAGGACCTGCGCAAGCAGGCTGGCTTCGACATCTCCGATCGCATCGTGGCCGCCGCTCAGGCCGAGGGCGAGCTGCGCGCCGCGATCGAGGCGTGGCAGGACTACGTCAAGGCCGAGACGCTCAGCGACGAGCTGCGCTTCGGCGCGCCCGAGCCGGGAATGCTCACCGAGGAAGACAGCCTGGATGGGATGCGGCTGGTGATCGGGGTGAGGAAAAAACCG
>DASSFZ010000271.1:0-3013 GCA_035693785.1 Anaerolineae bacterium | reverse complement strand
GCGGTAACATCGCCCTGAACGACCACGCGCCTGCACTGAAGTCGCTGGACGGCGCGCGCGTCGTGGCGATCGCCGATCCAGTCGAAGCGCGGCGCAGCAAGGTTCAGGCGCTGCTGGGTTTGCCGGACTCGGCATGCTTCGCCGATCACCGCGCACTGCTCGACGCTGGCGTCGATTACGTGACGCTGACCGTGCCTCAGAAATTCCGCCGCCCGATCGTTGAAGATTGCGCGCGGGCGGACGTCCACGTGCTGGCCGAGAAACCGATCGCCACCGTCCCGGCCGACGCGCGCGACATGATCCGGCTGATGCGCGACGCGAACCTGCGCTACGGCATGGTGCACAACTATCTCTTCTATCCTGAGTACGCGCTGGCGAAAGACCTGATCGATTCGGGCGCGATCGGCACACTGCGCCACCTCACGCTGAACTTCCTGGGGATGCCCGATCATCCCGGCGCAGCCGAGTATCGCCCGCAGTGGCGCAAAGACCCGGTCGAGGCTGGCGGCGGCATCCTGATGGATATGGTGCACGCCGTTTACCTGGCCGAGTTCTTCTTCGGCGGGCCGATCCGCGCCGTGAGCGCGATCGTCGACAACCTCGATCATCCCGGCGACGCGGTCGAAGACTTCACGCTCGTGGACTACGCGTTCGACACGGGATACGCCACGGTCAATATGTGGTGGGGTGGGGGGCCGGGCGGGCTGGAGATCGGCGGCACGCAGGGGCGCATCCTGGTCTTCTATGACAACTACGCCACCGGCCCGTTCACGCGGCTGGCGGCTTTCACACTCGTCAACAGCCGGGGGCGGCAGGAGTTCCAGCCCTGGGCAGAGCGGCGCACAGTCGAGAACTTTGTGCGCGTCCACGCCGACTTCATCGAGGCGATCCGCCATGGCCGTGATCCGTTCGCGCCCGCCGAGGCCGGCCTGCGCTCGATCGAAGCCGTGCTCGGCGCGTACGCTTCAGGCGCGACCGGGCGCGTGGTGGCGCTGCCGCTGTCACCCGACGGTCCGGTGTTCCGGCGCGGCGTGATCGGTCTGCGCGAGCTGGCGCTGTGGGCGGATGGGCCTGTCTTCAAGCGAAACGTTTTTGGCGTGAAAACCCCGTAGGGCCGGCATCCCCATGCCGGCCCTCACCCGCGGAGGCCATTTTGAAAATCGGACTGTTCACCGACGTTCTGCAAGATCTGTCGTTCGCCGAAGCGCTGGATTGGGTGGCCGGGCAGGGGATCGAAGCGGTCGAGATCGGCACCGGAAATTTCTCGAACGCGCCGCACTGCGACGTCGATCGGCTGCTGAACGACGCGGACGCGCGCGCAAGGTTCAAGGACGCGATTGAGAGCCGTGGGCTGACGCTCAGCGCGCTCAACTGCAATGGCAACCTGCTCGACCCTCACCCGAAGCGCGGGAAGCAATCTCAGGACACGTTCTTCAAGACGGTGGAAGCGGCCAACCGGCTCGGGCTGGACACCATTGTCACGATGAGTGGCTGCCCCGGCGATCCGACCGGCGGGGAGTATCCGAACTGGGTGACGTGCACCTGGCAGCGCGAGTTCGCCGAGTTGGGCGAGCAGCAGTGGGCCGAAGTGATCGAGCCGTTCTGGAAAAAGGCGGGCCGATTCGCCGCCGATCGCGGCGTGAAAATCGCGATCGAGATGCATCCCGGCCAGTCGGTGTACAATACGCGCTCGCTGCTGCGGCTGCGCGACGTCGCCGGCCCAGGCATCGGCGCGAACCTCGATCCGAGCCATTTATTCTGGCAGGGCATGGACCCGCTCGTCGTCGTGCGCGCGCTGGGGCGCAACGGCGTGTTCCACGTCCATGCCAAAGACACGCGAATCGATCCGCAGGAGATGGCGCTCAACGGCGGGCTGGACACGCGCCCCACGTCGATGGTAGGCGAGCGGTCGTGGGCATTTCGCACCGTCGGTTACGGGCACGGCGCGGCCTGGTGGCGCGACTTCGTCAGCACGCTGCGCCTGATGGGCTACGACGGCGTGTTGAGCATCGAGCACGAAGACCGGCTGATGGGGTCGCGCGAGGGCATCGTCAAGAGCGTCGAGTTTCTCAGGCCGATCGTGCTGAAGACGACGGCGGAGGAGTGGATTTAACTTCTCTCCATCTCCGCCCCCGCCCCCGCTCCGCTTCGCGTGATCAATCCGGCGGTCTGGGAGCGGAAGCGAGCAAGGAGGTGATATGCAACTCACCGGCGCGCAGATTATCGCTCACTCGCTTGTGAAGGCCGGCGTGCCGTACGCGCTCGGCATTCCCGGCCACGGCTGCTGGTGCCTGACCGACGCCTTCCTCGACGTGCGCGACCAACTCACGACTCTGATGGTGATGCACGAGCAGTCGGCGGTGCACGTCGCCGACGGCTACTTCCGCGCGACGGGCCGCCCGCTCGCCGCGTTCACCTCGATCGGCCCCGGCTCGACCAACACCGTCATCGGCATGGCAACTGCCTTCGTCGACTCGAGCGCCGTGCTATTGATGACCGGCTCGACGCACACGTACATGCGCGGCCACGCCGTGATGCAGGAACTTGACCGGGCGCAGGCGTCGAACAACCTGCGCATCTTCGAGCCGGTGAGCAAGCGACAATACCTCGCCGTCTCGGCGCAGGGGCTGCCGCACATCATGCATCGCGCATTCAACGCCATGCTGAGCGGCCGGCCCGGCCCGGTGCACCTCGACCTGCCGATGGACGTGCAAGCGGAAGCCGCCGACGTGGACCTCCCGCCCGATGATCAATCCGGCGGTTTCGACCGGCGCGTGCCCGCCGCCCGGCCGCGCCCTGATGCCGATCTCACGCAGTACGCCGCGCGCCTGCTCTACGACGCACGGCGCCCGGTGATCGTCGCCGGCGGCGGCGTCATTCTGTCCAATGCGGCCAAGGAACTCGTGGCGCTGGCCGAATACCTCGGCGCGCCAATCGTGACGACATGGCAGGGCAAGGGCGCGATTCCCGAAGACCACCCCCTGAACGCCTGGGGCGTCGGCACGCAGGCCAG
>DASSFZ010000270.1:0-11328 GCA_035693785.1 Anaerolineae bacterium | reverse complement strand
CACGCATCACGTTTTACGTTTCACGCATCACGTTTTACGTTTCACGCATCACGCTTCACGCTGAATGGAACTCAACCTTCGACGCATCCCGTTTTTCACTGAACTGCCCGACGACGTGCTGGACGCGATCAGGCGCCGCTTACGCGTCGAGCGTCACCCGCGCAGCGCAATCCTGTTCCGCGAGGGCGACCTGGGCGATACGCTGTATCTCGTCCAGTCGGGCCAGTTGAAGGTGTATTCTGACGCGACCGGCGAAGAGCGCATTTTCGCCTACATCGGCCCGGGCGGCTTCGTCGGCGAGCTGGCGCTGCTGCTCGAGCAGCCGCGCTCGGCGACCGTCGTGGTCATGATCGACGCCGAAGTGGCGCTGCTGACCAAGGGCGACCTGGAGGATCTCCTGCGCGACTACCCGGCGATCGCGATCCACCTCGGGCGCGAGCTGGGGAGGCGGCTGGTCGCCACGTCGCACCAGCCCTACCGGCGCGAGGAGATCAACCTCATTGCGGTCGAAGGCCCAGCGCTCGCCCTGGCGGCCAGCCTGATGACACAGGCGGGAGGCCGCATCGGGCTTTTCAACCTGGCGTCGCCGATCGCGCCGGAGCGCGGGCGGGGTGTCGCGATCATCGATCCGCCTGCCGACATGACCGTGGACAGCCTGGCGCAGATTCTGGGCGAGCTGGTCGGATTCTACGAGCGCCTGGTCGTCGCGCTGCCGTACGGCGGCGGCAAGTTCCACGAGAAGATCGTCGAGCTGGCCGACGGGGTCGCCGTGATCGGCTCCGGCAAGACGCCGGCCTGGGCGCAGGGCGCGCGCCGCTACTGGTCCCTGATCAACGAGCAGCACGAGATCGATCGCCTGGCGCGTCTCATCGGGCGGCGCACGGTGGGGTTGGTGATGTCGAGCGGCGGTGCGAAGGGCATCGCGCACGTCGGCGTGCTCAAGGCGCTGAAAGGCGCCGACGTGCCGATCGACCTCGTGGCCGGATCGAGCGCCGGATCGCTGTTCGGGGCAATGTTCTGCGCCGGCAAGTCGATCGACGAGATCATCGCCTTCGCCAAAGAGCTGAAGAAGATCATCCAACTGCGCGGCGGGCTGTGGGACGTCGCGATCCCGCCGATCTCCGGCTTGATCCACGGTCGCAAGACGGCGCACTTCCTCGACAAAGCGCTGGGCGGCAAGACCTTCGACGACCTGCGCATCCCGCTCTACATCGTCGCCGCCGACATCACGGTCGGCGAGCAGGTGGTGTTCAACTGGGGACCGGTCTCCGACGCGGTGCGCGCGTCGATCGGCATTCCCGGCATCTTCGCGCCGTGGCCATGGAATGGACGCTACTTGGTTGACGGAGGCGTCGTCAACCCCGTGCCGATCAGCGTGCTGCGGGAGCACGGCGCGGATCGCGTCATCGTTTCGAGCGTCGTGCGCACGCCCGAAGAGCGCGGCCAGGTGCCGCCGGACGCCAAGCGGCCCAATTTCATCGAGCTGATGACGTCGATGATGGGCGCGATGGAAGGCGAGATCCTCAAGATACGCCTATCGGAAGTGGACGTCTTCATCCATCCCCAGGTGCACACGTACAGCGCGCTCGATTACGAGAAGGCCGAAGAGCTGATCGAGATCGGCGAGATGGCTGCGCGCGAGAAACTGCCGGCCATTCAGGAGATGCTGAGGGCGCAGCCCCATTATTAAGAACCTATCCGAAAACGCAGGTGGGACGGATAACGTAGGCGGGCATCCCCATGCTCGCCCAAACGCGCGTCACGTGTCGCGCAGCGCCTGCTCCCGCCTCTGAACGAGCTGCCGCACGCTGCGCAGCTCGTCGGCGCGCAGCAGGAATGCCGCTCCGGCATACACGATCACCCCCACTGCGATCCCGGCCGCGCACAGCGCCAATGTGCTGCTCATCGGCATTTGCAGCAGCCCCAGCAGCGCCAGTCCCATCGCGGCCGAGGCCAGGCCGGATCGAGCGAGCGCGCCCCACACCCTGCGACCTTCGATGCCGCTCAGCCGCCCGCGGATCAACCAGACCAGGGCGAGCGCTTCAACCGTCGTCGCGATCGAGTTTGCCAGCGCCAGGCCGCCCTCCGCCAGCGGGCCGATCAGCAGCAGCGACAGCGCCACGTTCAAAAGCATTGCCGCCACGCCGGCGATCACCGGCGTGCGTGTATCGTGCATCGCGTAGAAGCCGCGCGTGACGATCTCCAGCAGCGAATGTGCGACCAGTCCCAGCGCGAAGAACTGCAGCGTATAGGCGACGGCTTGCGTGGACTCAGGCGTGAACTCGCCGCGCTCGAACAACAACTGCACCAGCGGCGTGCGCAGGACGATCAGGCCGACGGCGGCGGGCAGGCTGAGAAACAGTGTCGCCCGCAGCGCGCCGGACAGCGTGTGACGCATCGGGTCGATTTCGTTCCGGGCGGCCTGCGCGGCGAAGGTCGGGAAGGCGGCGGTGGCGATCGACTGCGCGAACACGCCCAGCGGCAGGAGCATGAGAAGCCAGGCATAATTCAGCGCCGACACGGCGCCCTCGCCCAGGCGCGAAGCGAGGTTCGTGTTGATCAGGAAGTTAAGCTGGACGGCGGCCAGGCCCAGCACGCGCGGTCCCATGAGCCGCGCAACGTGTACCACGCCGGGATCGCGCACGTCGAAGACGGGAAAGTAGCGCGCACCGAACCTCACCAGGCCGGGCGCCTGAATCAGGAGATGCCCCGCCGCGCCGGCGACGACGCCAATGGCCAGACCGGCCACGCCGACGAACGGCGACAGGAATGCCGCTCCCGCGATGATCGCAAGGTTGTACGCGATCGGCGCAAGCGCAGGCAAGAGGAAATGCTGTTGCGCGTTGAGCGCGCCCATGATCACACCGCTCGCGCCGAAGATGACGGGGGCGATCAGCATCACCCGCATCAGGGATACGGCCAGCGCCTGCGTGGCGGGATCGAACCCGGGCGCGATGACCGTGGCTACCAATGCCGGCGCGAATATCGCGGCGAGCGCAGCCGCCGTGGAGAGAATCAGCGTGATGATGTTGACGACGGCGCTGGTGAGTCGCCACGCGCCCAGACGGTCGCCGGCGGTGAGGTAACGCGTGAAGGTGGGAATAAAGGCGGATGCCAGCGCGCCCCCTGCTATCAGCATGTAGAGCAGATCGGGCAGCCGGAAAGCAGCCAGGTAGGCGTCGTACTCGCCGGAAGTGCCGAACCGCGCGCCGATCACCATCTCCCGCACCAGGCCCAGGATGCGTGAGGCAATAAAAGCCAGCATCACAATGCTGGCGGCGCGAGCGATTTGGCGCGCAGGGGAGGTCATGGCGAGGATTATACCACTCAGGTGCCCGGCAAAATAAAGCCAAAAGAGTCAAAGGTCGCTGCCCTTTGACTCTCGGCTAAAGGAGGAGAAGAAGAGGTTTCCGCCCGCTACTCTTCGAGAGTCAATATACACCGAACCGGCCTGGAGGGCATGTCGCCCGCCCTACGCTTTGCCTACGCTGGCGTTAACCATTCCTTACAAATGCCATGGTTTTGCAATGCTTTGGCGTCCAGGCTGAACGGATTGCCAGAGACAGCACAAACTCCGATCCGCTCTCGGCGGATTGACAAATCCGCCGCTGGATTTGGCAATCGCTTATCCGGCGGCGTGGGAGCCGCCTCCGCTGACATGTTTTGCGTACACACTCCCATTTCTGGAACTGACAGTCTGAAAGGATTGTGATATGATCAGTCTCGGATCAAGCAAAGGCGCTCCCGGATTATGGAGTCCATCATTCTGAAGCCGACGACAGGCCCCAGGCGGCTGCTGTTCGTCTTTGCACATCCTGACGACGAATCCTTCGGGCCTGGCGGCGCCATCGCGCGATACGCCCGTGAGGGTGTCGAAGTGCATTATGCCTGCGCGACGCGTGGCGAAGTCGGCCGGGTCCTGCCGGAGATGCTCACGCCGTTCGAGCACTTGCCGGAGGATCAGCGGCTCGGCGCGCTGCGCGAGGGCGAGCTGCGTTGTGCGGCGATGAAGCTGGGCCTCACCGGGCTGCACCTGCTGGGCTATCGCGACTCCGGCATGCCTGGCAGCGCCGACAATCGCGATCCGCGCGCCTTCATCAACGCCGATCCTGATCGAGTAACCGGACAACTGGTTCAGTTGATACGCTCGATCCGGCCGCAGGTCGTCGTCACATTCGATCCGTACGGCGGCTACGGTCACCCCGATCACATCTTCTCTCACCAGCGCACGACAGAGGCATTCTATGCCGCCGGCGATCCGAGTCGCTACCCAGAGGCCGGCCACCCGCACCGTCCGCAGAAACTGTACTGGTCGAGCATTCCCAGGCGAATGCTCAGGATCATCGTGAACTTGATGCCCCTGTTCGGGCGCAACCCGTCGAAATTCGGCCACAACGGCGATATCGACCTCCGAAAGATCGTACAGCACGATTTCCCGATCACGTCCAGGATCGACGTCCGGGCGTATCTACCGATCAAAGCTGAAGCGTGGATGTGCCATGCCAGCCAGGGCGAGTCGAGTATGCTCTTTCGAAGATTCCCCGGCGTGTTGCAACGCCGGGTACTGGGATACGAGCGGTTCACACGCGTGGAACCGCCGCCGAACGGGCTTCGTCATATCGAAGAGGACTTGTTCGAAGGTGTCAACGGATAGGCAACGAATCAACGGATGTCAAGGGTAGCGTTCAGGAGGTATTCGCATGAAGGGCTTTCATGTTCTCGTCGCGGTAGGGCTGCTTGCCGCGCTGATCAGCGTGGCGCCGGCGTCGGCGGCCAGCGCCGTTTCGATCGGCATTTACAGCATCGCAGCCTGTAAGGATGAGACGACCGTCGTCGTCAACGGATCGTCCACGTATTCCAACAACCGCCTCGACGTCGGTGTTTACCACAAGAACAACAAGGGCCAGTACGTTCTCTTGAAGCAGACGTATACGCCAGCTTTCGGCGCGGGCTCGTTCATGCTCGCCGTGCCGCTGGCGTACCCCGAGAGCGGCACATCAGAAGATGAGACCCTCCGCATCGACGTGCAGTTGCAGTATCTGAGTGGCAGCTCCTACGTCAACGTGGGACCTCTGCTGATCCAGCATGTGACGGTCGCCGACAAGTATTGCATCGGCAAGTGCACCGTGACCGTGGATACGGCGGACAAAGCGCCCGCATCCGGCACGCTCACCCTGCGCAGCCACTTCGGCCAGTGGTTCCGGCCTGAGGGTTGGCTGCACGGCGCCGTGCCTGTGAGCGCCGGCCAAAAAGTCCGCGCCGTGTTCGTCGGCCTGTCGTGTGGCTGGACCGTGCGCGCGTGGTACTACCCGAAGAGCGGCGACAAGACGCCCAAGATGTTGCCGTCTCAGTACTGGCCGAACGAGTTCGCGGCAAACTCGTTGGACGGGACGAATCCATACACGACAGCGTTTGCGAAGGGCTTGAAGGCAACCCATCCGCTCGAACCCGACGACCCGTTCATCACAAAGTGAGCCTCGCAGGCGTGCCTCTACGCGTCGGAGTTGAGGCTGGGGCCGATCATCCTCGCACTGCCATGAGGCGCTCTGCCCGCTCAAGACGCAGGGTCTTCTTCGTCTGCTGTGGATAACTCTTCGAGGAAATCGGCGAAGGCCAGCAGATCGCGCCGGGCTAGGTCGAAAGCAGGCCGCAGACCGCCTACAAGTTCCGTTACCCGATCCGGCTGCAAGTCAAAGGTGTAGACATTACGCACCACGTGGCGAAATTCCAGATAATTCCTCAACTTGGTGCGCGTTTCGTCCGAAACGACTGCAGGCCGCACATCAGGCACGGTCAGCGACATCTGCGCCAGTAAATCGCGGTGCCAGGTTGGGCCGCCCGGCCTGCTCCTGTCGATCTCGGTCGCGATTAACTCAAACAGGCGCTCCAACCCGACGTAGAAGCCGTGCAGATCAAGCGCCGCAGCCGCCAGGAAGTAATCTTGATCCTGCGGATGCGGGATTGTCCGTGCCAACGCGTTATTGGCCCGTTCGACAACCTGCTCTAGGCTGCGTAGCTCGGAGCGTACCCGTTCTGCCAGCAGACGGTAGCGCGGGATCACAGAGATACTCCTTCCCGCTCGATGGCTGCGAGCAGTTGCGGCGGACAGCATTCCACATCCACCACATTCAGTTCGATTTCACTCGACAATGCGTTGACTGCGCCGATAGCGCTCAGCCAGTTGGCCGGTGTCAGTCCCCACGCAGCCACGTCCACATCCGACCAGAGCGTGAAGCGATCCGAGTGCGTGAGCGAACCGAAGACCATCACGCGACGCACGCCGTACTCGCGCTTCAGCAGGTCTGCCGCCTGCCGGGCCAGTTTCCAGGCGCGCTCGCGTCTGGCGTCTTGCTGTTCCCGCTCAGCCTGCCAGCGTGCGCGAGCCGTGCGCTTGTATTGGGCCATCTGTTCGGCGGGTATGTGCAAAGCCATTGGTCTGCTCGTCCGTCGCCGCGCGACCGCGTGAAATTTGAGCAGATTGTACCACGTTTGCAACGGGCAATTTCCACTGCTCGTCCACTTGCGCGCCCGCCCCATCTGGTTATACTTACACTCACATCCTTGCAGCCGGTCCCAGCCACTAATATACTGACCACCGGCCACGTCTAAACCCTGGAGACTTGACTTGTCCTTCTGCCCGTCGTGCGGGCGCGAAGTCGGTTCACACGTCACGTGTCCGTATTGCGGAGCGAACCTCAAGCGGCGCATGACGATCGCCCTGTTCGGCTTGCTCGCCATCGTGCTGGCTGCCGGCGGATTGGCGCTGCTCTATGTCGCCTCCGTCAGTGCGACGGTGCCCACCGTCCGTATCGGCCAGGTTCAGGCGGCGATGAACTACGCCTACGTCCGCATCGAAGGCGTCGTCAGGCGCTCGCCAGCGGTCAACCCTGAAGCGGAATCGCTCTCCTTCTGGGTCGACGACGGCAGCGGGCAGATGCTCGTCACGGCCTTTCGGCCCGCAGGCCGCGCCCTGATCGAGGCCGATCGCGTGCCGTCGATCGGCGATCGCGTGGTCGTCGAAGGCGCCCTGCGCGTGCGGGACGAGACGCCCTCGCTGACGCTCAGCACGATCGACGCGCTGGCGATTACCCGCGTCACCGATTCTGCTTCTCCGCGCGAGATCAGCTCGATCACGCCGGACGACGCGCTGGCCCCGGTCACGGTGCGCGGCCAGGTGCGCGCCGTGCGCCAGCCGTACGACGGGCTTCGCCTGGTCACGCTGCGCGACGCGAGCGGTGAGATCGACCTTGCCGTCGAGCGCGACGCGGCGCAAGCCGGCGCTCCCGCGCCGGACATCCGGGTCGGCGATCCGATCGAAGCGACCGGCGTGGTGACGCTCTTTAAAGGCACGCCGCAAGTGACGGTTACGCGCGGCGACCACGTAGCCGTGCTGGACCAACCGGTCGTCTTTACCGAGCAGGAGCCTATCGGCAGCCTCGGCGACGACGACATCGGCCGGTGGGTGCGCGTGCAGGGGACGATCGCCGGGATCGCGCCCTTTTCGGCCGGAGTGAAGTTCACGCTCAGCGACCCGCAAGGTCGCGACGTCACGCTGCTGTTGTGGCACGACGTATTCGGCGCGCTGCCGGACGCCGCCGACTGGCAGATCGGGGCGGAAGTCGTCGCGCAAGGGCCGGTCAACTCGTTCCGGGGCGATCTGGAGATCGTGCCCGAGCTTCCGTCCGACGTGTCCGTCCTCACCCGCGCCGTGGCCGAAGAACCAGCGACGTTGCGTCTGGCGCCGCTCGGCGCCATCACGCCGGAAGACATCGGCCGCACAGTGTTCATCAGCGGCACGATCGAAAGCATCGATCGCTTTGAGAACGGCGTGCGCTTCCGCCTTGAGGACGACACCGGCTCGATCCGGCTGGTGCTGTTCAGCGACGTCTACGATCAGCTTGAGAACGGCGACATCCTTCGGGAAGGCGTCAGCGTGTCGGCGCTGGGACGCGTGAGCGAGTTCAGTGGCGCGCTCGAAGTCGTCCCGCCCAACGGCGCCAGCGTGCGTGCCTGGGTCGGGGCGCAGGTCGCCGAGGCCGCGCCGACGCCACGGCTGCCGGTCGTTATTGCCACGCCGCGACCGACGCCCGAAGCGCTGCCGACCACGCCGACGATCATCTCAACCGACGTCATGACGCCGACGGCGAAGCCCACACCGGGGGCCATCCCGACCGTCGCCACAACGCCTACGCTGGCGTCCGGCGCAGTGACGGCGATCAATACGATCGACAACACGTCGATTGGGCAGGTGGTGACGGTCCGCGGCCGGGTCGTCGAAACGTACAGCTTCTCCGCCGGATTCCGTTTTATCATCGACGACGGCGCCGGCTCGATTGCGCTCGTGTTGTTTGACGGCCGGTATCGCGAGGTGGAAGAGCAAGCTGCGCTGAATCTCGGCGCGCGGGTCGCCGTGGAGGCCGAAGTGGTCGAGTACAACGGCGCTCTCGAATTGCAGCCCGCCTCGGGTGAGAAGGTCGTCGTCGAGGAGCCCGGCTCGACGGCGAGCATCGAGACGCGAGCGATTAACACACTGTCGAGAGTGGACATTGGCAGGCTGGCGACGATCGCCGGCGACGTGCTGCGCGTGGAAGGCTTCTCGGCGGGCGTGATCGTCTTCGTCAACGACGGCACGGGCGAGCTGCGCGTCGTGATCTTCAGCAACGTGCTGAGTTTCGCGCCGAACGCGCCGTCGCTGCAAGCCGGCGCGCGAGCGCGCGTCACCGGCGTGATCGACGAGTTCAACGGCGTCCTCGAGCTCGTGCCGGCGCTGGGCTACGATGTGGTCGTGAATCCGTGACGCGTGATCCGTGATGAAGGCCGGCGATCCGATACGCGATATGCGATACGCAATACGCGATAAGCGATAAGCAACGTGGATACGCTGACCCTGATTGGTTTCGCAGTTATCGGCGCGGCCGGTGCGTCCGTTTTGGCGCTGATCCCGGCGCTGCACGTCTTCAACGTGGCCGGGCTGGTGATCGCCGCCGCCGGATCGCTCTCGTCGATGATGAGCCTCGATCAGTTGGCGATGCTAATGGTAGGCATGGTCGTCGGCTACTCGATGCTCAATACCGTCTCGGCGACGTTCCTCGCCGCGCCGGACGAATCGACGGCGTTCCTCGTGCTGCCGGGACAAAAGTGGCTGCTCCAGCGGCGCGGCTACGAAGCAGTGGTCCTCAGTGGCGTCGGTGGGCTGGCCGGGCTGGCGATCGTCGTCGCCGCCAGCCCGGTCATCGGCGAGGCGGCGCGCATTCTGTACTCTATCGTCACGCCCCACCTTGGGTGGATACTCGGCGCCGTCTCAGCTTTCATATTGATGTCGGAATGGCCCAGAGCTGGCGAGCGCGGGCGGACACGCCCCGGCCGCTTCCTCGCCGCGTGGACCCAACTGGGCGCGGGGATTCTCACGTTCTTCCTCTCCGGCCTGCTCGGCATGCTCATCATGTATCGCAGCGTCGTCCCGATCGAATTCGCGTTCCAGAATCTTCTGCCTGCCTTCGTCGGCCTGTTTGCCGCGCCGGCGGTGCTGGCGAACTTCGTCATGGGCGCGCGCGTGCCCGAGCAGCACATCACCCGCTCGCTCGACGTGACGCCCTCGCACCTGGCGCGCGGCGTCGCCTCGGGCGCGCTGGGTGGGTGGTTCGCCGCGTTTTTCCCCGTCGTCACCGGAGGCGTGGGCGCCTTCCTCGCCGCGCACGCCACGGCGCAACGCGACGACCGCGTGTTCATCCTATCACAGGGCGTGTCGAAGGCAATCTACTACGTGGGCGGCTTCCTGCTGTTCTTCATTCCCGGTCTGAACCTGGCGCGCGGCGGCATGGCGGCTATGCTTGGCTCGATCTACACGCCGGGCACCCCGCAGATCTACTACAGCGCCGTCGCCTCGATCGCCGTGAGCGGCGCTGCCTCGTTCTTGCTCCTCCTCGTGCTCGCTCGGGCCGCGGCGCGGGTCGTGCAGCGCATCCCGTATCGCGCCACCAATGCGGCGACGCTCGCCATCCTCGTCTCGCTCGTCGGTTTACTCACCGGCTCCGGCGGCATGCTGATCTTTTTGACGGCGACGGGCATCGGCCTGATCCCGATCCTCTTCGGGTCGCGACGCATGAACTGCCTGGGCGTGCTGCTCGTTCCGATCACGCTCAACATACTCGGCCTGGGGCCTACGATAGCGCAGCTGCTGGGGTTGATGTAGGGGACACGGATAAACACTGAGATCACGGATGATTCTTTCTATCTTCCCATCAACGAGGTGGATCTATGGCCACGCATGTCCTCAAGCATGGTGAAATCACCGATCTTATCCTGAAAGCCTTCTACCAGGTGTACGGCGTGTTGGGTTATGGTTTTCTGGAGAAGGTGTATGAAAACTCGATGGCTATCGCCGCTCGAAAACTCGGTTTGGTTGTGAAACAACAGGAACCGATAGTCGTTCACTTCGATGGCGAAGTCGTCGGCGAATATGCCGCCGATCTGCTCGTAAACGGTGTGGTCATCGTCGAACTCAAGGCCGTCAAATTGCTGGCGGACGAACACGAAGCTCAGCTTCTCAATTACCTGAAGGCGACACCATACGAAGTTGGACTGCTATTAAACTTTGGGCCCAAGCCACAGCACAAGCGAAAGGTGTTTGACAATTCGCTGAAAGGCAGTCTGTCGTGGTATAAGCCACAATAGGAATCAAAGACAGATCAGTGTTCATCTGTATTCATCCGTGTCCCATTAAATTGCTATGAAGGGGATCGCTCATTTCGTGAGCGGCATCGCCGCTGCCACATTCATTCCAGGCGTGGTCGAGCAGGCCGCGAGCGGGTCACTCCTACCCGCGCTGGGCGGCATTTTCGGCCTGCTACCCGACACGCTCGACTTCAAGTTCACCCGCTACTTCGAGCGCGCCGAGGACGTCGATCCCGACCCGCGCCACCCCGACCCGCAGATGATCGCCAACCAGATCGCCGAGGCGATCGACAGGGCCTACAAACGCAACCGGCCCGTCCGCGTGCGGCTGCACACGATGAAGCTCGGCGTCGATCTGTGGCGGCAGTACACCGTCCGCTTCGATGCCGAGCGAGGCGAAGTCGCCGTGCGCATCGGGCCGACGGTCAACACCTCGCAGATGCCTTATTCCGGATCGGAGATCGAGGGACTCGCCGAGGCGCGGGCGAAGGTCGAAGCGCCGCTGCGGTACACCTATGGCGACGAGATCAAGATCGACATTTTCGGAGGGCCGTCGTTCGCGTTCAGGCGAACAGGCGATCGCGTCGAGATCGAGTTCCTGCCCTGGCATCGCGCGTGGTCGCACTCGCTCGTGCTGGCGGCGTTCCTGGGACT
>DASSFZ010000269.1:0-4989 GCA_035693785.1 Anaerolineae bacterium | reverse complement strand
CGATCCTGGCCGAAGGGTCGGAGCGCGCGGCGCAGGCGATCGGCCGTGGCGCCGACGAGCATCTCATCACCGTCAAGGGCGCCGAGCTGCCTGCGCACATGCCGCAGGTGAAGAAGAGCCTGGCGCTCATCTATGCCGTCAACCCCTTCGGCGCGGACCACCAGTCGTCCGAGCACGATCCGATGTACGCGCCCGACCCCGACAACAACAACGACAACCTGTACCTGCGCCGCCTGAAGGTGCTCGGCCTGGTCGATCCGCAGCGCGGGCGTGTGATGAACGAGGAGAAGGTGAAATTCGCCTACCGCACGCAATTGAACTACTCGTTCCTCGACACGGCGACGCTGTGCCAGTTCGTGTGGGGACCGGCGTGGACGCTGTACGGCCCGGACGAAGAAGTGGCGATGATGAAGGCCGTCACCGGCTGGGACGTGACGATCGACGAAATTCAGAAGATCGGCGAGCGGCGACTGAACATGCTGCGCGCCTTCAACGCGCGCGAAGGCGCCGGCCGCGACAAGGACACGCTGCCCAAGAAGGTGCTGCACAAGCCGCTCCAGGGCGGCCGGAGCGATGGCCGCACCGTCGCGCCGGAGGAGCTTGACTTCGCGCTGAACGCCTACTACGAGATGGCCGGCTGGGATAAAGCGACCGGCATGCCGGCACAGGCGAAGCTGGAGGAGCTGGGGCTGGGCTGGATCGGTGGAAACGGCGCGGCCAGGAAAGCCGTCGCCAGGAAAGCGCCTGCGAAGAAAGTTGCCACGAAGAAGGTGGTCGCAAAGAAAGCGACAGCCAGGAAGACGACTGCCAGGAAAGTCGCAACGAAGAAACCGGCGGCTAGGAAGACTGCCTCGCAGAAGGCGACTCCTAAGAAGGCCGCGAAGCGGTCGGCCAGGAAGAAATGATGTCTGCGGTCAGGTGACCGGCACGGCGAGTATCCTTACACCAAGCGCACGCTGAATTCCGAGTGCTGGAGTCGAGCCTTCAGGCGGGTGCGGCTTCGACTCCAATCGGAATTCTCAAGTGCAGGAAGCATAAGAAGCCCGGCGTATTGCCGGGCTTCACACTTCGATGCACAGATATGATGCTTGCTGGCTCAGTGTGTGCCAGAGGTCACGGATTCTTGAGCGTCGGATCATGCGCGCCGACGTTGCGCAGAATGATCAGGTCGCCATGCGGCCCTTATCGAGCCGGACGATGAGGTCGTCGACGTTCCTGGCTTCGTGGACGCGCCCGGCGGCGATATCCTCGCTGGCTTCGCGCTCAGCTGCGACTTGGCTTAGTTTCCAAGCTGTTCTAAACTTGGAACCCGGTCGGACGCGGCATCAGTCTGATGCTGCTCTCACCACCTTCGCCCGCGTCACGGCAATCAAATCCTTCACGCCCAATTCGAGATCAATGCCACGTACACCCGCGCTGACGTGAATCATCTCCAACGCCTGCGCGCTGACATCCAGACAGACCTCGAAGCCTCGCTGGAGCAGCGCCAGCGCGGAGATACCGCCGACCTGCAGGCCGGTCAACTGCTCCGCCTCGCGCTGCGTCGCCATGCGCAATCTCTTCTCTCCAATCTCCTTGGCCAACCGTTTCAGATCGACCTCTCGGTGCGCCGGGATCATGACCAATAACGACTTGCCTTTTGATTCGCGCAGCACGACGAGCGTCTTGTACACCGTCTCGACCGGCGCGCCGATCAATGCCGCCGCTTCCACCGCGTCGTGGAACTCGCGCGATGGATCGTACTCCTTCGCGTGGTACAGAATCTTCCGCGCGTCGAGCAGCCGCATCGAGTTCGTCTTGTCCATCTTGGCGCTTTACTAACCACTAAGACACGAAGACACAAAGTTCTTCGGAAACTCCGTGCCCTCGTGCCTTCGTGGTGAAGCTTCAGACGTGTTACCGACCCGTTACACCAGCGCGACGCGCCGTCCGGCTCCCCTCCGCCGCAGGAAGAGCTTGCTGATTTCGGCGGCGAGTGCCGGGACGAGAATCAGAGGCAGGATGACTTCCCACTGTTCCAGCGTGAGCGGCACCGTGTTGAAGGGGCGATTCAGGAATGGCACGTAGATCACGGCCAGGATCAGGAGGATCGACAAGCCGACCGCGTATTGCATCCAGCGATTGCTGAACGGTCCGAGCCGTAGCAGCGGATAGCGCTCGGAACGCGTGGTGTATGCGATCGGCAGCTCGGCCAGGGCCAGCGTGACGAAGGCCATTGTCTCGGCCAGATCGATACCGTGCTCGTTCATCCCGATCCAATAAGCGGCCAGCACCACGGCGGTCAGCGCGACGGTCATGACCGCGATGCGAATCACCATGACGCGATTGACAATTGGCTCTGTTGGCGGGCGCGGGGGTCGATCCATGGTGTCGGGGTCGCCCTTCTCCATGCCCAATGCCAGCGCCGGCGCGCCGTCGGTGAGCAGGTTGAGCCATAGCAACTGAATGGCGGTGAGCGGCGTAGGCCAGCCGGCCAGCGCGGCGATGAAGATGATGGCGATCTCGGCGACGTTGCACGACAGCAGGTAGAACACAAACTTGCGGATATTGCCGTAAATGATGCGGCCCTGCTCGACGGCGCCGACGATCGACACGTAGTTGTCGTCGGTCAGCACCATGTCGGCGGTCTCCTTCGACACGTCGGTGCCGGTGATGCCCATCGCCACGCCGATGTCAGCGCGCTTGAGCGCTGGCGCGTCGTTCACGCCGTCGCCAGTCATAGCCACGACGTGGCCGCGCTCGCGGAACGCGTCGACGATGCGGACTTTGTGCTCGGGGCTGACGCGCGCGAAGACGTCGACCTGCTCGACCTCGGCGAACAGTGCCGCGCCGTCCATCGTGTCGATCTGCGCGCCGGTGAGCACCTGGCCGCCTTCGCCGCCGGTCCTTCCGTCGCGCAGCAAGCCGATTTCGGCGGCGATCGCGCGGGCTGTGTCGGGATAATCGCCGGTGACCATCACCGTGCGGATGCCTGCGTGGCGCGCCTTGTCGATCGCCGGTCTCACCTCGGGCCGGGCCGGGTCGATCATGCCGATCAGGCCGACGAACGTCAGGTCGCGCTCGACGGAGTCCACGCTGAGGTCGCCCGCATCCGGCAGATGGTCGAGGCGGCGGTAGGCGACGGCCAGGATCCGCAGCGCCTGGGAAGCCATCCGGGCATTCGCATCCCGGATCTTCTGCCGCTCCTGCTCCGTGATCGGGGCCGGGCCTTTGCGATGCATCAAAAGTGTGCAGCAGTCCAGCACCAGATCGGGCGCGCCTTTCACCGTGACGACGTGGCCGGTCTCGCCGGTCATGAACGGCGACGGATCGTCCGTGTGCGCGTCGCGGATTTCGTGAATCGTGGCCATGCGCTTGCGCTCGGCGTCGAACGGGATCTCGGCGACGCGCGGAAACGATTTTTCCAGCTCCTTCCGCCAGATGCCGGCCTTGGCCGCCGCGACGAGGAGCGCGCCCTCGGTCGGGTCGCCGACCATGCGGTAAGATATCCTGCCGTCCGTTTCGCCGACCGGCTCGAGGTCGGCGTCGTTCGCCAGCGTGGCGGCCCACAGCAAACCGGAGATTTCCTGGTCGCCAAGCGCGTCGAATTCGCGCCCACTCCGCAGGAACTGTCCCACCGGTTGATAGCCATGGCCGGTCACGTCGATCTCGGCGTGGTCCACCCACAGCTTCACGGCCACCATGCGGTTCAGCGTCAGCGTGCCCGTCTTGTCCGAGCAGATCGCCGTCGCCGATCCCAGCGTCTCGACTGCCGACAGCTTGCGGATCAGCGCATGACGTCGAATCATCTCGCGCATGCCGAGCGCCAAGCTGATCGTGACGATGGCGGGCAGGCCCTCCGGCACGGCGGCGATGGCCAGGCTGACGGCGATCAGGAAGGTATCGGCCAGCTCCTGCCGAAAGCTGGCGAGGTATGCGCCGAGGCCGCCGTTCGGATCGAAGATGAGCGACAGATCCGTCTCGCGGAGCACGCTGGCCAGGAAGACCAGGCCGCAGATCGCCAGCGCGGCGAGGCCGAGCGTCTTGCCGAGCTGGTTGAGCTTGTTCTGCAGCGGCGTCGGCTCCTCTTCGAACGACTGGATCATCTCCGCGATCAGGCCGATCTGCGTCTTCATGCCTGTGGCGACGACGATGCCCTTGCCACGCCCGTAGGTCACCAGCGTGCTCATGTAAGCGGCGTTCCTGCGGTCGCCGATCGGCGCGTTTTCGGCCAGCACGCCGCTCGCCTGTTTCTCGACGGGCACGCTCTCGCCGGTCAGCGAGGCTTCTTCGATCTTGAGATTCACAGACTCGGCCAGGCGCAGGTCCGCCGGGACGAAGTTGCCGGCTTCGAGGAGGACGACGTCGCCGGGGACCAGCTCGCGGGCGGGAATGCGCTGGCGGTGACCATCGCGGATCACGGTCGCGTCGGGCGCGGCCATTTTCTTGAGCGCCGCCAGCGCCTGCTCGGCGCGCGATTCCTGCACCACGCCCAGCACGGCGTTGAGGACGACGATCGCCATGATGACGACCGCTTCGATCCAGTCGCCCAGCAGCGCCGAGACGACGCTGGCGACGATGAGCAAAATCACGACGAACGAATTAAGCTGATCGACGACTTTCTTCCAGAACGGTTCCGGCGGGTGCTCACGCAGCTCGTTGGCGCCGACTTTGCTCAGCCGCGTCTGCGCTTCCTCGACGCTCAGGCCGTGATCGAGTTGGGTTTCCAGGGCGCGGGCGACAGTCTCGATCGTATGGCTATACCAGGGGGTCGCGGTTCCGGGGATTTCCATATAGGACACGGCTCCGAAATGGAAAGTTGTGCTACGGTAAAACGCTTGTCGTGAGGAGATTATAGCATAGACCGACTGGCTGCCCGATCTTTGGCGGACGATTATCTCCCCGGTGCGTGACATCCGCCTGCGGTTGGGATTGCGCTTGGCGGACTTGCGCAATCGGATATATAATCGAATCGAGTCGAGCGGGGAATATCACTCGCGTCAGAGGACA
>DASSFZ010000268.1:0-7386 GCA_035693785.1 Anaerolineae bacterium | reverse complement strand
CGATACCCGGCCCGCGCCTGCTGGCCGAGCCTTCGCCGAAGACATGGCGATTGTCGTCCAGCCCAACCCGATCACGCCCGACGAGCGCATGGGCCTGCAGGTCGGCGCACTGACGCGGGTGACGAAAAACGGCGCGGTCAGCTTGCAGCGGTTCCCGATGAAGTTTGTCGTTGCCGGACGAGTGAGTTAGAGTAGTGAGTTAGAGTGAGATGGGACGGATGGTTGGATGACTCCATCGCAACCTGATTACATTCGCACGATTCGCGCACGAGGCGTGTGGCTCGGCGGGCGCGTGAACGATCTGTTCATTCGCAAGTTTCCTGTCCTGCGCTCAGACGAGCCGCCACGCAACGAGGGTACCGATACCGGCCCGACGCCACTCGAGATTACCCTCGCCGGCCTATGTGCCTGAACAGGTGTCTCGACGGCCAGGATGGCCGAAAAGATTCGCTTCGATCTGCAAGCGTTGGAAGCGTCTGCCGAGGGCGTGCTCGACATTCGTGGCCGCAAAGGCGAGGCCGACGTGCCTGTGCACTTCACGAGCGTTCGCCTGCACGTGAAGATCAAGACGTCCGAGCCGGACGATCGCGTCCACCGCCTGATCGAGCTGGCCGAGAAGTATTGTCCGGTGCAAAGCCTGATCCGCGCCGCCGTGCCGGACTTCGAGGTGACGTGGGAGTGCGTGTGAGTTTCAGGAAATTAGACTTCCGAAGTCTCCAAGACTTCGCAAGTCTGCCGGGGGGAAATTGAGTTCCTATGCCTACGATATTTAGCCCTGCCGATTTGACCACGACTCGCCAGGCGGGTGTTGCCCAGACGACGCTTGCCAATCGCGCCTTGCTCGGAAGCGACGCGCTGCACGTCGAGCAGATCACGCTCGACCCAGGCGCGCGCACCCAACCCGCGCAAGCTTCAGACGGGGAGCACTTCATCTACGTCGTGCGTGGCGCGGGTCAGGCGCACGTCGGAACGGAGTCGCTCCCGCTCGAGCCTGAATCGATCCTGTGGCTTGAGCCGGGCGACACGTATACCTTCGAAGCAGGCGCGAGTGCGCTCGCGCTATTGCTTTGTCGCGCGCCTGCGCACACCGTCTCCCCCCCGCATGCGGGAGGTACCCCTTCTGTCTCCCCCCCGCATGCGGGGGGGACTAAGGGGGGGCCAGATGCAAATCGATGACTCTTTCGTGGTTCACGCGCCCCCTGAAAAGGTGTGGGAACTTTTCTTCGACCTTGAGCGTATGGGCCAATGCGTACCCGGGATTGAATCCATCGAGCGCGTGGATGACGTGACCTATCGCGGCAAGATCAAAATCAAAGTCGGGCCGGTCGCCGCTGCGTTCAACGGAACGGCGGCGCTCACCGAGGTCGATCCACCTCGCCGCGTGGTCGCCTCGCTCGAAGGCGACGACCGGTCGATTGCCTCTTTCGTGAAGGCGACCTTTACTTCGACGCTGTCCTCGGTTGAGGGCGGAACCCAGGTCGCCTATCGAATGGAGGTGAACCTGCGCGGCCGGCTGGCGCAGTTCGGGACGGCGGTGATCAACGCGACGGCGAAAAAAGTGACTGCCGAGTTTGTCGGCAACGTGAAGGCCCAACTTGAAAGTTGACTTTCTCGAACCCACTACGCTCGACGAAGCGGTGGCCCTCCTCTCGGAGTACGCTGATGGCGCAAAGGTCATCGCAGGCGGGACGGCGCTGGTGCTCATGCTCCAGCAACGCCTCGTCGCGCCGGCAGCGCTGGTCAGTCTGGGGCGCATCCCCGGCTGGGACTTTATCCGCCGCGAGGCCGACGGGTTGCACGTCGGCGCGTTGACCCGTCTGCGCGCGGCCGAACGCTCGAACTTCGTGCGCGAATTCTGCCCGGCGCTGGCGCATGCCTTCGGCGTCGTCGGCAACGTGCGGGTGCGCCATCAGGCCACCGTCGGCGGCAATCTGGCCGAGGCCGACTATGCCTCCGATCCGCCGGCCATGCTCCTCGCCCTGGATGCTCGCGTCAATGCAATCGGGCCAAACGGCAAGCGGCAGATTCCCCTGTCCGATTTCTTCTTGGGTTTCTACACGACTGCGCTGGCTTCCAATGAGATCCTGAGCGAGGTGGTCATCCCGCCGCTTCCGGCCTCATGCCGCGCCGTTTACCTGAAGTACACATCCCGTTCTTCAGAAGATCGCCCCTGCGTAGGTGTGGCGGCGGTTGCGGATATCGACGAGTCGGGACACTGTCGCGATTTGCATGTGGCTGTCGGCGCGGCGGTCGAGACACCCCAGCGCGTGCCAAAGGCCGAGGCGATGGCGATGGGCGAATCTCTTGCCGACGATCTGATCGACGCCATCGCCGACGAGTACGCGCGCGCGCTCGATCCACTCTCCGATGTGCGCGGCTCGGCCTGGTACCGCCGCGAGATGATCCGGGTCTTCGTGCGGCGGGCGCTGAAGGAGGTGCGCGATGGCCATCGGTGAGTCTGTCCCCATGCTGGACGCTGTCGCGCGGGTGACCGGCGCTGTCGAGTACATGGTCAACTTGCGCCTGCCCGGCATGCTCGTCGGCAAAATCGTGCGCAGCACGGCGCCCCACGCCCGGCTGCTCAAGGTCGACGCCGGCCAGGCGGAGAGAGCACCCGGCGTCGTGGCCGTGCTCACGCGCGCGGACCTTGGACCTTCAGCGCTCTACGGCGCGGCGATCAAAGATCAGAGTGCCGTGGCGATCGATCGGGTGCGATTCGTTGGAGAGCCGGTGGCGGCCGTAGCGGCTGAGAGTCTGGAAGCCGCAGAGGAAGCGGCGTTGCTCGTCGACGTCGAATACGACGAGCTGCCGGCCGTGTTCGATGCGCTGGAGGCGATCCGGCCCGGCGCGCCCATGCTGCACGATCAATTCCCGAACAACATCTTCAAGCACGCCAAATTGCGGCACGGCGATGTAGAAGCCGCTTTCGCCGAAGCCGACGAAGTCTTCGAGGACACGTTCACCAGCCCGCCGGCGCAGCAGACCTCGCTGGAGCCGCATGCTGTTGCGGCGCAGTGGGACGGCGACAGGTTGACCGTGTGGACCGCCAGCCAGGCGCCCTATATGGTGCGTAATGCTCTGGCGGGAATCTTCGGTCTGGCGCCGGACGCGGTGCGGGTCATCGTCCCACCCGTGGGCGGCGGGTATGGCGGAAAGGGGCATATCCGCATCGAGCCGATCGCGGCAGCGCTGGCGCGGAAAACGGGCGGGCGTCCCGTGAAGATCGTCCTGTCACGCGCCGAGGAGTTCGTCACTGTGACGAAGCACGCGGCGACGATCACGCTGAAGACGGGCGTGCGGCGCGACGGCACGTTCGCGGCGCGCCAGGTGACGATCTATTGGAACGGCGGCGCGTACGCGGATGCAAGTCCGTCGCTCGTGCTGGGCGGCATGGTGCGCTCCGTGGGGCCGTATCGGATTCCGGCAGTTCGCGTGGACTCCTACGGCGTGTACACCAACCTGCCCCCTGCGGGCGCTTATCGCGGTGCGATGAGTTCACAGACGGCATGGGCGTACGAATCGCAGATGGACATTATCGCGCGGAAGATGGGCTGGGATCCACTGGAGTTTCGGTCGAAGAACCTGTTGCGCTCCGGCGAGCGGTTCGCGACTGGCGAGACGTTGCACGATGTGCATTTCGCAGAATGCCTCGAAGCGGCTGTGAGAGGGCTGGAGCCTCACCCCCCACCCCCCAGCCCCCTCCCCCCTCTCCCAATCCAGGAGATTGGGAGAGGGGGGAGGGGTGGCGAAGCCGGGGAGGGGGGTGAGGTGAGGCGCGGGCGCGGCTGCGCCGTGATGATGAAGAGCACGGTCGCCAGGTCCAAATCGCAGGCGAAGATCCGCTTTACGGCGGACGAGGTCGCCACGCTGTTCACCAGCACGGTCGAAATGGGGCAGGGGGCACACACGGCGCTGGCGCAAATCACCGCCGATGCGTTGGGTGTGCCATTCGGGGCCGTCCGCGTCGTCGGGCCGGACACGGCCATAACGCCGTTCGATTCGACGACGTCGGCCAGCCGCTCGACGAGCATGATGGGCAGCGCGGTCAGGGATGCGGCAGAGGAGTTGAAGAAGAAACTCGTCGCCCTCGCCGCGCCGATACTGGAGACCCCCGCCGATACGTTGAAAGCGGAGCGTGGACGAATCGTCAGCGCCGCCGAATCGATTTCCTATGCCGACGTGCTCAGGCGCAATGATCTCGACGCACTCGAAGCCTCCGGTGAGTATGCCACCGCATTTGGCATCGATCCCGAGACCGGGCAGGGGGTATCGACGCCCCATTGGCATCAAGGCGCAGGCGCTGCTGAGGTCGAAGTGGATGTCGAAACAGGCAGAGTCACGCTGGTGCGCTACAGCGCCGCTTCGTTTGCAGGCCGTGTCGTCAATCCGCGACTGGCCCAGTTGCAGAACGACGGCAACGTGATCTACGGATTGGGCCCCGCGCTTCTCGAAGAGATCGTATTCGACGGCGGACAGGTCACCAATCCTAATCTGTCCGACTACATGATCCCGTCGTTTCGCGATGCGCCGCCGGAGCTGGTGAGCACTTGCCTGGAATCCGAGGGCGGTGAGCTGCACGGCATCGGCGAGATGACGCTGCCGCCGGTGGCTCCTGCTATCGCTAACGCCGTCGAAGACGCGGTCGGTGTGCGGATCAGAGATTTGCCCATCACCGCCGAAAAGGTGCTCCGTGCGCTGCGGGGGGAATCGGTATGACCGTTCTGAGGGTGAATGGAGTCGACCGCGAAGTCGATGCCGGCCTGCGCACCCTGCTCGCCGTTCTGCGCGACGACCTCGGACTGGGAGGCGCAAAAGAAGGGTGTGGCATCGGGATGTGCGGTGCATGCACCGTTCTCGTCGAGGGCGAGCCAATCAGCAGTTGCCTGATGCTGGCCGTGCAGGCCCGTGGGCGCGACATCGTGACCATCGAAGGGATTTCTCGCGAGGGCGAGCTGCACCGGGTTCAACGTGCGTTCGTCGAGCATGGTGCGTTTCAGTGTGCGTACTGCACGCCGGGTTTCGTGCTCTCGGCGATAGCTCTTCTGAACGAGAATCCATCGCCCGACGACGATGAGGTGCGTGACTATCTTGCCGGCAATCTGTGCCGCTGCGGTTCATATTCAAATATCGCACGCGCAGTCATCGCGGCCGGATGGCTGAAGCCGGCCTGACTGAAATCGTGATATGCGATCTTCGCTTATCACGCCCATTGCCGTCTTTCTACTGTCGCTCGTTGGCCCGGCCATCGTTCTGGGCCTGCCGCTCGTGCTCGGATGGTCAGGTGACACTCTCTCATCGCACCTGTACATCTTCGGAACACTCGGGCAGGCGCTCATGGACCTCCTCGCCATCGTCATGCTCGCTCGCAGCAACGGCAAAGGGTTGGGACGCAAGCATGAGCATATAGCCAGCCTCGGCGCGGGGCTGGCCTGCGCCGCCGCGCTCGCCGGAGTCAAGATGGCTGCATCGGGACGATTGGTGTTTATGGAGGGCGTGCCCGCATTCACCCAGTCACTCGCTTTGGCGGGGCCATGGAATCTGATCTCCGCCACGGCGGCCGTCCTGGCCTATGGCCCCGGCGAGGCGCTCTACGTCGTTTACTTCGTTACCGCTTTCGACGCCGCCTGGGAGTATCAACGTCGCCTGGTTTCGCGAGGTGTGATCATCACGACGCTGCTCTGGGGACTGTCACATGGCTGGAACGTGTTCTTTCTCGGCTGGCGGGCGCTGCCTAACGCACTGCTTATGGTTGGGATTGGCCTGATCATCGGCCTCTTATTCAAGAGAACCCGATCTCCGTGGGGATCAATGGTCTTCTGGTCGTTAGCCAATGGCACATCCGCATAGGCGTGGAGTTGAAAGCCGGACGGAGAAGATGCACGTCCTGGTTCTTGATTGATTTTCTGCTAATCGGTTGTATACTGAAGCTAGGTGTCTGTATTCAGCACATCGTGGACACGCAGTGTATCCAGCACATCGTGGACACGAGAGTTAGGCGTATTCAGCACATCGTGGACATGTGACATACTCGCCTCCATTCAGGAGGTGAGTCATGCATTCCACGAAGCGTTCCGATCAAGCTCATGCCCGACAGCGCCGAATTGCGGTACGCCTGTATCAGGCGGGCCACGCAGTCAAGAGCATCGTCCAGAAACTCAAGCGGAGTCGAAGTTGGGTCTACAAATGGATCGCGTATCGCCTCCAACATCCGTGGACACGCTTTCGCTCAGGTTCGCGTGCGCCGCACCATCATCCCAATCAAACGCCACGGGTCGTCACGCGGCGTGTCCTGCGCCTGCGACAACGATTAGTACGGCACACGTCACCGGCTGTCCGATTTGCCGGTGTCGGAGCGCGGACGATCCAGCGCGAATACCGCAAACGCTACGCCCGCCCGCCCAGCCTGAGCGCGCTGGGGCGTATCCTCAAGCGCAACCACTGCGTCACTCAGGCGAAGAAGCGCAAGCGCTATCGTCCCCACCCCTCGGCCGAGTATCCGAATGCAGTGCAGGCCACCGATATCATCACGCGTTGGATTCAGGGTGGCACTGTGGTACAGGCGTTCCACACGATCGATGTGTACAGCAACGACGTGGCCTCGACGATTCACGCCCACAAAGCCGCCGGCGACGCTCGCCAACATCTGCTGGAAACCTGGAAAACACTGGGGATTCCCGACCTGGCCCAGTTCGACAACGAGAGCGCTTTCAGCGGAGGCCGTTATGCCCGCCGCATCAGTCAGGTCGTGCGCCTGTGCCTCTATTTCGGGATTCCCGTTCTGTTCACCCCCATCGACGAAGCCGATTACAACTGGCCGGCCGAGACGTTCAATGCGTTATGGGCCCAGCAGTTCTGGAACCGACATCATTTCTCTCGTCGGGGCGATGTCTCCCGCGTTCAGCGTTCGTTTCTCGATTGGTATCGCACCGACTATGTGGCGCCGCGTCAGTCCGACACGCCCGCTCGCTTGCGACGCGGTCGTCGCATTCGTCGCTTGCCGGCACGCTGGGCCGATCAGGTACCCGATCCCTTGCCTATTTATGTCGGTCAGATCCAAGCCGTCCGCCGTGTAGACGCCGCCGGCTCTGTCCGCTTTCTCAACGAGCCGATTCGCATCGGCAAACGCTATGCTGGACGATATGTCTGGTTGAGCCTCGACACCGGCCATCAGCAGCTCACCATCTGGTATCAACCCTGCGCGGAAGCCGACTGGCGTCAACTCATGGTGCGCGACTATCCGCTGGAGGAGGCGGTGCTGCCTGTACCGAAGAAATTTGCTCGTCTCCATATGTGAGGGTCGTCTAACGGTCGTGTCCACGATGTGCTGAATACATCTAATGGTCGGAAGTTGCGCTCATGGTGTCCACGATGTGCTGAATACGGATA